>CAMJHJ010000094.1 GCA_946405485.1 uncultured Bacteroidales bacterium | reverse complement strand
GATGCGATGCTGCGGCCCGCAATGGCAGCGTACAAAGAAAAACGGTTCGAAGACACCGCGTACTTCGAACCGTTCTACCTCAAGCAATTTGTCGCTACCGTCAGCGCCAGGAAACTCTTCTAAAGATTCTTCTTCAGATAGCTGCGGAGCCCGTCGGGACCCATGCCGGGATCGCTGACCAATCCGCCGTCGGCAATCAGGTAGAAAGCCGGCAGGGCCGTCACGTTGTAACGCTGCAGGGCCACGCTCGCGGCACCGAAACCGTCACAGACATTGATCCAAGGCAGCTGCTGATTCTTGACCGTGGTGCCCCAGAGGGTCTTGTCCGCATCCACGTTGACGGCATAGATCTCGAATCCCTTCGGATGATACTCCTTGTACAAGGGCAGAAGCTGGTCGATGTTGAACATCTTCTGCGCAGCATCCGCCGCATTCCAGAACATCACCAGGACCACCTTGGCATCCACATCCGAAAGTTTCGCCTTGCCGCCCTTGCTGTCCGCAATCTCCAGGTCGGGGAAACCCATCTGCTGCGCATCTTTCATCCGGAGACTCAGTTCCATCAGGTTGATACGGCGGGTCGCTTCCTTATCCAGGGCCTTGACATAGCCGGACTCCGGATAGACCGTCTTCAGCGAGTCGCACACACTCCGGAAATGGATGGCATCGCTATCCTCCTTGAAGATGGGGAATCCGTCGTTGATCTTCTGGTACAGGACCGGGATGACCGTCAGGGAATGAGGGTTGGACACGATGTATTTCAAGGCATTGCGATAATAAGCAATGAACTTTCTGGACATCTCGCGGTTGAGCTCCGCGACATCTCCCGAAGCCCCGTCGATCGTAGCGGTCAAGTCCGTAAGGAAGGCGGAGAAATCCTGCTCCACCTGCTGCAGCTTGACGCTTTCCTCGGAACCCTCGACGCTGTAACGGCCGAGCGTGTCGGCAGTGACCTTTACCTTGTCACCCTTCTGCAGGAGCAGGGATGCAACCTTGGTGTCACCGTAATACAGATACACGAATTCAGGCTGTCCTTCCTTGATGTCCAGGCCGTACTTGAACGCGCCGGAGGCGTCCGTTTTGACCGTATCCAACACCTTAGGCACATTGACATCCAGATACTTGACGACGACCTGACGGCCGGGCGCATCGGTAAGGGTGCCCTTGATGGAAGTATTCTTGCCGCAAGAGGCGGCCGCCAGGACCAGCAGGCCCAGGACGAAGATCTTACAATTTCTCATATTCTTTCAAGATGGAGGCGGCGATGGCCGTCTGTTCTTCAGGCGTCACGACAGGACGTTCTTTCCGGAAATCCAGGTCTCCTTCCGTCTGAAGCGGAACGAGATGGATGTGCGTGTGGGGCACTTCCATGCCCAGCACGGCGACACCGACCCGCTGGCACGGGACGGCGGCCTTGAGGGCGGTCGCAACCTTGCGGGCGAAAGCCCAGAGACCTGCATAAGTCTCCTCGTCCAGATGGAAGATGTAGTCGTCCTCCACCTTCTTGGGGATCACAAGGGTGTGTCCTTTGGCGAGGGGGCTGATATCAAGGAATGCATAAAAGTCCTCGCTCTCGGCAACCTTCCAGGAAGGGATTTCGCCGTTGGCGATACGGGTGAAGATCGTGGCCATGCTTCGTTTAAATTGAAATGTCGAGAATCTTGAACTTGATCACGCCTGAAGGGACCTGGGCCTCGACGACCTCATCCTTGGCATGTCCGATGAGAGCCTTGGCGATGGGAGTGGTCGCGGCCAGTTTGCCGTGGGCGAAGTCAGCCTCGGTCTCACCGACGATGGTGAACTCCATCACCATCTTGTTGGCCAGGTTCTGGACCTTGACCTTATTCATCATGCGGACGACATCCGTATTCAGCTGGCTCTCGTCGATGATCTTGGCGTTGGCGACCAGATTCTGGAGCTTGGCGATCTTGACCTCGAGGAGGCCCTGCGCTTCGCGGGCCGCTTCGTACTCGGCGTTCTCGGAAAGGTCACCCTTCTCGCGGGCCTCCGCGATCTGCGCGGAAATGACCGGCCGCTGGGCGAGCGCTTCGGCGAGGTCGGCCTTGACTTTCTCGAGGCCGTCTGCCGTCATGTAATGGAATTGTGGCATATTACTTTTGGTTATTTGTCAAACAAAGTAATCAAAAGAGAGTCCTGCCTGGATGGCAGAACCCCTTTATCGACTGCAAATATACAAATAATTTTTTATTCCTATAGTAACGACCGGCATAATTCACGGTCGGCGACCAGCTGCTCACGGAGATCCGACAAGGATGAGAAGCGCCGCTCAGCCCGGATGCGCTGCAGGAATCCGACACGGATATCCAGCCCGTATATCTCCTCGTCGAAACCGAAAATATGCGTTTCGACCGTGCGGACCTTGGCTGACAGGGCCTCCCCTTCCGACACGCCCGTCACCGTGGGACGCGTGCCGATGTTGGTCATCCCATGGAAGTCCTGCCCCAGGGTATGCACCCGGCACAGGTAGACGCCGTTCGCAGGAACGACTTTCAAAGGATCCGAAGCTTGGATATTGGCCGTCGGGAAACCGATGGTCCGTCCGATCCGGTCCCCTTCCACGACAATGCCGGAAAGCGGATAGGCATAACCCAGCATCGCGCCGGCCTGGGTCACGTCACCGGAGCCCAGCGCCCCCCGAATCTTGGTCGAACTGACTGTCACCCCGTCCAGGACATAGGGCTCGGTGCGGATCACCTCCAGTCCCATGCCCTGCGCGATCGCGGCGATCTGGTCCGTCGTACCGGAGTTGTAACCGATGCGGTTGTCAGGCCCCAGCACGATGGCGTCCGCCCCGAAACGCTCCATGACCAGCGACCGGAGATACTCCTCCGTCGTCAGGCGGCTGAACTCCCGGGTGAAAGGGATGACCTCGACCCGGTCCACGCCCAACTGCCGCAGCATCGCCTCCTTCTCCGGGAAGGATGACAGCAGCCGGAGGCCCCGGGCGTCATTCTGCAGGACATTGCGCGGATGGGGCCAGAACGTGACCACGACGCTTTCCGTGCCCCGCTCCTGCGCGGCACGGACCAGCGCCTCGATCACGATCCGGTGTCCCAGATGGACGCCGTCGAAAAAACCGGTGGCTACGACCATTTCAGGAAACTACAGCCATTTCACCAGCGGGAAATCCTGCCGGTGAGGAAGCTCCGCGTTCTTGGGATAGACGCGGGTCGCGACCTGGTACAAGCCGGTCACTTCCGGAAGGATGGACGCCTGGAAAGTCGCCACGCCGTCGTTGTATTCTACCAGGTCAAAGCCGAAAACACTGTTCAGGTGCAGCTTCCCCTTGCGATCGGAGGTCGTGAAGAGCATTTCCACGCCGATATCCTCGGGCTTGAGATCACCGATGTTGAGCACAACCTCCGCCTTCAACTCATTGTCCGGAGACAGTGAATAGGACGAAGCCGGCTGCGTCGAAGATACCACCGAGATGTTGTCCCAGCTGCGGCGCACCTGCTTCTTCCACAGGGCGATCTCCCGCGCTTTGGAGAAATCATCGGCATTGACCCATGCCGAACGCTTCGCCTGCGGAAGATAATACTGGTTGCAATAGTCCGTCAGCATGCGGTTGGTCGTAAAATTGCACGCCACCTGCGCCACGGTATTCTTGATAAAGCCGATCCATTCCGAGGACATCCCCGTCTTGGCGTCCGTGGCATAGTACGCCGGCGCGATCTCATTCTCGATGATATTGTAAATCGTCGCGGCATCCAGCTCGTTCTGGTAGCTCTGGTCGTCGTAAGTGCGCTCCTGCGGCAAGGCCCAGCCGGCGCCCGGCTTGTAGCCTTCGACCCACCATCCGTCGAGGACGGAGAAATGCATTACGCCGTTCATGGCTGCCTTCTCGCCGGACGTACCGGAAGCTTCCAGCGGCCGGGTCGGGTTATTCATCCAGACATCTACGCCCTGGACCAGTCGCTTGGCCAGCGAAATGTCGTATCCCGGCACGAAAACGATCTTGCCGATAAAACGGTCCTGCTTGGAGATGTTGATAATCTGCTTGATCAGGTCCTGACCGGCCTTGTCGGCGGGATGCGCCTTACCGGCGAAGATAAACTGGACGGGACGGGACGGATTGTTGACGATGGCGTCAAGCCGGTCCAGGTCCGTAAAGAGCAGCGTCGCCCGCTTGTAGGTCGCGAAACGACGGGCAAAGCCGATCGTCAGCACGTCGGGGCGCAGCGTATCTTTGATCTTGACGATCTGGCGCGGCGAATAGTGGCTGCTCAACGCCTGGTCACCCAGCCGGTCGCCCACGATGCGCACCAATTCCTTCTTGAGGATCTTGCGCACATCCCATACCTGGGCGTCGCTCAGGTTATAAATCCCTTCGAAGCAGGACTTGTCGTAATGATGGGTCTTGAACTCTTCGCCGAAAACGGTCGCATGAAGGGCTTTCCATTCCTTGGAAGCCCAGGTCGGATAATGCACGCCGTTGGTGACATAGCTGATATGCAGTTCCTCGGGCAGATAACCGGGATACATGTTCGCAAAGATGTCTTGGCTGACCTTGCCATGCAGCATCGACACGCCGTTGATATTTTGGGACACATTGGCGGCGAGGATGCTCATCGAGAACTTCTCGCCCGGATCGGAGGCATGCACCTTCCCCAGTCCCATCATCGTCTCCCAGCTGATCTTCAGGCGCTCCGGATAGTGGCCGATGTACTTGCGCAGCAGGCCTTCGTCAAAGGCGTCATGTCCCGCAGGCACCGGCGTATGGGTCGTGAAGAGCGAGGAGGCCTTGACCACCTCCATCGCTTCCGCGAAGTCGAGATTCTTGTCCTGGATGTACTCGCGCAGCCGCTCCAGGCCGATGAAAGCGGCATGTCCCTCGTTGCAGTGATACACCTGCGTATCGATGCCCAGGGCGCGCAGGGCGCGGATACCGCCCACGCCGAGGAGCAATTCCTGCTTGAGCCGGTTCTCCCAGTCGCCGCCGTACAGATGATAGGTCACCTGCCGGTCCTCCGGCACGTTGGCCTCGAAGTCCGTATCCAGCAGATAGAGGTCGGTACGGCCGACCGCCACTTTCCAGATGCGCGCCGTCAGGGTACGGCCCGGGAACGCCACCTTGGTCGTGAGCCAGTTGCCTTCCGCGTCAAACACCGGTTTCGCGGGGATGCGCAGGAAGTCCTGGGCGTCATATTCGGCGACTTGGTCGCCATAGGCCGTGATCTTCTGCGTGAAGTAGCCATAGCGGTACAGCAAACCGACCGCCACGAGGTTGACGTTCATGTCGCTGGTCTCCTTGAGATAGTCGCCGGCCAGGATGCCCAGACCCCCGGAATAAATCTTCAGGGACGTGTCCAGACCGTATTCCATGCTGAAATAGGCAATGGAGGGATCGGTCCTTTCAGTCTTGGCGGCCATATAGTTATCGAACTCCGCGAGCACTTCCTTCATCCGGGCCAGGAATTCTGGATCCCGGGCCAGTTGCTTGAAGCGTTTGAGGCTCACGGTATCCAGCACCTCGCGCGGATTGTGACCGGACTTGTGCCAAATCTCCGGATCCACGGTCTTGAACAGAGCCTTCGCGGAATCATTCCAGCACCACCACAGGTTTTCGCTCAATTTCTCCAGGCCGGCCAAGGCATCAGGCAGATGCCGGGTCACCATCACGCTTCTCCAAGTCGGGGCGCTGATCTGCAATTCGGTTTCTTTCATTAACTTTTCTTCTTTTAGGGACGGGTACTCGCCCATCCGGGACACTACTTTATCAAGCGCAAGCGAATAGGCTTGCTTATAATATTCTATCTGATTCTGCCACAAGGCGATACGGGACACCTCGCGGGCATTCTCCATATACTGGAGGCGGGTCTGGGAGTCGAGCGAGGCCATCTCCAGGATGCGGGCCTTGACCGCACTGACGACCTGGTCATAGTTGTCGTCATTGCGGTCCACCACCGCGATGCCGGGATGCTTGCCCTGATAGTGGCTGCGCACCCATAGGCCGAAGCCCGCCAGGCTCGTCGTCAGCGTAGGTACGCCGAACGCCACGCTCTCCAGCGGCGTATAACCCCAAGGCTCATAATAAGACGGGAAGACGGTCAGGTCCAGACCCGACATCAGGTCATAATAGCGCATATCGAAGATCCCGTCCGACCCGTTGAGATACGAAGGGATGAAGAACACCTTCACATCGCTCGAAGGAGCGTTGTACAGGCCCTGCTCGGCGAAACGCCGGGTGACGGTATCCCACTCCGGGTTCATCAGCTGGTGACTGACCTGGGTCGTATAGTCTTCGCAACCCTCGCCTGCGAGTTTGCGCAGCAGGTTGCGGTCCGGTCCATTATGGCCCGAAGGGATCATGATGAAAGCGCAGACCTGGCGGTCCTTACAGCCTTCACGCGCAATCTGCGCGAGCGCATCGATAAAAATATCAATGCCCTTGTTGTGGAACTCGTAACGTCCGCCGATTCCGACGAGCAGCGCATCCGGCGCGATCGAAGCGCCGCACATGGCCGTCGCGACCCGGATCAGTTTCTCACGTGCCGCTTTCCGGATCCCGTTGAATGCCTCCGCATTCTCCGGCGTGATGCTTTCCTCAAAGCCGTTGGGCGTCACGATGTCGACCGCACGGCCGTCAAAATGCTCGCACTCCCGTGCCGTGATCTCGCTCACCGTCGTGAAGACATCAGCATTCTGCGCTGACTTGGCTTCCAGGCTGAACCGCGCCTTGACACCCAGGCGCGTCGCCATCTCGTCCCCATTGTACTCGTTGAAACGCCCGTAGAGCGGATAATTGTTGCCGCAGATGCAGCGTCCGACCATGGTCGCGTGGGTCGTGAAGACCGTACCGACCGCCGGACAATGCTTCTTCAGATACAGCAAGCCCGCGCCCGTCTGCCACTCGTGGAACTGGGCCACGACCTTGTCGGAAGCATAGAGGTTGTACTTATAGAAACTCTCGATCGCACGACCCGCGGCATAGCCGAAGAGCGCAGACTCCTTGTAGTCCCAATTACCCGTGATCGAGTCCACTCCGAAACTCTCCCAGAGCTGGCCCAGAATGTGGTCCGTCTGGTCGATAAAGCTTTTATAATCAATCAGGATCGCCGTCGGCCGGCCCGGCACATTCCAGCGGCCGACCCGGACCCGCATTCCCTCGGCAGCCGCCTGGACCTTCCAGCCGGCATAGAGGGTCGGATCTTCGATGAAGTCCGGATTGGCTTCAACGTCCATCCAGACATCCGGACCGATCAGGATATGGTGCCTTTTCAGCTGCGGCTTCAAATAAAAAGCCTTGGTGGAAACCACCGTATAGATACCGCCGACCTTGTTGCAAACTTCCCAGCTTACCTCGAACAAATAGTCGGGATTCTTAATCACTTTAGCGCTCATTTCTAACGGCCATTGCGTCATTCACCCGGATGATGAAGTCGCTCAAAACGTTCATATAATTGATGAAGGCCTCATACGGCGTATCATACACGTTGGGATAACGCCAACTGGCCCCGTCGGAGAAGAACTGCGTACTCATGTAGTAGAAATTGGCGCTCTGCTGCAAGTGTCCGAAGTCCGCCCAGAGGACGGGATCATTGAGGATCGAGAGCTTTTCCGTCAGTTCATACAGCTTGTTGAAAGCATCTTGCTGGAGCTCGTTACCCAGATACACGGAAAGGTCATTCTCCGCCGTAACCCAGGAAATCGCATCTTCAACCTCGATGGGGCCGACGCTCTTGTGCTTCTTGACAGCCTCCGCCGGTGTGACGAACGCCATAGATCCGTCGGACAGGACCTCTTCGGGCAACGCCCGCATGAAGTCGAAAATCCCGCTCGAAGCCGGATGGAAAACGCCGAAGGACTCATAATCCATGAAGAGGTTGACAATGTCGCCCTCCGCGCCCCGCAGCCAGCCGACATATTTCTGCGCCGTGAGCGGCTGCACGTCCCAGGACGGATCGGAGAAACGCACGGCGATGTCGTCGCTCAGCGAAGCGTTGCGCATCAGCAGGTTCAGCTTAGGCTGTGCCGCGCAGGAATAGACATAATCCGGGTTGCGCCAACCCAGGATGTGCCGGGCGCCTTCGGTCAGCATTGTCTTGAAGCCCATCTCATAGACGGTGGCCCCGATGCTGTCGGAATAAGTCATCTCCGTATTGCAGAAAGTCACAGGCTTGACACCGAAGAGCTGGCTGACGAGATCCCGCTGTTTCATGACCTGGTGCTTGAATTCAGCCTGGGAGGCCACGGAAGAGAGCGAGTGATAATAGGTCTCGCAGACAAATTCCACGCAACCGGTATCGGCCAGCGCCTTGAAACTGTCGATCACCTCAGGAGCATAGCGCTCGAACATCTCCAGCGTAGTGCCCGAGATGGAGAAGGAGACCTTGAAGGCGCCCTTGTGCTGCTTCAACTGCTCGAGCAGCACGGCGTTCATCGGCAGGTAGCAGTCCTGGACTGCCCGGCGGATGATCGTCCGGTTCGCAAAGTCATCATAGTAATGGGAGTCTTTACCGATATCGAAAAAGCGGTACAGACGGAGCCGGGTCGGCTGATGTACCTGGAAGTACAGGCAAATGCTCTTCTGGTTCATATTAGCGATTCGTAAACTTTTTTCAACTTGGCGGTGGCATTGTTCCACTTGAGTTCATTAACCTCGTCATAACCCTTCTTCGCCGCAAACTCGGACAGGACAGGATACTGGAGCAACGCATAGATGTCATCAGCCATTGCGTCAACGTCCCAGAAATCCACCTTGAAGGCGTATCTCAGGACCTCGGCGGCGCCGGACTGATGGGAAATGATCGAAGGGACTCCGGTCCGCATCGCCTCGAGCGGCGAGATGCCGAAAGGCTCGGAGACTGAAGGCATGATATAGACATCCGACAGGGCGAACATCTTCTGGAC
>CAMJHJ010000093.1 GCA_946405485.1 uncultured Bacteroidales bacterium | reverse complement strand
GCTGCGGCGCCTTCCAACGGAGGTCGCCGATGGGCGGCGCGGCGAACGGGATGCCCCGGAAAACGGTGACGCCGGCCACGTCGGCCGGGACGCCCTGAATCTGGCCGCCCTCGACGGTGAGGACGGGCTGGGCGGGCTTTTGCGCAGAGGCTGCGAAGGCCGCGAGGGCCAGCGCACAGGTTAGGATCAGGAATTTTTTCATGGTGTTTCGTGTTGTTTCACAAAGGTAGTGTTTTTTTCTCGGAAATTCTTGTTACCTTTACAAATACAACCCAACCCTAACACTGATTTAATGCGTAAACTATTGACCTTCAGCGCGGTCGCTCTTGCAACCCTGCTTTCGTCGCCTTGTCGCGCCCAAAACGCCCCCGTCCTGACCATGAACGACCTCGGTTATTTCGAGGCCCGGGGAACGAACGTCCTCATGTATAACAACATCTACAACGGAGGTTTTTATGACGAGAAATTCGCCGGCCTGGAGATCATCCAGCGCGGCGAACGGATCGCCACCGGCGGTGGTATCCGACTGATGAACACCCCGGAACAGTGGGACATTTTCGGCACGGTGTCGAACCGCATCGTGGACCGCGAAGGCAATTTCGTGGAGGTGACGCTTACCCATGCGGACTATGACTTCGTGTCCCGTGTCCGGTTGAGCCCGAAGGACAACGGATGCGTGGTGCAGGTATTCCTGGACAAGCCCGTGCCGGAATCCCTCGTGGGCAAGGCTGGCTTGAACCTGGAGTTCTTCCCGGCGTCGTACTTCGGCAAGAACTACCTGGTGGACGGCTTCGCGCGCATCCTGCCCAAGTATCCGATGCACGACACGGAGGTCCATCCGGTGTCGGAGAAGATTACGCAGTATTTCGGTGAAAGCACCTTCGACGACCGCGGCCGCGGCGATTTCCTCGTGGCGAAGCCCATGTCCACGGGCCATCAGATCGTGATGGCGCCGGAGGACGAGGCGCTCCGCGTGGGTGTCCGCTCCGAGACGGAGATCGGCATCTACGACGGCCGTCACCTCGCCCAGAACGGCACGTTCGTGCTCCGTTCGCTGCTGCCGGGCGGCAAGACCGGCATGGTGCTGGAGTGGTTCCTGGAGCCGAGCGTGTCCAAGGACTGGATCCGTCCTGCCAACATCGGTTTCTCGCAGGTGGGCTATTCCCCCGCGCAGAAGAAGGTCGCGGTGGCCGAGCTCGACCGCAATGACACCCCCGCGCCCACGGCCCGCATCCTCCGCGTCAACCCGGACGGCACCAAGTCTGTCGCCAAGACGGTGAATGTCAATGTCTGGGGCGAATATCACCATCGCTACAACTATGTCCAGATCGACTTTTCCGACGTCCGCCAGCCTGGCCTCTACTGCATTGACTATCAGGGTGTAGAGACGAACGCCTTCCCGATTGACAAGGATATTTATGCCGATAAGTGGCATCCGTCCATGGACATTTCCTTGGTCGTCAACATGGACCACATGGAGGTGAACGAGGCCTACCGGATCTGGCACGGCCGCGCCAACATGGACGACGCCCTGCAGGCGCCCGCCAATGTCCGTCTGCATGACGGCTATTTCCAGGGTGACGAGACCAACGACAAGTACAAGCCCCTCGAGCACATCCCCGGCCTCGCCGTGGGCGGCTGGTATGACGCCGGCGACTTCGACATCCAGGCGAATTCCGTGCTGAACACCACGCAGGACCTCGCCTACATCTGGCGCGAGTTCAAGCCCATGCGGGACCAGACCCTCATCGACCAGAAGACCCAGTATGCCGACATCCACGTCCCGGACGGCGTTCCGGACAATGTGGAGCTGATCATGCACGGCACCCTGAACATCAACGCGCAGGTGGAGAACATCGGCTTCGTGGCGCAGGTCATCGGCCAGCCCGACATGCACCATTACCACCACCTCGGCGATGCGATGACGCTCACTGACGGCAAGATCTACGACCCGTCGCTGAAGCCCTACGAAGTGAAGGGCGACCGCTCCGGCACCCCGGACGACCGATTCGTGTTCACGAGCCGCTTCGCTCCTGCGAGCGTGATGCAGGACATCGTCTCCCTGGCCGTTGCCTACCCGGCCCTCAAGGAGTATTTCCCCGAGGAAGCGGAACGTTCGCTGAAGAACGCTTTGATGCTGTGGGACAAGTACTTTGAGGATGCTGATCCTGCCAAGCGGCAGGCGGGCGGCTTCGGATTCGGCGGTTTCGGAGGCTTTGGCGGCTTCGGCGGCGGTGCCGATCCCCGAATGAACGCGGCCATCGAGCTGTGGCTGGCCACGGGCGACGACAAGTTCAAGGACTTCTTCCTCCCGCTCGTGGAGAAGCAGCTGGACGCCAAGCCCGCCGCCCCGCGCAACATGGGCAACGTTTCGAACGGCATGTTCTCCTCGCAGTTCGTCGGCGGTCCGAACCTCACCGCTGCGCTCAAGCTCTATCCTTACATGGACAAGAAGTTCCAGGAGAAGGTCAAGTCTCTCATTCCCGCCTATGTGGAAGTGCTTACCCGCGGCGGCCAGGACAACCCGTACGGCGTGTCCATCGGCGGCGCCAGCTGGGCCGGCAACGCGGGCGTCATCATGAGCGCCTACAACTGCTACCGTGTCTGGAAGCTCTTCCCGGACATGATCGATCCCGAATACGTTCTCTCCGGCCTCAACTTCATCTTCGGCTGCCACCCCTACAGCAATGTGTCCTTCGTGACCGGCGTGGGCGTGAACACCAAGAAGGTGGCCTACGGCAACAACCGCGCGGATTACACCGTCATCCCCGGCGGCATCGTCCCCGGACTTCTCGTGAAGGAGGACTTCTTCGAGAATAAGGACGACTACCCCTTCCACTGGGGCGAGAACGAATGCTGCATCAACACGGCTCCTCAGTATGTCCAGCTGGTTCTGGCCGCCGACGAGGTCGTGAAGTATTTGAATCGCTAAAAGATTGCCGGCACGCGCCCGGCGGTATACTAAAGATTGACGTCACCCGACCCGGAGGTGCTGACACGCATGCCGGCGTGGGAAAGGTTGCCGGAGATGTTGCCGCTGCCGGAAGTGGAAGCGGTGACGTCGCGGCAGGAGCCGTTGACGGTGATGTCGCCGGAACCGCTGGTTTTCAGGTCCATGTCGCCATCGACAGCAACCTTGCGGAGGGTGATGTCGCCACTGCCGGACACCTTGACGGACGCACTGCCCGATGCGGCGACGGATTCAATGTCGATGTCGCCGGAACCCGAGGTGGAGACGCCGAAGCCGTCACAATGAACAGAGTCGGACCGGAGGTTGCCGCTGCCTTTGACGGAACCGGTGAAGTCCGCGCAGTCGATGCTGGCGAAACCGAGACTGCCGCTGCCGCTGGTATGTGCTTCGAAGGTCTTGCAGACGATGTCGCCCATCCGGATGTCACCACTGCCGAGGACCTTGACACTCAACCCGTTGCTAACCCGTAGAGTCCCTTCGTGACGCAGGTCACCACTGCCGTGAATGGTGATGCTTTCGATATTAGGGACGGAGATGACAATGCGGAGAATGAGCTTCGGATAATGGCCCTCGGCCATTTTCAGTTTCAGCGTCCCGTCCTCGACAATCGTCTGGACCTTGGGAGCGAGTTCTTCCGTTGTTTCCACGCGGACTTCCTGCTTGTCAGCCTGGGAGAAATAGATGGTGCAAGGAAGGTGGGAGGAGATGGCGTTGAACTGTCCGACCTCGCGGACCTCGGTATAATCGATGCCGTCTTCTGTGCAGTAGCCGACGACAATGGAGCCGCCGCTAAAATTGATGATGCAAGAGGCAATCAGCAGGCAGCCGAGAATAATCATGATAAGGTATTTCATCGTTCGTTTCATATTAAATCGGAACCGAAGTTACGAAATATATTCGGAAGTACCTACTCCACCGTAATGATAATGCGCCGATAAGCGACGAGTTCGAAAGGGCCGTCGTCGTGGACCTCGCAAACCAGGTGGTACTGATGGCCGGGGGCAGCGGTGACGGGAACCGTGAAAGAAATCTTCGGCTCGGTGGTATCGACCAGTTTCGGCGGCGTATCGTCCGGGAACTCCTGGAACCACCATTCGAAGCAGAGGGCGTCGCCGTCGGGATCGGAGGATTTCGAGGCGTCGAAGCGGAGCGAGGCGCCCGCATGGGCCTTGACTTCCAGCGGTTTGAGGCCCTCGTGGCCGTCGATCCGGACAATAGGGTTGCGGTTGCCTTCTCCCTCGGCGGCCCATTGCATACGGGCGGCGAAGTCGTTGAACTCGTCGGTGTAGAACTTGCGTTCGTAAGTGTTGGAAATGCCCTTGAGGGGCTGCTGCCAATTGGTCCAGGCGCTGGTTTCGCCGTCGGGAGAGATGCCGAACTGGTGGCATCCTCCCCACCCCACCTGCTCCGGATGCTCCGGGTCGTTGAGGCCGTTAGGCATGACATTCAGGAAGCTGGGCGTGTCACCCTCGACACCCCAAAGATAGTGGGGATAGACCTTGCCCATCTCCCCGTGCCCTTGAATCAGCTCCGCATATTTGTTCCAGTTTCGCACACCCAGGGCGTTTTGGTTGAGCCAGGCGCTCTCGTCCCAGACCAGCATCAAGTCCTGCGGAAACTCCCTCCGGAGCCATTGATGCGAGCTGTACGCCCGATCCATGCGCATCGCGTATACCATATCCTGATCGGTGATGGTATACAGGCGGAACTTGTGGAGGAAGGCCTTGAATTCTTCCTCCGACCGCGTCTGCTGCACTTTCCAGATGGCCTGCGAGAGCGTATTGGCCCCGCCCCAGGAGCATACCCAAATGGGCCGGGGGTCGTCCTCATCGGCCAGACTGATCAGGAGTTCGCTTCCGGGCGAATCATTTCCCTCGCCGATGACGCCGATGCCCGCGCGGGTACTGCCCATGACCGACCGGCTGCGGATGTAATCGGCGCTGGGCCAATAGCCGAGTTCCTGCTTCTGTTCGTCCGCGAGGAATCCGGTCTGGCCGGAGCGCTTCATGAGATTGTGGACATCGACCTCATACCCGTCAATCACCCGATACAGGTATTCCGCCCATTCCTCGGGATACGGGTCGCAGTTCCAGCCGATGGTGGTGACGATGGCCTCGATTTCGAAGCGGTCGGCATAGGAGAGGAGCCGTACGGCCGACTCGTTGTCGTCCGGTTCCACCTCCGCCGGGCCGATGTCGGTCAAGACCACGATGCGGGGTTTGAGCGTGTCGATGGTAGGGGCCTGGCAGGAGGCCAGAAGCGCCGCCGCGGCGGCCAGGAGGAATGCGCGCGTCATACGTTGGTTATTGAGTCTTTGCCAAAGATAGGCATTATTTCGTATCTTTGCAGGGTATGCTTGACTTTGCGGCCATAGACTTCGAGACAGCCAACGAACAGCCCTCCAGCGTGTGCAGCGTCGGAGTTGTCATCGTGCGGGACGGAGAGATTGTGGACACATTCTACAGTCTCATCCACCCGGAACCGGAGTATTATCAATGGTTTTGCCGGCGGGTCCACGGCCTCGGGCCCGAGGACACGGAGGATGCGCCGGTGTTCCCGTATGTATGGGAGCGAATCGAGCCGCTAATTGAGGGGCTGCCGCTCGTGGCGCACAACGCGCGCTTCGACGAAGGTTGCCTGAAGGCCGTCTTCCGCACTTATCGGATGGATTACCCCGATTATGCCTTTTTCGACACGCTCGCGGCCTCGCGACGCCATTTCGGCGGCTTCCTTCCGAACCATCGGCTCGAAACCGTCGCCGCCGCCTGCGGCTTCGACCTCCTCAACCACCACCACGCCCTCGCCGACGCGGAGGCCTGCGCCGCAATCGCGCGGGAGATTCTTTAGTCGAGTTTGACGGCGGTGCCGGAAGCGGTCACCATCATCATGCCGTTGTTCTCTCCAAGCACCTCATAGTCAATGTCGATGCCCACGACCGCATCGGCTCCGAGCCGGGCGGCCCTGTCGGCCAGCTCGTCCATGGCCTGGTTGCGGGCGCGGAGCAGTTCTTCCTCATACGACCCGCTGCGGCCGCCGATGATATTGCGGATGCTGGCCGCGAAATCACGGATGAAATTCACGCCGGAGATCACCTCTCCGAACACGACGCCCTTGTATTCTCTAATGGTGCGTCCTTCAATGGTAGGAGTAGTAGTAAGTATCATTTCACGTCAATTCTTAATACGAATATAACGTTTATTCTGCAAAAATCGGACTGATGTTGCGAGTGACAATTGAAAACCTCCGCCCGGATATAGGGTGGAGGTTTCACTACAACAATAAAAACGACAAGACTTACGTCTTATTTCTTGCAGATTTTGACGGAGTCGATGGCCATGAGGAGGGCGATGACGAACATCATCGGCATGATGAAGAGCTGAACGGGGTTGAAGCTCTCGATAAGTTCGCTCATGTGCAGGAGCGTGAAGAGGGCCACGAAGCAGGCCAGGACGGCGTTGATGATCTTGGCGGTCTTTCCACCATATACTAATAAGAGGATACCCACCACCGGCACGAGGTAGGTCAGGCAGACCATGAAGGACATCATGCCCACGGGAGCGGGGCCCTGTTCTGCTACGATGCTTTGCCCCCAGAAGGCGGGAAGGGCGTCGGCCAGCGAATGGGAGAGGAATCCGAGGATGGTCAGAGCCCAGAAGAGGATGATTCTTTGTTTCTTTTCCATAGCGAATAAGCTTTAAATGTTCCGTCGGCAAAGTTACCGACCTTTGCCGTGCGGGGAAATCACAAATAATGGGGATTTTTTCAGTTTTTTCTTGCAAAATCAAAAAAGAGCCGTAACTTTGCAGTGTATTAATAAACTAATACACGAAAACAAGTTAAACAAATACGATAATGAAATCCAAAAACCTTTCCCTGATCGCCCTCTCTGCAATGATCGTTGCGGTATCCTGCAGCCCGAGGATGTATTCTAGCAAGAACAAAGTAGCCGATGAGCAGCCCGATGGCGGCACCTACACCGAGCGGATCGTTCCCGTGGTGACCAAGATCGCCCCCGATTCCCAGGTGACGCTCCGTTTCTATGACGACATGCCGAATGTCGCGTACATCTCGGCGGCGGATTTCCAGTCCATCGTCCTTCCCGGTTCCAAGATGACCGTCACCCACACCGGAGTTGGGGAGTACACCCTAGCCAACGGTGATGCAAAGGCTACTGTCAATATCAACAGCGACATTTTCACCTCCGACCAGTTCGATGCGTTCACCAACCAGATGGGCCTTCTGCAACCCGGCATGGCCAATGTCTATTATGACGGCATGCCCTTCGTCCGCTTCAAGAGCGTGAGCTACTTCCCGGCCACGGTGACCACGACGCTGGACTACGGCGCCTACGGCATCGACCTCCGTTCCGACGGCAAGGGTGCGGTGTATTTCCCCTTCGCCACGCTCGCTGATATGTACTCCGACCTCTACTACCACCACGCCGGCTTCAACGGCGAAAAGGTCGTTGCCAACCTGTCCGTCAATGAGATCAGCCTCTCCGAGATCGACCCTGACTACTACAAGCCCATCCTGGCCCAGACCACCCGTCCGGCCGACCTGGCGGAGTTCAATTACAAGGAGCTGTGCTTCGGCCTGGACCATTTCTACGGCTACCCGGGCCGCATCAAATACAACGATGAGCTGAAGGCCAAGGGCCTGGACAAGGTCCTCGAGGAGGATATCGAGTGCGGTCCCACCATCAAGAAACTGCTCCTTTCCGAGAAGCCGACCGAATACCTGTTCGGCATGACCGGCCTTACTGCGGTTTATTTTGACGGCCACACCGCCATGGAGGTCCTTGGCGATGCTGTCGGCGAGGATTCGGAAGGCAACGCCGAACTGATCGCGGAATACCAGAAGACGGGTATGGCGAACCAGGAGGTCGTCGCCCTTCTGATGGAGGCGATTGCCCCGATACGGGAGATGCAGGCGACCGCTCAGGCGGTGGCGGCTCTCCGTCCGAGAGCTTACGGTTCGACGACTTACTTCAAGAAGGGTGATACGGTCGTGTGCGTATTCGACTCGTTCAACAGCCGCAACGAGGAGGCTTGGAAGGACTATTATGCCGGCAACGGCCCGATGCCGACTGTCGACAATACCGAGAACGACGACATGGTCATCTTCCTGGACGCCCTGTACAAGGCCGCCTCCGATCCGGAAGTCAAGAACTTCATCATCGACATCACTGCCAATGGCGGCGGTTCCGCCGATATCGTCATGGCGATGACTTCCCTCATCATGGACGAGAGCTATCTCCGCGTGGCCAACTCCCTCACCGGCCAGCACTCGATCGTGCAGTATGAGGTTGACCGCAACTTCAACGGTGTCTTCGACGCGGCGGACAAGGATATCCGTTACAACCTGAACTTCGGCGTCCTCACCTCCAACACTTCGTTCTCCTGTGGCAACCTGTTCCCGTCCATGTTCAAGGACGCCGGCATCCCCGTGATCGGCGAGACCTCCGGCGGCGGCGCTTGCGCCATCCAGGCCATGTGCACGGCCGACGGCTACTGCTTCCAGATTTCCTCCTTCCGCGGCCGCCTCAGCACCCGGGACGGTGAGAACATCGACGCGGGCATCACCCCGGATTACCCGATCGCCGTCGGCGACGCCATCGAGATTCCCGTCTCGGAAAGCGATACCCTGACCGTCAAAGATTATTCGAAATACTTCGAAATCGATAATCTGAAAGAGTTGGTGGAAAAGGGCAACGAGTAGCCTCCGTGGCTTGATATTTGTCCTGGGTGCCTTAGATTAAATCTTTACGGTATGATGAAGCTCAGAACCATAATCGCGGCTGTGGCCGTCCTTCTGGTCACCGCCTGCGGCACCTCCAAGTACGGAATCAAGAGCACCGCTCCGGACGAATTCAAGGTGGGATACTCGACTTGGATCTTCGAGTACACGGTCT
>CAMJHJ010000092.1 GCA_946405485.1 uncultured Bacteroidales bacterium | reverse complement strand
ACGTTCCGCAAGTATCACGCGAGCGGAAGCCAGTTCGGAAGCCAGTACCTGCAGGGTTGCACCATTTCTGCCAACGAATTGCTGCAGGCCGCGGCTGACGCCGCCAAGAGAATCATGGATGAGGGTCCGTACAGGCTCCATACGGGCACCGCTTATGAGACAGGCGGTCGCGGCGCCTACCGCGAACTGTTTATCAGTGATAATCCGGTTACCGAAGAGGTGATGCTGGCCTATACGCAGAGCAAGGATCTCTCCGTACTGGGTGAAGCCAACTGGTATTACAATTCTACCTCTTATGGCCCGCATCTGTCGATGACGCGCGCCTTCGCCAAGACCTACCTCAATGCCGACGGCTCCATCTACAACGAGAAGACCCCGACCGGCGCCTACAAGACCTTCGTGCAGGAGACTGCCGGACGTGACGCCCGCCTGTGCCAGACCATCCGCGGCGCGGATTATACCCGGAAAGATGCCACTGGCAAGTTCATCCGGACTGCTACGGACATGAGCCTGTCGCTGACCGGCTATCAGTACACGAAATATGTAATGGATGATGTGGGTTACGACAACGGCCGTACCAACGACAATGACGTCCCGCTGTTGCGCTACGCCGAAGTGCTGCTGAACTATGCGGAGGCCAAGGCGGAGCTGGGTACGATTACCGCCGACGACTGGTCCGAGACCATCGGCGCCCTCCGTCGCCGCGCCGGCATCACCGGCGGTGACCTGGATAAACTCCCCACCGTCGTGGATACCTATCTCCAGCAGACCTTCTATCCCAATGTCACCAGCCCGGTCATCCTCGAGGTACGCCGCGAGCGGGCCATCGAGCTCATCCTCGAAGGTTTCCGTCTCAACGACCTCAAGCGCTGGGCCTGCGGCAAGGACTGGGAGACCGCCCCTTGGGACGGTGTCTATATTCCGGCCCTGGACGCCCCGGTCGACCTCAACGGCGACGGCGAATATGATGTCTATGTGACCGCGGATGCCAACTATCAGAAGACGGGTACATACAAGTCCATTGCAATGACACTGAACGAGCATCAGAAGGCCGTCAAGATCGCCGACGACCCTGCCGGCGGTTACCTGCTGGGGTATGAGATGCCCCGCAAATGGAACGATAACATGTACATTTATCCGGTTCCTGAGAATGTCATCCAGAAGAATGATAATCTCAATCAGAACCCCGGGTGGAAATGATAAACGATCTTGTATATGAAAAGCATTGAGAAAATCATCCTCTTCTCGCTGTCCCTTTTCGCGCTGGCGTCCTGCACCAAGCCGAAGATTTCGGTAACTGCGGATTTTACCACCGACAAAGAGGTCTATGAGCTTTATGAGGATATCAAAATCACGAATACCTCCGTCGCCATCAACGACATCATCGTCGCGTGCAAATGGGACTGGGGCACTGGCTATAAGTGGGGCAAGCAGCTCGAGGACCCGATTTCTTTCGATACGGTCGGCGAAAAAGAGATCACGCTTACGGCTGTTACCAATGAAAACGTGTCCGGCACCTGCACCAAAATCATCACGATCCAGGACACCAATAACAGCCCGGTACCTGATTTCGAATGGACACCCGCCGAGGGCATCGTCGCCGGCGATGAAGTGCAGTTCACCGACAAATCTGCGGACCCGGACGGCAGTGTCGTCGCCTGGGAGTGGAAGATCGGCGCCAATACGGTGACCGAGCAGAATCCGAAGTTTACCTTCAACGAATTCGGCGACATCGAAGTCACCCTCACCGTCACGGACAACCAGCGCAAGAAGGCTTCCACGACCAAAACCATCCATGTGGCAAAGAGCCCTAATTCGCTCGAACTCGCCTGGGCCAAGCCTTTCGACAACGACTCCGAAGCATACACCAAATTCACTTCACCGGCCACCAACGCCGATGGCAGCGTGGTCTATGCTTTCTCCAGCGGCCTGCACCTGGTCGCCTTCGATCCGGACGGCAACCAGAAATGGGTCTTTGACGCCAACCTGCACAATCCGAACCCCCGCAGCAATGACGGTACCAAGACCGGTTCCTCCTGCACGCCTTCCGTGGATAAGGACGGAACGATCTTCCTGGCCCTCGCCTACAATGAAAACGGAGGCACTGCGGACAATGAATCCGGTGTCTATGCCGTGAATCCCGACGGTACCCAGAAGTGGTATTTCCCTTGGAGAAATGCCAAGTACATCAATGTGATCCCTGTCATCCTGGATGAGAAGATCTTCCTGGCCACCAAGTCCAATCCGACCGATGATGACCTCTGGACGGGCAAACCGTTCAAGGACAATGGCGCGATCTTGAACAAAGCCACCGGTTCCTTCGACCAGGTCGTCCGGGTCAAGCGCGGCTCCCACGGCGGTTTCGCCGCGACCAAGGAAGAAACCATCCTGGTCCATACGGACGACAGCTACGGCACGCGTCTCCTCTGGAAAGAAGATGGACAGTGGAAACACTATGGAACGGACGGTGGACGTGATAAGTTCATGCTGGGATTCACCTATAGCGGTACTACCACGCTGAACAGCCAAACCACTTACATGGCCATCGACGGCGCCAACCGGGTTTATGTCCTGTATGGTAAATCCAACGGCGGCCAGGGCGTCCTGATGTGCTATGATCTCAATAAGTTCAGCCAGACGGACGGCATCAAGCCAGAGTGGACGCTCGAACTGGACGGCAACACGAAACGCTATTCCAGCCTCGGCGTCGCCCTGGACGGGAATGGGACTGTCTATGCCACGACCCACAATGGTCTGACAGCCGTTGATCCGAACGGCTCCAAGAAGTGGTTCCTCCCTGTCAGCAGTGATGTCTTCACCGTCTGGGGAAGCCCGGCGGTGGACAACCAGGGCTATGTCTATTTCAACGAGTCTGAGGTTGTGGATGGCGTCCAGACGGTAGCCAAACTGGTCAAAGTCAAACCGGACGGTACCCGTGCATCCGAAATCGCTCTGGGCACATCCCTGCGTACCTCACCGACGATCAGCCCGGACGGCACCATCTACTGCACCGGCATGAAGGACGGCAAGGTAACCCTCTTCTCCGTGAAGGGATCAGCCACCGGCCCTGCCGAAGGATGGTCGCAGCTCGGCGGCAATCCCCGGAAGTCTTGTAAAGCAGAATGATAATGGCTAAACGCATTGCATTCGGTTTATTGTATGTTCTCCTGCCCGCAGTCCTGCTGATCCAGGCCTGCGGGCCGGGAAACATCGTCAATCCGGTGACGCCTCCGAACCCATCCGGATCTGAGACGCCAGACACGCCTGATACGCCGACACCGTCCGGAAGCGCGGATCCGATGATCGTCTGCACCTTCAACATCCGCTACGCCAACACCGCAGACACCTATCCCGACGGGAGCAGTGCCGCCTGGACGGCGCGCCGAGCCGCGGTCAAGAAGTTTGTCGATACCGTCAAACCGGACTTGATCGGCCTGCAGGAAGTGCGTAAGGCCCAATCGGAAGATTTCGCCTCCTATTTCGGTGCCGAGTACGGCTACTATGACGTCGGACGCGACAGCGGGTCGGGCGCCTCGGTCGCCAGCGCAAACTGCGAGGGCGTGGGGATCCTGTACCGCAAGGACCGCTTTGACCTGGTCCTGAAAGACTTCTTCTGGCTCGATCCCGAGCCGAGAACCCTGCCTGCCAAGAACAGCGACGGGACCTACGGCGCCTGGAACTCCGCCTGCCGGCGGGTGACGGTCTATGCGAAACTCAAGGATAAGAAGCACGGTAACACTGAAATCTGGTTCTTCCCGACGCACTACGACCATAAGAGCGACCTGGCACAGAAGAATTCCGCCGAGATGATGGTGTCGCAGATGAAGGCTCTCTGCAAAGTGAGTGACCTGAAGAACTCCAACATCGTCATCCTCCACGTGGGAGACCTCAACACAACCTACGAAGGAGGAGTGCTGAAGCCGCTCAATGACAACATGGGTTATGCCCGGCTGACCGCCGACGGCACCGACAAATATGAACGCACGTACAACGGTTTCAAAGACTCCGGCGGCAGCATCATCGACCATATTTACTATGTCGGCAAGACCGTAAAGCCGGTGAAGTACTGGGTGGACCGGACCAACTACGGCGTCCCGTACCTCTCCGACCACTTCCCCGTGCTCTTCCAGTGGGAGTATCAATAGGGATCCTTTATCTAGTGTATGTGTGACAGCTTTTTACTATATTTGTAAAAGACAGTTAACCCATACACGATGAGAACCATAGCCAAAGCGGTTGCAGCCGCTATTTTATTGTTATTTGTCTCGACCGCTGCCCAGCCGGTCGAGGCATCTTCTTTGCGCAAAAGCAAGACTCCGACCATCTACCACAAAGGATGGATCGACTTCAACAAGAACGGCGTCAAGGACGTCTATGAAGATCCGACGCAGGGCATTGATGCGCGCGTCGAAGACTTGCTGGAGCAGATGACGGTCGACGAAAAAACATGCCAGCTGGTCACGGTCTACGGCTACGGCCGTGTCCTGCCCTGGGCGCTCCCTACCCCGGAATGGAAGGAGCGGATCTGGAAAGACGGCATCGCCAACATCGACGAGCACCTCAACGGCGTGGGCAAAGGCTACAAGGACCATTATGACCTGATCTATCCCTTCAGCAACCATGTCAAGGCCCTGCATGAGGTCCAGAAGTTCTTCGTGGAAGAGACGCGGCTCGGCATTCCCGCCGAATTTACCAACGAGGGCATCCACGGCCTCAATCACACCCTGGCGACTCCCCTGCCGGCTCCGATTGCGATCGGCAGCACCTGGGACCGCGCCCTGGTCCGCCGGGCCGGCGAAATCGCGGGTGAAGAGGCCCGCCTGATCGGATACCACAGCGTTTACGCCCCCATCCTGGATGTGGCGCGCGACCAGCGCTGGGGCCGCACGGTCGAGAGTTACGGAGAGGATCCTTTCCTGGTCGCCGAACTCGGAACGGAGATGGCCGAAGGCGTCCAGAGCCAGGGAGTGGCCTCCTGCCTGAAACATTTCGCGGCCTACAGCGTTCCGGCCGGCGGACGTGACGGCAGCTGCCGCACCGATCCGCAGATCAACCCCCGCGACCTGCACCAGATCTTCCTCTATCCTTTCGCGCAGGTCATCTCACGCGTGCATCCGATGGAGGTGATGAGCAGCTACAACGACTGGAACGGAGAGCCGGTCTCGGCCTCTAAATGGTTCCTGACGGAACTGCTGCGGAAAACCTACGGATTCGACGGATACGTCGTCAGCGACAGCCAGGCTGTCGAATATATGTTCAGCAAGCACCAGATCACCTCAGACATGGGCGGAGCCGCCAAGGCCATCCTGGAGGCGGGCCTGAACGTACGCACCAATTTCTGGCAGCCGGAGACATATTCAGACCCCTTGCGGGCGGCCATCGCTGCCGGGCAGATTTCCATGGACACGATCGACCAGCGGGTGCGGGAAGTTCTCGCGGTCAAGTTCCGCCTGGGCCTTTTCGATGATCCTTACACCGGCGACGGTGTCAAGGCTGACCAAAAGGCCGGTGCGGCCAAGCAGGAGGATTTCATCCTGGACATGGCGCGCAAGTCGCTCGTCCTGCTCAAGAATGAAGGCGAGTTGCTGCCGCTGGACAAGTCCAAACTGAACAAGATCCTCGTGACAGGTCCCCTGGCCGATACCTACGGCTATATGATCAGCCGCTATGGCCCCAACGGGCTGGACTGCACGACGATGCTGCAGGGCATCCGCGATTTTGTCGGCACCGATGCCGAAGTCGTTTTCCAGAAGGGCTGCGAAGTGACGGACCCTCATTGGCCCGAGAGCGAAATCATCCCCCAGCCTCTGTCGGTGGAGGAGCGTTCCCTGATGGATGAGGCTGTCAAGGCAGCCTCCGATGTGGACGTGATCATCGCCGTGATGGGAGAAGACGGCCATTGCGTGGGCGAGAGCCTATCGCGCACCAGCCTCGAACTCCCGGGACGCCAGCGCCAGCTGTTGCAGGAGTTGCAGGCCACCGGCAAGCCCGTTGTCCTGGTCCTGGTCAACGGTCAGCCCTTGACCATCAACTGGGAGAATGTTTACCTGCCCGCCATCCTGGAAGCCTGGTTCCCCAACAACCGGGGCGGACAGGCTGTGGCGGAAGCCCTCTTCGGAGCCTACAATCCGGGCGGACACATCACCGTCACCTTCCCCAGGACCGTCGGCCAGATCCCCTATTGTTTCCCCTTCAAGAAGGGTTCACACGGCGCTCAGCCGGCCACGGGCCCCAACGGCGGTGGCAAAACGCGCATTATCGGCTCCCTGTATCCTTTCGGTTATGGATTGAGCTACACTACGTTCGCTTATTCGGACCTGCAGGTCCGGGAGGCAGGCTTGTTCGAAGGTATCGCAACCGCCGGACCCGCTTCAGGACGCAAGGTCTCCGGCCCTTGTTATGAGGTTTCCTGCACCGTGACCAACACCGGATCAAGAGCCGGCGATGAGGTTGTGCAGCTTTATCTGCAGGATAAGATCAGTTCCGTCGTGGCTTATGACTCCCAACTGCGTGGTTTTGAGCGGATTACGCTCCAACCAGGCGAAAGCCGTACCGTCCGTTTCCGGATTGGACCGGAGCAGATGGTCATGCTGGACAAAGATATGAACTGGACGGTGGAGCCTGGTGAATTCGAACTAAGGATCGGATCCTCTTCCGAGGATATCCGCCTGAAGGAGACCCTTACGGTACAATAACGTCATGGACAGGAGATCGTTCATCAAGATAGGTGCGCTGGGGACGGTGGGCATGGCCCTGGGCGGACAGGACGCCGAAGCGAAGGTCCGGAAGGTGGAGACACCCCTGGAGGTCAGCGGCTATGTGAGGGAACCCGCCCGCAAGATTCCGGTCGTGGACACGGCCGATGTCGTGGTCATCGGAGGCGGTCCCGCCGGCTTTGCTGCTGCGGTGGCCGCGTCACGGGAAGGTGCCGATGTCCTGCTGCTGGAGCGGCAGTATTTCCTGGGCGGACTTTTCACAGGATGCGGGGTCACTCCCATCATCAACATGTATCACCCGGCGGCCGGTGGCGGTGCCGGCCAGGCCGTCCACGGGATTGCCGACGAACTCTGCCGGAGGCTGGACGAGGTCGGGATGATCAGCTGGGAGGGAATACGTCCCAAGGTGGATCCGGAAGCTGCGAAGTATTTCATGGAAGCTTTTTGCGCCGAGTCCGGTGTACGCATCCTGTATGGGGTTCAGGCGGGCCAGATCACCCGTTCCGGCGATGCGATTGAGTCCGTCATCCTGGAAGGCAAGAGCGGACGGGTCGCCGTCCGCTGCAAGTTCGTCATCGACGCCTCGGGTGACGGAGACGTGCTCGAGTGGGCCGGGGAGGACTTCACCGTCTACAAGAACGACATCGGAGCGATGTGGCGCATCGGTCACGCCGATAACAGCGGAAAGGGTAACCCGACCCCGGTCAAGGGCGTCAGGACCCGGCATACCGTCGGGGAAAAAGACCAGGACGGTCTCGACATGTACAACCTGACACGCATCCAGCTGTCCCTGCGCAAGAAGATGTGGGAAGAAGTTGCCGCCTTGCGCGCCAAACCGGGGAACGAAGACCTGTATCTGGTCGATACGCCCGCTCTCGTGGGCGTTCGCATCACCCGCGTGCTGGACAGCGTCGCCAATGTCACGACCGAAGGTGCCGCCACCGGCAAGGCTTACCGCGATGTCATCGCCATCACCGGCGGCGAATCCAACTTGAAGTACAATGGGGGCAAGATCCTGACCAAGGATCGCCGTATGTGGCAGATTCCCTATTCCGCCCTCATTCCCCGGCATGTCCCCAACCTGCTGGTCGCCGGACGCTGCTTTGGCTTTGAGAAGGAACTGACGTATGATGCACGGGAGATCGGCACCTGCCTGGCGACCGGCCAGGCTGCCGGTGTCGCCGCTTCGCTGGCCGTCGCACACCGCCAATCCAACCGGGAGGTCGATATCCCGACCCTCCAGGCCCGCCTGAAGGCTCAGGATGTCAGGCTGGATTTCTAAAAGGAATGGTCGAAGGTGAATGACTCCCAGGGCAGACGGGCATCCTTCCCCTGCTCCAGGACGTCATTGACATGAACCAACAACGGAAAGTCCGCCAGGTCGAGTTCACCCTGGCGGCTTTTCTTGAAGATAGCCCGGGCGACCCGCCTGGAAACAACCAGTGACTCCAAGGTCACCCCGTTCAGGATCTCCATCGCCTCATCGTAGCTCTTCCCCTCTCCCAGCAGGATACCGATCTTCCGGGTCCGGCCGCCGTAAACGGTCACATAGAGGTCACCGATGCCGATGGCTACACTGTCTTCTTCTGCGCCCTGCAGTTTCAACAGTTTCGTCATTTCCCGGGTAGCCTGGTAGAAGGCGCCCGCCTGGGAGTTGAAGTGCAGTCCGGCCTCGGGCCCATGCTCGCGGTTCACCAGGCCGATCGTCATCGCGATACCCAGGGCATAGGCATTCTTCAACGCCACCGCGCTCTCCAATCCCAGCACATCCCGCGTCAGGGAGATATGGTAGTAGGAGGTCTCCATCGTCTCCTTCATCATCCGTAAAGCAGCCGCATCCTCGCCGCAGAAGGCCACTTCGGAATGGTCGTGATAAACCAACTCATACGAGGTGCAGGGCCCTCCGATGGCGTTGATCTTCCGGCAGATACCCCGTTCAGAGAGTTTCGCTGACCAGTAGTCCGGATAAGAAATCAGGCTCCCGTCCTCCCGGTCGATCAGGCCCTTCGTCACGGACAGGACCGGGACAGAAGGATCCAGTTCCGTCAAGATCTCGTCCAAAAACCAATCTACACCGAAAGAGGACACGCCGCCGATGACGAAATCGGCCCCTGTCACCGCATCCCGCCACTC
Organism: uncultured Bacteroidales bacterium; assembly: GCA_946405485.1. The sequence continues at coordinate 38 of CAMJHJ010000092.1, read as the reverse complement.
TTCGAACTGATAATACTTCATCCCCGGCGGGAAGGGCC
>CAMJHJ010000091.1 GCA_946405485.1 uncultured Bacteroidales bacterium | reverse complement strand
GGGTCTCGCCGATGTTCTTGACGGCGATCTGGCGGAGCAGGTCCTGGTTCTCGAGTTCCTTATTGATGGAGTCGTACTCGCGGCTGTTGCTGATGTTGTCCAGCTGGGCCTTATACTTCTCGATCTGGGCGTCGTAGTCGACGATATTCTGCTTGTTGAGCTCGATGGAACGGAGATACTCCTCGATGAGCTCGTTGACATGCGCGATCTTTCCTTCGATTGCCGCCACATCACCCTCGAGCGCCGCGACTTCCGCCGGCAGCTCACCGCGGAGCTGGACGATCTTCTCGATCTCGTTGTCTGCTTCCTGCAGGGCGTAGAGGGTCTTGAGCTTCTCCTGGATATTGGCCTCGGAGTCGGCAAAGGACTTCTGGAGGGATACGAAGGTTTCCCGCTCATCGATGGGGGTCTCGACTTTCTTGATTTTCGTTGTCGCCATATGATAACTATAAATATTGAATCGGGTTACTGTCTTTCAGCGCATTACTGACGCGAATTGCAAAGGTAGGAAATTTTTTCCTTAACAAAGAAAATAATATGTCCACAATCTCCACTTCACTCTCGAAATGGCCGATGTCCATCAGCATGAATCCCGGCGGGGTGAAGAAATGGTGATAGGAGATGTCGCCGCACAGATAGAGTTGCGCGCCGGCCGCACGGGCCGCTTCGATCAGGGACGAGCCGGACCCGCCGCACAAGGCCACGCGCCGGACCTTTTCCGGGATAAAGCGGGAGCAACGCACGGTTTTCAGGCTGAAAGCTTCCTTCACCCTTGCGACCGCTTCCTCGCAGGAAAGGGGTTCCGGCCAGTTTCCGACCATCCCCAGTCCCACCGTTTCCTCCGTCCCGTCCAGGAAACGCGTCCCGTCCGGTTCCAGGACGGAAACATCCTCTAAGCCCAGCCGGCGGGCCATCGCCCCGCTCACGCCGGACGGCACCTTGTCAGCCGTCGTATGGGCGGCATAGACGGCGATCCCGGCACGGACGGCCTTGATGACCGCCAGTCCCACAGGATCCTCCGGCGCGATCTTTTTCAAGCCGCCGAAGATCAGGGGATGGTGGGTCACGACCAGGTCCGCTCCCGCCTCGACCGCCTCGTCAATCAAGGCCGGCGTGCAGTCAAAACCCAGCAGGATGCCGTGCACTTCCTGGTCCGGCGACCCGATGCACAGGCCGCTGTTGTCCCATTTTTCCTGAATGGAGAGCGGTGCAAAACCTTCGAGCGCCGCCGTGATTTCCCGGACCGTCATAACGACTTGCGCACCTCCACAAGCTGCGCGCGGATTTCCTTGAGCGAATCCAGGGCGCGGACCCGTTTGTCCACGCTGCTGCGTCCGGAGGCGAGCTGCATGGCGGCGCCTTCCAGGGTCAGGCCCTTGGTCTTGACCAGGTAATGGATCTGCTTGAGGGTCTCGATGTCCTCCGCCGTGAACATCCGGTTACCTTTCGCGTTGCGGTAGGGCTTGATGTACTTCGGGAACGAGTTGGACCAGAAACGGACGAGAGAGGTGCTCTCTCCCAGGATTTCAGCGGTCTCGCTGATCGTATAGTATAGTTTCTCCATCTTGAAGGAAGATTTTAATCCATTGATTGTCCGGTATTTACCGACATATAAAGCATGTTCGCATAGTCGGACGGGGAGACCGAAGCGAAGAAATAATGCACGGGGTCCCGGTACTCCCCGTCCTTGAGGACCTCGAAATGCAGGTGAGGGACGAGGGAATTGCCGGATAGGCCGACCGAAGCGATCTTCTTGCCGACGGCGACCGTCTGCCCCTGCGATACATGGATGTCGCCCAGATGGCAGTAGCGGGTCACATAACCGTCCCCGTGGGTGATCTCCACGACGTTGCCTTCGCCTTTGAAAGAGCGGACGACCGACGACACCCGGCCTTTGGCCGCGGCGTATACCGGATCCCCCTGGGAAGCGATGATATCCAGCCCGTTGTGCCGGGCGTTCACCTTGTAAAAAGGATTCATCCGGTCCCCGACGGAGGCGCCTACCTGCACATAGGAAATGCCTGAGAGTGGCAGAGAAAGCGGAGGCAGCGCCTGGCCGTATTTCGCGGCGACTTCCTGCATCGCCGCCTCCACGCGGTCTGCGGCGGAAAGCAGGGCATCGGCCTTCATGGCCGTGTATTTCAAGATGTTGCGGTCCGGGATCGTATCGCTTCCGGAGAAGAATTCCGTGGTCGCGACGGGATCGAGGGTGGGCGCAGAGGCGTAGAAGACATCCTTGTAAATCTTAGCGTCCCGGAGCTGGAGATAGTCGATCACATCGGAGACCAGCGCTTCCCGTTCCTGCATCCCGGGATACAGCTTCTCATAAAGCTTGTTTTCCTTATGAAGCCGCTTTTCCGTATCGGTGCTGACGAAGGCGGCAAAGATGGCATAGTACACCGCCGCCATCAGGACGGACAGCAGAGCGTATTTGACCACGCCGACGAGGACGCGCCAGAAGGTGCGGTGCGCCTCCTTGAATCGCTTCAACGTTGCTTTGATCTTTTCCGCTGCCATCATCTTATCTGCTTCTGACACGGAAACCCGAGCGCAGCACCGCGGGGGACTCTTCCTCGCGTTTCTGCACCATCGTGGCGTATTCCGTCTTGCTCATCGAAAGGTCATAGAAATTGGCCGGGTTGACCTTGTTGTCCCGGTACAGGACTTCGTAGTGGAGATGGTCTCCCGTCGCCTTGCCGGAGCGTCCGACCGTGCCGATGCACTGGCCGCGTTTGATCGGCATCCCCTCCACGACGAAGACCTCGTTCATGTGGGCGTACATCGTCTTATAGCCGAAGCCGTGGTTGATCGTCACGACGTTGCCGTAGCCGGTGAACAGGAACTGGGCGGACTCGACCGTCCCGTCTCCCGTCGCATAGATCGGGGTCCCTTTCCTGGTAGAAAAATCCACGCCCGTGTGCATCCGGGAGTCACCGTAGACCGGATCTGTCCGCACGCCGAAGGGACTGGAAATATTGTAATGGCGGGGGTCCGGTTCGATCGGCGGGATGGCCGGGATGCAGGAGGCCATGTCGCCGGCCCGTTTGGACAGGGCGGCCACTTCGTCGAAGGATTTGCTCTGCAGGTAGGTCCGTTTCGTCAGCCGGTCCAGGCGCAGGTAAGTGCCCCGCAGCAGGCTGTTGCGGCCGATTTCCTCCAGCACCCCTTCGGCCCCGCTCACGGCCAGGTCTTCACCGAGGATGCCGGCTGGCAGCCGGGACATGCCGAAGATGGAACGGTAGACGTCGCCGCCACGCATTTCCAAGTCCCGGAGCGTCTCCTCGCTGCGGTCCAGGTCGCGGTTCATCACGGCCATGCGGGCCGTCCAGCGGTCGTTCCGGCTCTTTAAGATGGCCGTCTTGGGCGTATCCAGTCCCAGCACGCCGAAAAGAATCCAGAAATAGAGCATCGCCAGCAACAGGCTGGCGAGGAAAAGCAGCCCATAGCGGACCAGGCGCCGGAGGATGGGCTCCGACGAGAGATCGTAAAAAAGGGTCTCGGGATTGAGATCGAATTTCTTGGGCTCGGACATGGGATTTAGATGCCTGCAGAACGCAAATATACCTCTTTTTTTATTTTTTTAGCTAATTTTGCATTTTGCATCAACAAAGGATGACTATGACATCAAAAGAAATAAGACAGAAATTCCTGGATTTCTTCGCTTCCAAGGGGCACACGATCGTCCCCTCCGCGCCCATGGTGGTCAAGAACGACCCCACGCTCATGTTTACCAATGCCGGCATGAACCAGTTCAAGGATATCTTCCTGGGCAACGCCGCACCGAAGTTCAAGCGGGCGACCGACTCGCAGAAATGCCTGCGCGTCAGCGGAAAGCACAACGACCTCGAAGAAGTCGGACACGACACCTACCACCATACGATGTTCGAGATGCTTGGCAACTGGAGCTTCGGAGACTACTTCAAGACGGAGGCCATCGACTGGGCCTGGGAGCTCTTGACGGAGGTCTACGGCATCGATCCCAAGCTGCTCTATGCGACCGTTTTCGAGGGCAGCGCCGAGGACGGTACCACCCTGGATACGGAAGCCCGCGACGCCTGGCTGAAGCACCTGCCCGCGGACCGCATCCTCCTGGGCAACAAGCATGACAATTTCTGGGAGATGGGCGACACCGGCCCCTGCGGCCCCTGTTCCGAGATCCACATCGATATCCGCACCGCCGAGGAGAAAGCCTCCGGCATCCCCGGAAAGGACCTGGTCAACCAGAGCGACCCCCACGTCATCGAAATCTGGAACCTGGTCTTCATGCAGTTCAACCGCAAGGCGGATGGTCACCTGGAGCCGCTCCCGGCCAAGAACATCGACACGGGTATGGGCTTCGAACGCCTCTGCGCCGTCCTCCAGGGCAAGAATTCCAACTACGATTCCGACGTATTCACCGGCATGCTCTCCAAGATCGAGGAGCTCTCCGGCCACAAGTACGGGGAGAGCGCCGACACCGATGTCGCGATGCGCGTCATCGCCGACCACGTCCGCACGATTTCCTTCTCCATCGCTGACGGACAGCTGCCGGGCAACGTCAAGGCCGGCTATGTCATCCGCCGCATCCTGCGCCGGGCCGTGCGTTACGGCTACACTTTCCTCGGCTTCAACGAGCCTTTCCTCTGCCGGCTGGTCCCGCAGTTGATCAGCGATATGGGCGAGGCTTATCCCGAGCTGCCCAAGCAGCAGAAACTCATCGAAAGCGTCATCCGTGAGGAGGAGCTGGCTTTCCTGAAGACCCTGGACCGCGGTATCTCCCTGATGGATGAATACATGGAGAAATCCAAGGCCGCCAAGGTCATCGCTGGCCCTGACGCCTTCAAGCTTTATGACACCTATGGTTTCCCGATCGACCTGACGCAGCTGATCGCCGCCGAGCACGGCTTCACCGTGGACCTGGACGGCTTCAACGTCGAGCTGCAGAAGCAGAAGGAGCGCGCCCGCAACGCCACCGCCAACGAATTCGGCGACTGGACCGAGTACCATGAGGGCGAGGTGGAATTCGCCGGCTACGACACCACGACCGTCGAGGGCGCGGTGCTCCTCAAGCAGCGCACCGTCAAGCAGAAAAACAAGGAGATGCTCCAGCTGGTCTTCGACCGCACGCCTTTCTACGGCGAGATGGGCGGCGAAGTCGGTGACACCGGTTACATCGTCGCGGAAGACGGCGAGAAGATCGCCATCCTCAACACGGTCAAGGAGAACGACCTGACGATCCATATCGCAGAGCGCATTCCCGCCGACTGCACCGGCCGCTTCACCCTGGTCGTCGACGCCGCCCGCCGGCGCAAGATCGCGGCCAACCACAGCTGCACCCACCTGCTGCACCAGGCCCTGCGCGAAATCCTCGGCACCCATGTCGAGCAGAAGGGCTCTTTCGTCTGTGACAAATACTTCCGTTTCGACTTCTCGCATTTCGAGAAACTTTCCGACGAGCAGATCGTCCAGGTCGAACGCCGCGTCAACGCCCTGATCCGGGAGAACCATCCGCTCCGCGAGAACCGCAGCGCCTCGATGGAAGAGGCCCGCGCGATGGGTGCGATGGCCCTGTTCGGTGAGAAATACGGCGATGTCGTCCGCGTCGTCAAGTTCGGCGACAGCGTCGAACTGTGCGGCGGCTGCCATACCGGCGCCACCGGCAATATCGGTTTCTTCCGCATCGTCAGCGAAGCGGCCATCGCGGCCGGCATCCGCCGGATCGAGGCCGTCACCGGCGAAGAGGCGGAAACCCTCGTGGAGGGCATGGCCGCTTCGATCAAGACGGCCCGGAGTTTCTTCAACAACGTCCCGGACCTCGCAGGCGCCATCCAGAAGATGATTTCCGAAAACGCGACCTACAAGAAGCAGGCGGAGGAACTCGCCAAACAGAAAGCGGCGGAACTGGCGCGCAAGATCGAGGAAGGAGCCCTGGAGGTGAATGGCGTCCGGGTCGCCGTCCTGACGATGAGCGTGGATCCGTCCATGTTGCGGAATGCCGCGACGGCCATCCAGGCCCAGGCCAAGAACCTGGCCGTCTGCGCCGCCTTCGAGTACGAGGGCAAGCCGCAGCTGCTGCTGATGTACTCCCAGGATCTCGTCGCCGCAGGCAAGAACGCCGGTAAGGATATCCGCGAAGCCGCCAAATGTATCCAGGGCGGTGGCGGCGGCCAGCCGGGCCTGGCCTCGGCCGGCGGCAAGGACGTAAACGGCCTTGCTAGCGCCCTGGAGGCACTGAAGGCTGCCGCGACCTGTTAGTTTTCAATCCCGTCTGACCCCAGCGCCCCCGCCGACGATGAAAAGGATCGACCGCTTCATACTCAAGTCGTTCATAGGACCGTTCTTCGCGATCCTTCTGATTGTCTTGTTCATCCTGATGATGCAGTCGCTCTGGCTCTACATCGACGAACTCGTCGGCAAGGGACTGAGCCTGAAAGTCGTCGCGGAGTTCCTGATGTGGGGCAGTTTCCTGATCCTGCCGCTCGCCCTGCCGCTCGCCACCCTCCTCTCCTCGATGATGGTGATGGGCCAGCTGGCCGAGCACAGCGAACTCACCGCCCTCAAAGCCGCCGGCGTCTCGGTCACGCGGGTGATGATGCCCATCATCTTCGCTTCGGCCCTGATCACCGTCGGCGCCTTCTTCTCGTCCAACAACCTCGTCCCCTACTCCTACAACAAGATCTACACCCTCCACGACGACATCCTCAAGACCAAGGATGAGATCAAGATCCCGGCCGGAACTTTCTACGACGGCATCGAGGGCTATGTCCTGCGTACGGAGTCCACGGACGACAAGACGGGGATGATGCACGGGATCATGGTCTATGACCACAGCCGCGGCCGCGGCAACGTCGGCCTGATGCTGGCGGACTCCGCCCGCCTGAAGATGTCCGACACCAAGGAGTATCTCACCTTCACGCTTTACAACGGCACCAACTACCAGGAGACCAATGCCATGAAATACAGGGACACGTCCCTGGAACTGCAGAAGATCAACTTCATCAAGCAGGAAATGCTGATCTCCCTGGAAAACTACGCCTTCGAGAAGACCGACTCCACCAAGTACAGCGACCAGATCAAGTGCATGAACGTGGTCCAGCTCAAACACGAAAAGGATTCGCTCCGGCAGATCGAGCGGGATACCCGCGAACAGCAGTTCAACCGCCTGATGAGCAACGGCATCCTTTCCAAGTATCACCAGCTGGACACTTCCTTCGTCAACCGGGTGAAGACCGACTTCCATTCCGACAGGATGCTGCAGTGGAGCGACATTTCCCGGGAAGCAAGCGCCTACCGCAACGCCTCCGAGAACGCCAACCAGATGGTCTCCGAGATCACCGCCTTCACCCGCGAGTCGTACGAGTACATGTTCTACCTCCGCCGGGCGGACCTGGAGTTCCTGCGCAAGTTTGCGGAAGCGCTGGCCTGCTTCATCATGTTCTTCATCGGCGCCCCGATCGGCGCGCTGGTCCGCCGGGGCGGCCTGGGTGTACCGGCCATCATTTCCGTCCTCTTCTTCGTCCTGTACTACATCGTGGACACGATCGGCTCCAAGCTGGCCAAGGACGGAGCCATCAACGGTGCCGAGGGCGCCTTCATCGCGACGGCCGTCCTGCTGCCCATCGGCGCCTACCTGACCTGGAAGGCAGTCAATGATGCGTCCCTGTCGGGCAACGACACGATCAAGAACCAGTGGCGCAAGTTCAAGCGCAAGATCGTCGGCATTTTCCACAAGAGCCGCATCGTCTACATGGGCACGCCCGAATTCGCCGTCGCTCCCCTGGATAAGCTCATCAAGGCCGGGCATAAGGTGGTCGGAGTCGTGACCGTGGCCGACAAGCCCAGCGGCCGAGGCCTGAGCGTGAATGAGAGCGCCGTCAAGAAATACGCCGTGGAGCACGGCATCCCGGTGCTCCAGCCGCTGAAACTGAAAGATCCCGAGTTCCTGGAGCAGCTGAAGGCTTGGAAAGCCGACCTCTTCGTCGTCGTGGCCTTCCGCATGCTGCCGGAGGAAGTCTGGAAAATGCCGAAACTGGGCACCTTCAACCTGCACGCCGCCCTGCTGCCACAATACCGCGGTGCCGCCCCGATCAACTGGGCCGTCATCAACGGCGAGGCGATGACCGGCGTGACCACCTTCATGATCGACAAGGACATCGACACGGGAGGCATCATCCTGCGAGAGGAATACAAGATCGCCGAGACCGATACCGCCGGCGACGTACACGACGCCCTGATGGAGATGGGTTCCGATCTGGTCCTGGAGACGGTCAGGGGCATCCTGGACGGCACGGCCGAGACGCGCATCCAGCGCAGTTTCATCCAGGGTGCGGAGACGCTCCGTCCGGCACCCAAACTGACCCGCGCCCTCTGCCACATCGACTGGGACGACACCACGCGCCATATCTACAACCTGATCCGGGGCCTCAGTCCCTATCCGACGGCTTACACGGAGTTGACGGACGGAGCGTCCACCCCTGTGCAGCTGAAGGTATTCTCTGCCGAAAAGATGGCATACGACGGACCCGAAACGCCCGGACAATTGCTCACCGACGGCAAGACCTACCTGGCGGTCCGGACTAAAGACGGGGCCGTCAGCCTGAAGAGCATCCAACTCGCCGGCAAGAAACGGATGGATGTGAGCGCCTTCCTTCTGGGCTTCCGCGAAGCCGGGAAATACCATTGCACTCCGGGCACGTCCAAGGCCGAGATTGCCAAGACGAGAGCCCCGGAGTCCCAATCCTAGCCCTTTATGAGTACGGTCGCCATTGTCTGCAACGGATCCTTCCCCCGGACGGAGTATCCCCTATATCTGCTGCGGAATGCAGATTCCGTCGTCTGCTGCGACGGAGCGCTCCAGACGCTGGAGAAGAAAGGCATCGTCCCGGATGTCGTCATCGGCGACATGGACTCCGTCTGCGGGC
>CAMJHJ010000090.1 GCA_946405485.1 uncultured Bacteroidales bacterium | reverse complement strand
CCCTGGTTCCAATAGACGTTGCCGCCGGTGATGTTGCCGATCAGGCCCTCGGAGATCTTCTTGTAGGCCTCGACGTACTCGCGCTGGTGATGGCGCTGGGTGCCGGTGACGACGCACAAACCCTTCGCCTCAGCCTGCTTGGAAGCGGCCACGCAGGTGCGGTAGCCCTTGGGATCCACGCAGATCGGTTTCTCAAGGAAAGAATGAACACCCTTCTCGACCGCATACTTGAACTGGTCGGGACGGAAGACGGGAGGGGTGGTGAGGATCACCATGTCCACCATGTCGATCACCTTCTTATAGGCGTCGAATCCCACGAAGCAATTCTCGTCCGGGACAAGCTGTCCACGTTCGGCAAGCTTGGTCTTGACAGCATCGATACGGTCCTGGAACACATCGCCCAGAGCAACCACCTTGATGCCGTCTGCGGCATCCAGCAGGTTCTGGATCGCACCGGAGCCACGGCCGCCGCAACCGACGAGGCCGACTTTCAGTTCTTTACCGTCAATGGCCTTGTCGGGAAGTTCGGGTACATAGTAGGAACCCGGCTCGCGCAAAGGGGTGATGGTTTCTTTTTTGCCACAGGAGGCAAGGCCGACGACGCCTGCCGCGCCGAGGACCGCGGAGTAAGAGAGAAACTCTCTTCTACCCATTTTGTTGTCACTCATACTGTATCTTTTTATGGTTATTATTTCAGTCCGTCAGGTACTTCACAGACCACCCGGAAGCCGATACCCTTGATATCGGAATACCACCAGATGCTCTTCGGATTCTGCGGGTCCGTCCGCAGCCACGCATCATGCTCGGTATGGCGCCGGGAGGCGCTGCGCACATCGGCGGCATCATCGGCGTACATGCCGCCGCGCACCACCCTTTCCTCACCGCTCTCGGGCCCCTTGGGATCCACGGCACCATCCTCCAACTGAGCATACGCGTCGGAGGCATACCAGTCGGCGCAATACTCCAGGACATTGCCGTTCATGTTCTTCAAGCCGAAAGGATTGGCGCGCACCCGGGAAGGCTCTGCCGTCCGGTTTTTGCTGTTGGCCGCATAGATGATGCTGCTCGCGATGACGGAGGTGTCCGCCTTCGAGAAACGGCGCCAGAAACCCCGGTCGGAGAACTTCTTGGGACTGCCCTCGAAGAAATACGGCGTCTCAGTGCCGCCGCGGGCTGCATACTCCCATTCCGCTTCCGTCGGGAGGCGGTAATGCTTGCCGGTCTTGAGGGACAGCCATTCGCAGAATACCGTGGCCGCATAGTGCGTCATCGTCAGCGCAGGGCGGTCGCCCATGCCCCAGCCCTGGTCGGGATTGCCGAAGGGCGGGGTGGGTCCGCTGATGGCATCCAGCTCCCAGCGCGCATTGTTGGCATAGACCGTCTCCGGCGGAGTACGGCCTTCGGACATCGTCTCACCGTAGAACGCCCAGTACTGGTCCCAGGTCACCTCAACCTCTCCCATGAAGAAGTCTGACACGGTCACACTCCGCTGCGGAGACTCGTCCCCGCCCCGGAAAGGCTCCCCGTCGGGACTGCCCAAGCGGAAAGAACCGCCCGGCACGGCAACCATCCTCAGCGAAACGGGCGTGCCCGGAATGGTTTCCGTAAAGTTCTCGAAGGCAGTCAGGGCACAGGGCTCCGTATAGATATCCGCGGCGGAAACGGCCTTGACCGGCACGCCGGTCATCTTCTTATGCTGGTAATTGGGATTGAAATGACCGACATCCAGATGGCAGCTGATGCACTGGAGGCCGAGTTTCTCCTCGTTTTCCTGATAATAGAGATGGGCGATCACGCCGTCGTCGCTGATCCCTTCCGGGAAAAGGTTGACGTGACACTCCTTGCAGGAGGCGTTGTAGACGATCTTCACGGCATGGTCGAGTTCCTTCTTGCTCTCGAAATCGAGTTCCTCCGGCTTCTTGGTAAGATAGGACCAGAGATCCTTCACTCCGGTCTTGGCTTTGGCGGCATAATAGCCCTTCGTGCCTTTGGGGGGCAGATGGCAGGCCGCGCAGTCGGTCTTCGTACCGCTGCCATTGTTGAAATGGACCGACATCTTCCAGGCCGCATCCGCATCCGGATGGACATGGCAGGACATGCAGTAAGCGTTGGTAGAAGTCTTTTGCATGGCCGTATCGAACAAAATCATCAGGATCACGCCGAGCACGAGGCCGGCGAGCGCAACCAGTAGGAATTTGTTCTTGTTCGACATCGCAACTATGTATGCACAATCGTACAAATTTACCAATTATTCATATCAAATCCAATTTTAGTTTTTTTATATTTGTAGAAATGAAGCAGCCGGAGAAATTTAAAAAATGGATCATTGAGGCCCTGTTTTTTGCAGCCGCCTTCGGTGTTTTGTGGTATTTTTTGGAACAGACGCAACGCTATGTTTTCCATTACCGCGAGCAGCAGCAGGTCTTTTTGCTGGACTGGCCATATGTGCTGGGCCTGCTGAAACGTCCCTGTGGCTTTTCACTGGTCGTCTCCCAGTTTCTCGTCCAGTTCTTCCAAGTTCCCCTGGTCGGATCCGCGGTCACGGCCCTGCTCGGAATCCTTACTGCCGCAGCCCTGTGGGGGATCTGCCGCCGGATCAAGGATTGCATCTGGTTACTCCCCCTTTGCCTGGTCCCTTCCCTGCTGCTCCTGACGGCGCTGACAGACGCTTATTTGTCCTATCACGCACTGGTGGCGTTCACGCTGGCAGTCTCGCTGGTATGGCTCTATGCCGCCGGATTCTCTTCCCGGCATATCGGGACTAGACTCTGTGCCGGAGCCGTCTTGACACTTCTTTCCGGCATCCTCTGCGGTCCTTTCGCCATGACGGTCGTTGCTCCCGGCATTTTCCTGTCCGACCTTTTCGCGCATCGTGAAAAGGCCTGGTGGCAGGCGGTCCAGCCCTTGCTCGCCTTCCTGGCCGGGACGGCCGGAATCTTGGGCGGATTGTGGAAAGACCTGCCGGACGCCTTCCTGTGCGACTCCTTCTACGAAGCCATGCTGGAAGCTCCTTTCAGCATCAACCTATGCTGGATCGCCTTCCTGGCCTGTTTGGCCCTGTTCTTCTGTTTTACATTCATCCGGAATATTCCGACGCCCGCCGGCGTCATCCTGGCGCTGCTGCTGACCGCCGGGATTGCTTTCCTGTACAGGGAGGGGGTACGCAAGACCTTGGATACGCGGACTTATGCGTGGATGCGGATGTATGACCAGCTCTCTGCCGGGAACTGGGACGCCATCCTTCAGGATCCCGCGGCGCGTTACGACAACTGGCTCATTACCAATATGGTCAATGTGGCCCTCTCCCAGAAAGGAACCCTCTTGGAAGACATGTTCGCCTACCCCCAGAGCGGCCCGATGTCGCTGCTGGTCGCCGACGAGGAAGGCTTGGAGATGGCATCCTTCCTGCAGATCATCAGCCAGGTCCATTACCATTTCGGGAACGTGGCCTGCGCCCAGAACCTGGGATTCGATGCCTTTGTGGGGCAGCGTTACGGCAACCCGTCGATGCTGAAGATGCTGGTGAAGACCAACCTGGTCACCGGGGCGTACGGCGTGGCGGAAAAGTACATCGCACGGCTGGAGAAGACCTGGCGTTATGCGGATTGGGCAAGGGATATGCGGAATTTCCTTTGGGATGATACGGCGGTGGCGGGCGATCCCGAACTCGGGACCAAGCGACGGGACCTTCCCCTTGAGAATTCATTCCTTTTCACACACGGCGTCTACAAGGAGATGCAGGATATCCTGGAAGCCAACCCGTCCGACCGGGTGGCCCGGGACTATCAGCTTGCGCTGGTACTGTTGATGAAAAACGTCCCTGTAATCCGGTCATTCGTCGAGACCCGGTACGGAACCCCGGTCCTCCCGGAACTTCCGTCACTGGTCCAGCAGGCCCTCCTCATCGCTTCGGAAGACGACCTGGACTGGTGCCGCTCGCACGGTGTCGGGCAGGAGGAAATCGAACGGTTCACGAAGTTCCGGGAACGCTATGCGGCCGCCATCCGAGGCGGAGAGAATCCCGCGAACACGCTTCGGCGTGAGTTCGGTTCCACGTACTGGTATTATTATCTGTTCAAGGAGTTCAAGGCATGAGGTCGAAATGGTTTTTGATTCCGGCGGTCTTGCTTGCCGTCGCCTGCGCATCCCGGGCATTGCCGGAAGAAAGCCGTGCGCAGGAAGCGGAAATATTCCCTGATTATAAGGAAGTTACGATTCCGCCCAATATCGCTCCCTTAAATTTCACCGTCGCGGGAGAAGGGCCCTGGCGGCTTGTCCTGGAAGGGAAAGGAGTCGCATTCGGAGTGAAGGCCCGCCATGGCTTATTCCGTATCCCTGCCGGGAAATGGCGCTCCCTGCTATCCGCATCCCGGGGAGAGGCGCTTCGCCTGACGGTTTGCCGGCAGGAAAATGGGAAATGGACGGCTCTGACACCCTTCCGTATGTATGTGGCGCCCGACCCGGTCGATTCCCACATCGCTTATCGCCTTATCGCCCCGGGCTACGGCCTTTGGAACGAAATGGGCATTTACCAGCGGGACCTGGAATCTTACCGGCAGAAGCCTGTCTATGAGAACCGCCTGACTTCTTACAACTGCGTGAACTGCCATTCGTTCCAGATGCAGGACCCCGGGCGGATGGTTTTCCACATGCGGGCAAATTACGGAGGCACGGTGCTTTGTGACGGGGACCGGTATGAGAAACTCAATACCAAGACGCCCGAGACCATCTCGGCGCTGGTATATCCCTACTGGCATCCTCAGGAAGATCTCATCGCTTTCTCCGTCAATAAGACCCTGCAGTCTTTCCACGCCCACGATGCCGACCGGATCGAGGTATATGACGGCGCATCGGACGTAGTGGTTTACGATATCCGGAGCCATGCCGTGTTTTCGGATCCGCTGCTGATGCAGAAGTCGGCCTTCGAGACATTCCCGACTTTTTCGCCGGACGGGAAGAGCCTCTATTTCTGTTCCGCTCCGGCCGTGGATCCGATGCCCGAAAGGTATAAGGATGTGCATTACAATCTCTGCCGTATCGGTTTCGACCCTGAGACTAAGACTTTCACCGGACCGGTGGATACCCTGTTCCATGCTGCGGATACCGCCAGCGCCTCCTTCCCCCGTATTTCACCCGACGGACGGCAGCTGGTCTTTACGAAACATGCCTTCGGCAACTTCTCGATCTGGCACCGGGACGCCGACTTGTACAGGGTGGACCTCACGGACGGCACGGTTTCCGCGATGACGGCAGCCAACAGTGACAATGTGGAGAGTTATCACAGCTGGAGCCATGACAGCCGCTGGATGGTCTTCAGCAGCCGGCGGATCGACGGCCTGTATACCCGGCTGTATATCATGCACATCGACGGTCAGGGAAAGGTATCTAAGCCATTCCTGCTGCCGCAGAAAGACCCCAAACGTTTCTATGAGAGCCTGATGTTCTCTTACAACATCCCGGAATTCATCACCGGCGCCGTCACCTTCGACCGCCACCGGATTGCCTCCATGATGCGCAACGAACCCGGAAACGACTTGAGCTTCAACAAATAAAAAGACGGGCGTAGTCCATGCGCCCGTCCCGAATGATTGCTTCTACCGCATTAGCGGAGGTATTCCTGCAACGCTTTCACGTAGTTTCCGAAGGCTTCGAACCCTTCCGGAGTGATGCGGCAGGTCGTGCAGGGCATTTTGCCCTTGAAACCCTTCTCCACGGAAATGTATCCCGCGGCCGAGAGTTTGTCGATCTGGACGCTCAGGTTGCCTGCGGTGGCCCCTGTCTGCGCCTTCAAGTAAGTAAAGTCGGCTGACTCGACTCCGGCCAGGACCGACATGACTGCCAGCCTCAGTTCGGAGTGGAGGAGCGGATCCAGTTTGGGGAACATGGCTTACTTGTATTGGCTTTTGACAGCGAGGCCGGTTACCATGAGGATGATTCCGCCCAGGGTGAAAAGCAGCAGTTGCGCCTCGGTCTTGAGCAGCATCGCCGCCACGGCGCCTCCGACTGCCAGGACGAACCCGCCGATGATGATGGGCCAGTTCTTCAGCAGGATGCCGGACACCGCTTCGGCGCATCCCATCAAGACGACGATAACGAGGGTGAGGGGCATCGGCACAAGGAAGCACGAGATGGCGCTGATGGTGACAGACAAGGCGCCGAACAGTGCCCATACCTGCCCGGTGGGCTTCCCTACCAGATTGTCCGGGATGGCGGCGTCCCGTTTGTGCAGGATGCCGGCCAGGAGGTAGCCGATGACCGGCATCGCGAACCAAAGCAGATTCCAGACGGGTTTCCCGGAGGAATGCCAAAGCAGATAGATGGTCAGGGACATCGCCGTGAGGAGCGCACCCCAAAGCAGGAAGTACTTGGCGCTGTTCCGGAGGATGTCGCGCCGGTTGTTGTTCATCGTTTCGGAGATGATCCGGAGGCTCTCCTGAGCCGTCATTTCATTGTTAAGTTCCATAAAATCAACTTGTTTACTGTTGTTTCGGTCGCGGTTCAGCTGCGCAGTCTGCCCGTTTCCTGATGCAAATATAAACAAGTTTACATTATAAACCAAATTAAATTCATATTTTTTGTTATCTTTGCACTGTATTTAAAACAGAACGTTATGAATCTTCGTGACATCAAGAAAGACATCGAGTATGTGCTGGGCGCATTCATCGACGATTGCAGCGTTTTCGCAACGGTCAACCAGAAGGTCTCCGACGACGAACTGGCGGGGCTCTTCGAGGAGGCGGCCGACCTCTACAATGAGTTGAAAGACAAGGCCAACGCGAAGGTGGAAGGCGGCAAGAAAGCTTATTTCACCGCACTCCGCAAGGAGGTCCTTGACAAAACCGATGCCTTGTATGAGAAGCTCAGCGAGGTTGTGAAAAAAGCCACGGCCGAAGCTTAAAGAGCACAAATAAGAGTTTTCCGAGGGCGCCTGCGCGGCACCCTCTTTTCATTTGATGATTACGACGATGAAAAAAACGGCGATCTTCCTGCTCACCCTGATGCTGGCCATCACGGCTTCCGCACAGACCACCCTCCGTACCACGGTCCGGCAACTGCAAGGCCACGCGGCGCTGAGAGGTGCGACCTGGGGAGTCCTCGCCGTCCGTCTCGGCGGAGACACGCTGGCCGCTTACAACGCGGACCGGCGCCTCGTCCCCGCCTCCAACGTCAAGGTCATCACCGCCGGGACGGCCTTGCACGCCCTTGGGGCGGACTGGCGTTTCCGGACAGACCTGGCCTATAGCGGCCGCATCGTGGACGGCGTGCTGCAGGGAGACTTATACATCATCGGCGGCGGCGATCCGACGACCGCATCGAAATACGACTGCGCCATACCGACCGAAGAGATGTTCGCCCAGTGGAAAGAGATTATCGACGCCGCAGGGATCCGCGCCATCGAGGGCACCATCGTCGGTGACGGGCGCGGCTGGGGCGGACGCATCCCCTGCAAAGACTGGAGCGGCGAGGATCTGGGCTTCTATTACGGCGCCGCACCGGGCGCCCTCAATTTCTATGAAAACGCCCAGGACTTCACCGTAGCCCCATCCGACACCGTGGGGAAAGCGATTTCCGTTACGCCCTTCTTTCCCGACGCGCCGTGGATGATCTTCAACCACGCAGCCGTGACCGGGCCGCAGGGCAGCGGTGACCAGTTGCTGTACGACGCTTCCAGCGCCGGCCCTTTCGGCAGGATGTACGGTAAATTCGGCATCGACCGCAAATCCAAAGTCGAAGAATGCATCAACCTTTTCCCGGAATACACCTGCGCCTATTATTTCCATAACTACCTGGTGGAGCATGGGATGAGCGTAAGTAACGCTTTCGCCGAAATCAGCCCCTATGGCCTGATCCGGCGCGACATGTTCCTTTATGATGACGGCGAACCGGCCGCCACGATGCGGGAGATGACCCGGCTGGGCGGCACGCAGTCTCCCCCTCTGATCCGCATCGTCAGCGAGATGATGAAACGCAGCGACAATTTCTACGCGGAAGCGGTACTCAAGGCGCTCGGCCAGGACACCTATGGCCGGGCCGTGTTGGACTCCGCCCTGTTGGCGGAGAAACGCATCCTGGGCCAGCTGGGGCTCAAGACCGACGGGGTGATCCAGCTTCGCGACGGCAGCGGCCTGGCGCGGACCAACTATGTCTCCCCCGCCTTCTTCGTCCAATTCCTGCGCACGATGGCCCGCCAGGCCGAATACCGGGACTTCCGGCAATGTTTCCCGCAACCCGGCCAGGGCACGCTGGCAGCCCGCATGTCCAAGGCGGACCCTGCGGTGAAAAGAAGGGTCTACATGAAAAGCGGATCCATGAACGGGGTGCGCTGCTTCTGCGGCTATGTCACACCTGCCGACGGCCGCAATGAGGACACGATCGTCTTCTCTCTGATGATCAACGGGGCGACAGCCACTTCCGCGGCCCTAAACCCCGTCATCGACCAGCTGCTGACCGCTATCGCGAGTCAGTAGCTAGCTTCTTCTCCCAGGCCCAGGCAGCGGCGAGGGTCTCCTCGACGCTGCGGGTGGCTTTCCAGCCTAGTTTCTCATTCGCAAGGGTCGGATCGGCCCAGATCGCGGTGACGTCTCCGGAGCGGCGCGGGGCGAACTTCCAGTTAAGTTTCACGCCGTTGACCTTCTCGAAGGCATTGACCAGTTCCAGCACGGAGACGGGGCGGCCGGTGCCCACGTTGTAGATCTCGTAGGGCTGCTCCATCTTGCCGTCCAGCATGCGAGCCACGGCGCAGACGTGCGCCCGGGCCAGGTCTACGATATCGATGTAGTCCCGCTGGCAAGTGCCGTCGGGCGTAGGATAATCATTGCCGAAGATGCTGAGGCACTCTCGCTTGCCGATCGCAGTCTGGGTGATGAAAGGAACCAGGTTGTTGGGGACGCCGCGGGGCAGTTCGCCGA
>CAMJHJ010000089.1 GCA_946405485.1 uncultured Bacteroidales bacterium | reverse complement strand
CCCTGGCGCTTGTACACCACGGCATAACCGTTCTCCGGCAGGAACTCGTTCGCCCAGGCGACGATGTCATCCTTGGTCACGGCGGCATAGCGGTCCAACTCCAACGCTGCATCTTTCCAATCCACGCCGTTGATGAATGCATTCACATAGGCGCCGGCACGGGAGGAATTGTGTTCCAGCTGCTGCATCTTGTCCAGGCGCAGGTTGTTGATCGTAGCCTCGATCAGCCCCTCGTCGAATTCGCCTGTGCGGAGCTTCGCCGCCTCGGCGAGCAACAGGTCACGCACCTCTTCCAGGGTCTGGCCCTCCTTGGGGCGGCCCATCGCCAGGAACGAGCAATAGTCCGGCTGGACATTGGTGCCGGCAAAGGCGCCGAGCACTTTCTGCTGCTGGTTCAGGTCCAGGTCCATCAGGCCGGCGGTACCGTTGCTCAGGATGGAACCGGCAATCTCGGCCACGGCCGTATTCTTGAGATCCGACGCGCCGGGCAGCGGCCATCCGACCACGATATTCTCAGCCTCCAGGCCGAACACTTCCTTAACGACCGGAGCCGTGATGGGAGCTTCTTTCTCAAACTGGAGGACAGGGATTTCCGGATTGGGTTTCCAATCGCCGAAATACTTCTCAATCACGGCGACCATTTCCTTGGGGTTGAAATCACCCGCCACGCAAATGGCGATGTTGTTCGGCACGTAATACGTGTCGTGGTATTTCTTCACGTTGGTGATCGAAGGGTTCTTCAGGTGCTCCTGCGTACCGAGGACGGTCTGTTTGCCATAGGGGTGGTGCGGGAACAGCGCCTGGTCGAGGGCCTCCCACATCTTGCGGCTGTCCTGCGTCAGGGACATGTTTTTCTCTTCGTAGATGGTCTCCAGTTCAGTATGGAAACCGCGGATCACGGTGTTGCGGAAACGGTCGGCCTGGATGCGGGCCCAGTTGTCGATCTGGTTGGAAGGGATGTCTTCCGTATAGACCGTCTCGTCATGGGAGGTCCAGGCGTTGGTGCCCTGGGCGCCGATCATCGCCATCAGCTTGTCATACTCGTTGGGGATGGAAATCTTGGATGCCTCATAACTGACGGAATCGATCCTGTGATAGAGAGCCTCGCGCTCGGCGGGATCCGTGGTCTTGCGGTAGGTCTCGAAAAGGGCCTCGATCTCATCCAGAAGGGGTTTCTCCGCCTCATAGTCGGAGGTGCCGAAATGGGGGGTACCCTTGAACATCAGATGCTCGAAGTAATGGGCCAGGCCCGTGGTCTCGGAGGGATCGTTCTTTCCGCCCACCTTGACCGCGATATAGGTCTGGATGCGGGGTTCCTCCTTATTGACGGACATATAGACCTTCAGGCCGTTGTCCAGGGTGTAGATCTTGGTCTTGAGCGGGTCATTCTTGACCGTCTCATACCGGGAGCACGACACCGCGCTTACCAGCGCGAGCGCCGCAATCATCAATGAAAGAAAACGTTTCATACAAATATCATTTGGTTTCAAATCTCAATTTGGCATATTTCAGGAGGATCACCTTTTCGCCATAGGCGTCGAAGTTGATCCGCGCTTTCAATTCGGGGATGGTGCCGGTGATCTCTTCCACAAGGCCGCCGCCGAAGCGGTTGTGCTCGATGCGCTGCCCCACCTTGATGGCCGACATCGGCACGGGGACGAATTCCGCATCCGGAATCTTCGGCGGAAGCGGACGGTTCAGGACCGCCGCCTTTCCGGCATAGACCGCCGTCTTGTCCGGAACCGCCTTGACGGTCGGCCGGGCCGGACGCGGCTCATACCGGACACCGCCGGAAGCCCCATAGCGATAACCGGAGCCCGCAGATTCGGGGCGGGAGCCGCCGAAACGGGATCCGTGGCCGAAACGGGAGCCAAATCCTCCGAAACCGGAGAAACCGGAGAAATCATCCTCCTCATCGTCTTCCCCAAGCGGATTGGCCAGGTAACGGGCATCGATCTCCCGTAGGAAACGGCTCGGCGAATTGGATTCGTGCGAACCGTTGCGCATCCGTGTATCCGCATAGGTCAGCACCACTTCCTTCTGCGCCCGGGTCAGGGCGACATAGAACAGGCGCCGTTCTTCCTCGATATCGGCCTTGGAGGAAATCATATTGCCGGAAGGAAACAGATTGTCTTCCAAGCCCGTGATAAACACATAAGGGAACTCCAGGCCCTTGGCGGAATGGGCGGTCATGAGGGCGATGCGGTTGCCGGCGTCTTCGTCGTCCGTGGCATCCACGTTACTGAGCAGGGAGACGTTTTCCAGATAGTCGCCCAAGTTGACGAGCGGCAGTTCCTCCGAAGCTCCGGCATCCTCCAAGTCGGCAAGGATCTCATTCTGGCGCTCTTCCACGAATGTTTTCACGCTGTTGACCAGTTCCTCCACATTGGCGAAACGGGACAGCCCTTCAATGCTCGTATCTTCTTTATAAAAGGCATAAAGCCCCGACTGGTCCGCAATCCGCAGTGCCAGTTCATGGGCGTCGGTAAGCGCGGCACGGTCGGCCAGCTTCCCTATCATCCCGCAAAAGGCAAGGATCTTGAGGGCGGCGGCATTCCGGAGACCATACGCTTCCAGGTCCTTTTCAAAGGCGGCACGGAAAAGACTCATGTCCTTGGCGCGTGCCGCCGCTGAAAGGGCGTTCAGCGAAGTATCACCGATCCCGCGGGCGGGTTTGTTGACCACCCGCTTGAAAGATTCGTCATCGTTGGGATTGACCAACAACTTGAAATACGCCATCATATCCTTGACCTCAGCCCGGTCGAAAAAGGCGTTGCCGGAATAAACGATGTAGGGCAGGTTGCGCCGGCGAAGGGCTTCCTCGATGGCGCGGGACTGCGAATTGGTCCGGTACAGGATCGCGAAATCCTGATACTGCGCTTTCTTCTCACGCATCCGCTCCAGGATGGTCGATGCGACCATCATCGCCTCCTCTACTTCGCTGCCGCTGCGTATGATGCGGATCTTGTCTCCCGCCTCGGCCCGCGAAAAACATTCCTTGGGAATGCGTCCCTCATTGTGCGCGATCAGGGAATTGGCCGCATCGACGATGGTCTGCGTGGAACGGTAGTTCTGCTCCAGCCGGAAGGTCTTGCACTCCGGATAGTCTTTCTTGAAATTGAGGATATTCTCGATCTTGGCCCCGCGGAACGCATAGATGGACTGCGAGTCATCACCCACCACGCAAAGGTTGCGGTGCCATTGGGCCAGTTTCTTCAAGATCAGGTACTGCGCGTAATTGGTATCCTGATACTCATCGACCAGGATGTAATCAAAGCGGGAAGCGATGGACTCGAGCGCCGCCGGGAAGTCGCGCAGCAGGATGTTCATATTGAGCAGGATGTCGTCGAAGTCCATCACACCGGACTGACGGCATTTCTGCTGGTAAAGCGAATATACGTCGCACAGGCGGGGCCGCTTGCCATGCTGGTCAGACGTGAGGATGGCAGGATTGTTCCGATAAGCCGCCTCGGTGACGAGGTTGTTCTTCGCCATCGAGATGCGCGAAAGCACATCCTTGGGTTTATAGACCTTGTCGTCCAACTGAAGCTCTTTGATGCAGGCCTTCACGGCGCTGGTCGAGTCACTCTGGTCGTAAATGGTAAAAGACTCGGGATAGCCCAGCGCTTCCGCATATTCGCGCAGGAATCGCACGAAGACCGAGTGGAAGGTCCCCATCCGCAACCTGCGGGCGCGACGCTCCCCCACCATGGCGGCGATCCGCTCTTTCATTTCATTGGCTGCCTTTTTCGTAAAAGTCAGCGCCAGGATCCGGGACGCATCGCAGCCCTGCGAGAGGATGTAAGCAATGCGGCTCGTCAGGACCCGGGTCTTGCCGGACCCGGCCCCCGCAACAATCAGTACCGGTCCTTCCACACACTGAACGGCCCGCTTCTGCTCGCCGTTCAAACCTTCTAAAATCGTACTTGCATTGTTTTCCATATTCGCTGCGAAAATACTAAAAAAATAGGTATCTTTGCATGATTGAAAAGTAGAATTACTTTAACCGTTTCCAAATAATGTCAAACAACATCGATCTGAAGAAGGGTCTGGACATTCCCATCAAGGGAAGCGCCAAGCCCGTCGTCTCCAAGACGGTTGTTCCTGACACGGTCGCGATCGTTCCCGCCGACTTCAAGGGCTTCACTCCGAGGCTCCTGGTCAAGGAGGGCGACCGCGTATTGGCAGGTTCCCCCGTCCTGGCGGACAAGAAACACCCCGAGATCCTCATCACCTCGCCGGTCAGCGGCACGGTGAAAGAGGTCGTCCGGGGAGACAAGAGGAAGTTGCTTGAGGTTCGCATCGGGACCGACTCCGTCCAGGAGTACATGGACTTCGGATGCAAGAGGCCCGAAAGCCTCAGCGCAGAAGAAGTCCGCACGGCCCTGCTCCAAAGCGGACTTTGGGCAGCCATCATCCAGCGGCCGTACGGCATTCTCGCGGACCCCGCCCTCAAGCCCAAGGCCATCTTTATCTCCGCCTTTTCCACGGCGCCCCTCGCCGCCGACACGGAATTCGTCCTCGGTGACGAGTTCGCGGCCGTCCAGGCCGGCGTCAGCGCCCTGTCGAAACTCACCGACGGCGGCGTCCACGTCTCCCTGAAGAGCGAGAACTACGCCAGCACCCCGTTCCACAAGCTGGAGAACGCCATCTTGCACACTTTCTCGGGCAAGCACCCGGCCGGCAACGTCGGCGTGCAGATCAGCCACATCGCTCCGATCCAGAAGGAGGAGACCGTATGGACCGTCTCCCTGCTGATGGCCGCCGCGATCGGCAAGCTCTTCCTCAAGGGCAAATACGATGTCTCCCGCAAGGTGGCCGTCTGCGGCCCGATGGCCCTCGAGCCGTCCTACGCCCAGACCGTCCCCGGTGTCGGCATGAAGGAGTTCCAGGCTTGGTACGGCGCTTCCGCCGAAGGCATCCGTTTCATCAGCGGTGATATCCTGAGCGGACGCAATGTCGGTGAAAACGGCCGGCTCGGCTTCTTCGACAACCAGGTCACCCTGATCAAGGAAGGCACGGACACCGAGCTCTTCGGCTGGATCAAACCCTTCCGTTTCAACCAGTTCAGTTCGACCCGTTCCTATTTCTCCTGGCTGCTGCCCAGGAAGAAATACGACATGGACACCAACCTCCACGGAGGTCCCCGTGCATTCGTCATGTCGGATTCCTACTATGCGAAAGTGCTCCCGATGGATATCTATCCCCTGTACCTTGTCAAGGCCTGCCTGGCCGGTGACATCGACAAGATGGAGCAGTTCGGCATCTATGAAGTCCTCCCCGAGGACCTCGCGCTCTGCGAGTACATCGATCCTTCCAAGAACTATATCCAGGACATCGTCCAGAAGGGCATTGACCTGATGATCCAAGAAATGGCTTAAGCGTTATGAACAAGATTTTCGAAAAAGGCGGAAAACTCTATTTCCTGCACTCCACGATCGACGCTTTCGAGACATTCCTGAGAGTGCCCGGCACCGTCTCCCTCAAGGGTGCCCACGTCCGGGACTCCATCGACCTCAAGCGGATCATGATCATCGCGGTGATCTCCGTCATCCCTGCCGCTTTGTTCGGCATGTGGAACGTAGGTTACCAGCACGCCCTCGCCGTCCAGGGGCCCGGCGCCCCGCTTGACATCCTGGGCAACTTCTGGTTCGGTTTCCTCAAGGTCCTTCCGCTCTACGTCATCGCGTACGGCGTGGGCCTGTTCATCGAGTTCGCCTCGTCGCAGATCCGTGGCGAGGAAGTCAACGAGGGTTACCTGATGTCGGGTATGCTGATCCCGCTCATCGTCCCGGTGGACGTCCCCCTGTGGATGCTCGCCGTCGCGGTGGCCTTCGCCGTTCTCTTCGGCAAGGAAGTCTTCGGCGGTACCGGCATGAACATCTGGAATCCCGCGCTGCTGACCCGTGCGTTCCTGTTCTTCTCCTATCCCGACCACATGTCCGGATCCGGCAGCTGGATCGCGCTCAAGAAGGGTGAGACCCTGCTCGACGGCGCAACCGGCGCCACGCCGCTCTCCTTCGTCGGAGACGGCATGGACGCCCTGACAAACGCCGGCGCCCAGTATGGCACGTCTTTCTGGGACTTCTTCGTCGGCACCGTTCCCGGCTCGGTCGGTGAGACTTCGGTCATCGCCATCCTCCTCGGCGCCATCCTTCTCCTTTGGACGGGTGTCGCCAGCTGGAAGATCATGGTCTCCACCGTGGCCGGCGCCCTGCTGGTCGGCTGGCTCGGCAATGTCTCCGGCGCCACCGACGTACCGGCGTACACCCAGCTCGTGCTGGGCGGTTTCGCCTTCGGTACCGTCTTCATGGCCACCGACCCCGTCACTTCGGCCCAGACCGAGTGCGGCAAGTGGATCTACGGATTCCTGGTCGGCGCCATCTGCATCCTCGTCCGCCTCTTCAATCCCGGCTATGCCGAAGGCATGATGCTCGCCATCCTCCTCGGCAACACCTTCGCCCCGCTCATCGACTGGGTCGTGGTGAACCGTCACACCGCCAGGAAGGCCAAGAAACTCAGAACCGCTTAATCATCGCAAGTCATGAATACCAACAGCAATACCTACACTGTCATTTACACGACCCTGGTCTGTGTGCTCGTGGCTGCGATCCTCGCTTTCGTCTCCCAGCTTCTCAAGCCGAAGCAGGACGCCAACGAGAAGGCCGAGACCATCAGCCAGATCCTGACCGCCGCCGGCTTCGACGAGAAAGCGCACTGGCAGGAGGTCGGCAATGCGGCCACCCTTGATTTCTACAAGGAGAACCTCGCCGAGGCTTTCCTCGTCAACGCCAAAGGCGAAACGGTCGGCACCCTCGACAAGGAGAAAGCCGTCATCTATTCTCCCTCGCAGCTCAAGGTCCAGAACCGCAGCATCAAGGGCGGAGCGGATTTCCAAGTCCCCGTCTATATCTTCAACAACGGCGTCACCGTCATCCCTGTCTACGGCGCCGGACTCTGGGGCCCCGTCTGGGGTTACCTCTCCTTCGACGAATCCCTCGACAACATGGCCGGAGCCTATTTCGACCATGAAAGCGAGACGCCCGGCCTGGGCGGCAAGATCAAGGATGATCCCGCTTTCCGCGCCCAGTTCAACGGCAAGACCGTTGACTGGACGGACGCCAAGCCGTTCGACATCGTCAAGGGCGGCGCACCCGCAGGCAAGCGGAACGCCATCGACGCCATCACCGGCGCCACGATGACCTCCAAGGGCCTCGGCGAAGCCATCAACAACTGGCTGGAAGCCTACAAGGGTTACCTCCAGGGCAAGGTCCAGGCCAAGGCCGCCGAAGCCGCCGCGCTCGCAGCGGCAGCCGAGGCTGAAGCCGCTGCAGAAACCACTGAAACAACCGCTGAATAAGGAGGAGCCATTATGAATCAGAAATTGAAAGAAACCATTTTGAATCCGATCTTCAAGGGCAATCCAATCACCGTCCTGATCCTCGGTATCTGCTCTTCCCTCGCGGTCACCGTCGAGATGAAGGGAGCCCTCGTGATGGCGCTCTCCGTGATCGCCGTGACGGGACTCTCCAGCCTGATCTGTTCCCTGCTGCGGAAGACCATTCCCAACCGGGTCCGTATCATCATCCAGCTCGTCGTCGTCGCGCTGATGGTGATCCTGGTGGACCAGCTGCTCAAGTCCTTCGAGGCCACCTACCCGATCGACAAGCAATTGTCCGTCTACATCGGCCTGATCATCACCAACTGTATCGTGATGGGGCGCATCGAGGCTTTCGCCCTCGGCAACAAGCCCATCCCTTCGCTGCTGGACGGCCTCGCGAACGGCGTGGGCTACGGATTGATCCTGGTCATCGTCGCCTTCTTCCGCGAGTTGCTGGGTTCGGGCACCCTTTTCGGGATTCCGATCCTCTCCAAGCTCGGCTACGTCAACAACGGTCTGATGATCCTGCCCCCGATGGCGCTGATCCTTATCGGCTGCATCATCTGGGTCCAGCGTTCCATCCAGAAAGACCTTCAGGAGAAATAGTTAACACATATCGGTCATGGAATATATAAGCTTATTCGTAAAGTCAATCTTCGTTGACAATATGATTTTTGCATACTTCCTCGGTATGTGTTCGTACCTGGCGGTATCCAAAAATGTCAAGACGGCCAACGGCCTGGGCATCGCTGTCATCAGCGTGCTCCTGATCACCCTGCCCGTCAACTACCTGCTCAACAAGTTCGTCCTCCAGCCCGGCGCGCTGAGCTGGCTCGGCCCCCGTTTCGCCGAGGTGGACCTGAGCTTCCTGAGTTTCATCCTCTTCATCGCGGTCATCGCGGCCATCGTGCAGGTGGTGGAGATGGTGGTGGAGAAGTTCCTCCCCACGCTCTACTCCTCGCTGGGCATTTTCCTGCCCCTGATCGCCGTGAACTGCGCCATCCTGGGTGCGTCCCTCTTCATGCAGCAGCGGGAGTTTGCCAACATCGGTGAATCCGTCGTCTATGCGCTCGGCTCCGGTATCGGCTGGTATCTTGCGATCGTGGCCCTGGCGGCCATCCGTGAGAAACTGTCCTACAGCAATGTCCCGCCCGCGCTCAAGGGCATCGGCATCACATTCATCACCGTCGGCCTGATGGGCATCGCCTTCATGGCCTTCATGGGTATTTCACTTTAAAGGAAAGGAGACAAGATTATGAGTAGTACGATTCTTTCTGCAATGGCCATCATGGTCCTCGTGATCCTGATCCTGGTGGCGCTCCTCCTTTTCATCAAGATCAAGCTGACGCCTTCCGGCACGGTCAACATCGACATCAACGACGGCAAGAAGACCCTCGCGGTCACGCCCGGCGGCAACCTGATGAACACCCTTGCCGAGCAGCAGATATTCCTGCCTTCCGCCTGTGGCGGCAAGGCCAACTGCGGACAGTGCAAGGTCCAGGTCCTCGAAGGCGGCGGCACCATCCTCCCGACCGAGACCGGCTTCTTCAACAAGAAGCAGATCAAGGA
>CAMJHJ010000088.1 GCA_946405485.1 uncultured Bacteroidales bacterium | reverse complement strand
AGGCGCATCGCGGCCATCAGCATGCCGGGCGTGATCTTGTCACAGTTGCTGATGCAGACCATGGCGTCGGCTTTGTGGGCGTTCACCATATACTCCACGCTGTCGGCGATGACTTCCCGGGAGGGGAGAGAATAGAGCATGCCGTCGTGCCCCATCGCGATGCCGTCATCAACGGCGATGGTGTTGAATTCGGCGGCAAAGCAGCCTAGCTTCTCGATCTCGGCCTTGACCAGCTGGCCGGCCTCATGGAGGTGCGTGTGGCCCGGCACGAACTGTGTGAAAGAATTCACGACCGCGATGACCGGCTTCCCGGTTTGCTCCGGCTTCATCCCGGCGGCCGCCCAAAGGGCACGGGCCCCCGCCATCCGGCGTCCCTCAAAGGTGACGCTGCTTCTTAAGGAATGTTTCATACACTACTAAATAACCCCCTTCCAGTCGGACTGAGAAGGGGGTTGGTTTATCTTCGACCGTCATGCCTTTCCAGTCCGTGCCTATTTCAAGGCAAGGATAATAAGGGACAGGACAATGACGACTACGTTACTCATATTTCGGTTCCAAATAGTTACCGATAGCAAAGTAAATAAAACTGTTTTTAAAAAACAAGAAAAATCGGTAATACAGGACTATTCTGCTTTGCCGTTGGATCCGAGCACGTTGATGATCTTGTGCATGTAGAGCTTCTTCATCTCATCACGGGCGGGACCGAGGTATTTGCGGGGGTCGAACTCACCGGGCTTCTCGTCGAAGACCAGACGGATGGCGGCGGTCATCGCAAGACGGCTGTCGGAGTCGATGTTGATCTTGCAGACGGCGCTCTTGGCGGCCTCGCGGAGCTGCTCCTCGGGGATACCGACCGCATCCGGCAGTTTGCCGCCGTGGGCGTTGATGATGTCGACATATTCCTGGGGGACGGAAGAGGAACCGTGGAGGACGATGGGGAAACCGGGGAGTTTCTTCTCAACCTCGTGCAGGACGTCGAAAGCAAGCGGCGGAGGGACCAGACGGCCGGTCTTGGGGTCGCGGGTGCACTGCTCGGGCTTGAACTTATAGGCGCCGTGGCTGGTGCCGATGGAGATGGCGAGGCTGTCGCAGCCGGTGCGGGTCGCGAAGTCGATGACCTCCTCCGGACGGGTGTAGTGGGACTCCTCGGCGGAGACCTCATCCTCCACGCCGGCGAGCACGCCGAGCTCGGCCTCGACGGTCACGTCATACTTGTGCGCATAGTCGACGACCTGCTTGGTCAGGGCGATGTTCTCCTCGTAGGGGAGGGAAGAAGCGTCGATCATCACGGAAGAGAAACCCATGTCCACGCAGCTCTTGCAAAGCTCGAAGCTGTTGCCATGGTCCAGGTGCAGGCAGATCTGGGGGTGCTCCCAACCCAACTCCTTGGCATATTCGACCGCGCCTTCCGCCATGTAGCGGAGGAGGGTCTGGTTGGCGTACTTGCGCGCGCCGCTGGAAACCTGGAGGATGACCGGGGATTTGGTCTCGGCTGCGGCCTGGATGATGGCCTGGAGCTGCTCCATGTTGTTGAAGTTGAATGCAGGGATGGCGTATCCGCCGGCGACGGCCTTGGCAAACATCTCACGGGTGTTGACAAGACCCAATTCTTTGTAAGAAACCATAATTTATAGATTTAAATTACCTACTAACTCGAAAGGTTTGCAAAAATAACTAAATTTGTACAATTATTGAAGAATATGTCCAACAAAGTCATCATTTTTTCCGCCCCCTCCGGCTCCGGCAAGAGCACGGTCGTCAATCACTTGCTCGGGCTGCATCCCGAATTTGAATTCTCTGTCTCAGCCACTTCGCGCGCCCCGCGCGGAACCGAGCAGAATGGTGTGGAATACTATTTCCTGACGCCGCGCCAGTTCAAGAACCGGATCCGCAAGGATGCCTTCGTAGAGTATGAGGAAGTCTATAAGGATAAGTTCTACGGTACGCTCAAATCCGAGGTGGAGCGCATCTGGGCCAAGGACCATGTCATCGTTTTCGACGTGGATGTCAAGGGCGGAGTCAACCTCAAGAAGTATTTCGGAGACAAGGCTCTTTCGATCCTGATCCAGGCCCCGTCCGTCGAAGTGCTCCGCGACCGTCTCGTCAAGCGCGGGACGGACAGCCCGGAAGCGATCGAGGAGCGCGTCGCCAAGGCTGAGTCCGAACTGGCCTTCGCAGCGGGCAAGTTTGACTATGACCTGGTCAACGACGTGCTGGAGCAGACTTTCGCCGAGGCGGAAAAGGTGGTGGATGAATTTTTGGCAAAGGCATGAGGATCGCCGTCTATTCGGGTTCGTTCAACCCCCTGCACGTAGGACACCTGGCCATCATGCGGACGCTGTCCGCCTGGGAGGGCGCGGACTGGACCTATCTGGTCGTATCCCCGCAGAATCCCCTGAAGGATGCGGAGGCGGCCCGGACAGGCAAGGAACGTTATCTGGCGGCCCTGACTGCCCTGCGGCGCCATCCGGAACTGCGCGTATGGCTGGACGACATCGAGCTGCGCATGCCTCCGCCCAGTTTTACGATCCGAACGCTGGACACGCTCCGCCGTCAGGAGCCCGGCAATTCGTTCGTCCTCGTGATCGGCGGAGACAATCTCGCCGGTATCCGACGGTGGAAGGAATACCGCCGCATCCTGACCGAATACGGCGTGGCCGTCTATCCCCGCCGGGGCTTTGACAGCGACGCCTTGCGTGCGGAGTTGCTGGAGGAGGATCCCTCGTACCGCATCACCCTGTTGGACTGTCCGCTGGTGGACATCTCCTCGACGCAGATCCGGGAAGCCCTATCCCGCGGTGAAGACATGAATGGATATCTGATGTAGGAAGAAATGGCAATTACGGAGAATAATAATCCCGTTTCCCGGGACCTTTGGAAATCCTTGCTGGACAAGTTGAAGGAAGCCTTGGCATCGGTCGTTCCGGTCAGCCTGCTGGTCTTTATCCTGTCCGTGACGCCCTGGGTGGATATCTCGACCCACGAACTGGCCGTGTTCGCAGGAGCGGAAATCCTGCTCATCCTGGGTATCAGCCTGTTCAACCTGGGCGCCGATATGGCGATGACCCCTATGGGACAGTATATCGGAGAAGGCCTGACCAAATCCCGGAAACTGGGCATCCTGCTGGGCGTCTGTTTCGTGATGGGTCTGCTGATCACCGTGGCTGAGCCGGATTTATCCGTGCTGGCGGGGCAGGTCAGCGCCGTGATGAACGGCACCTTGCTGGTCGTGACGGTCGGCGTGGGCGTAGGCCTGTTCCTTCTGCTGGCCGTCCTCAAGATCGTCTTCCACCTGGACCTGACAGGCATCCTGTTGTTCAGTTACATGGTCCTGTTCTGCCTGGCAGCGCTGCTGATCCAGGGCGGCAAGGGTTCTTTCCTTCCCATGTCTTTCGATTCGGGCGGCGTGACGACCGGACCCGTGACAGTGCCGTTCATCATGGCGCTGGGCGTGGGCATCGCCTTGACCGTGGGCGGCCGTGGCGCCAATGAGAACGGCTTCGGCCTGATCGCCCTTTGCTCCGTCGGCCCCATCGTCGCGGTGCTGATCCTTTCGATGATGGCCAAGGGTGATCTGACTTTCGCAGTTCCGGATTATTCGATGGAAACGGTGCTCGCCGGGGGGGCGGGACCGCTGTTCAGCCATACGATGTTGGAGGTCGGGCGCTCGCTGGTGCTCGTAACGGCGGTGTTTTTCATCCTGCAGGCGTTGATCCTAAAACTTCCGATGTCGAAAATCGGCCAGATCCTTTTCGGCATCCTTTATACTTTCATCGGGCTGGTCCTGTTCCTGGTCGCCGTATCGATGGCCTTCATGCCGATCGGATACAAGATCGGCGTCCAGCTGGCAGCCAGCAGTCCGGCACTGCTGATCGCATTCGCTTTCCTCTTGGGCATGGTGGTCGTACTCGCCGAGCCGGCCGTCCATGTGCTCAATAACCAGGTTGCGGAAATCACCGGCGGCGAAGTCGGCAGGACGCAGATGATGCTCGCCCTTTCCATCGGTGTGGGCGTATCCATCGGACTGTCCGTCCTGCGCGTGTACTACGGTTTTTCGCTGTTATACTATCTGGTGCCCGGATACCTTCTTTCGCTGGGCCTCTCTTTCTTCGTGCCGAGATTATACACGGCGATCGCTTTCGACTCCGGCGGTGTGGCCAGCGGCCCGCTGACCTCGAGTTTCATCCTGCCGCTCGTCATCGGCTCCTGCGTATCCCTGCAAGGTGAGTCGGCCGTGCTGGATTTCGCATTCGGCGTGGTGGCCATGGTGGCCATGACTCCGCTCATCACCATCCAGTGCCTCGGATTCAAGTCCGTGGTCAGTGTCCGTGCCCGCGACAATGCAGCGATGCGCCGCATCCTGGCCGCCGCGGACGACCAAATCATTTATTTTGAATAGTATGGATCAGACAAGAAATATAGCCCCGATGAAGCTGGAACTGCTTTTTGCCATTGTCCACAACAAGAAAGCAGCCTATTATACCCGCATCATCCAGTCCCATCGGTCCAATCTCCAGCTGGCGGTGCCGGCCAAAGGTACCACGCATCTGATTCTGGATTACCTGGGCCTGACGGAGCGTCCCAAGTCCATGATCGTCAGCGTCGTGCGTCATGACCAGGCCGCCGCCTTGATTGAATTGCTGGATGAGACGTTCAAAAAGGGGAAGGATTACAAGGGGATCGCTTATACCGTCCCGCTTTCCAGCGTGATCGGCACCCTGGTCTATGGATTTTTAAGTAACGATAAAAGAACTGTCAAGGAGGAACTGTGATATGGAATCCAAATATGAACTGTTGCTCTGCGTCGTGAACGCAGGTTACTCCCAGAATGTGATGGAGGCGGCCAGGTCCGCCGGAGCCAAGGGCGGAACCATCGTCCGGGCCCGGGGAACGGCCAATCCTGAGTCGGAAGAGTTTTTCAATATCACGATCCGGCCCGATAAAGAAATCGTCATGATCGTGGCTCTGGAAGCAGTCAAGGATGCGATCATGAAGGCTGTTTATAAGGAATGTGGGCCGGCGTCCGACGCCCAGGGCCTGCTCTTTTCGCTGCCCGTCAGCCGGGCGACCACCCTCAAGGAAGACTGATGCGCCTGTTCCGGAACATAGGGATTGCGGCCGTGCTGGCCGGGACGCTGCTGCTGTCGGCGTCCTGCCATCCGCGTCACCGTACGGCCGAGGAGTCCCTGCGGGAACTGAGCGCCGCCGGGGAACTGGTCACCTGCGAATATACGGTTTCCAAGGTGATCAAGGCCGATGACATGGTACCCTGGAAGATCGGGGACCGGAAGATCCTCTTCTGCTGTAACGCTTATCTGAAGGCCGGTGTCGACATGACCGCCTATAATCCGGATAAGACCGTCGTTGACAAGGAAAAGAAGTCTGTCATCCTGGTCTTGCCTGCACCCAAGATCCTGTCTGTCAACATTCCCGTGGAGGAGATCCGTCAGGTGTACAGCCGCGTGACCGGCCTGCGGGACGAATTCAGCGCCGAGGAGCGGGGACGCCTGCTCCGTCAGGGTGAGGAAGCGATCCTGCTGGACGTGCCCAAGATGGGCATCATCCGGGATGCGCGCCAGAATGCGCTCGCTTTCTTTGATTCCCTGCTGCGTTCCCTCGGCTATGAGGACATCAGCATTTATTTCGATTCGTTATGAATGAGAAGTCCTTCCGCCTGTTGATCCGGGCCTTCGAGCTCATCCTGGTCATTATTGCCATTCTGTTGCTGCTCCGGCTGGCCGGCAGCCTCCGTGGGAATGGCGCGCCGCGCCGGGGGTTGAAGGCTCAGGATACGGAGACCATCGTGACCCAGGTCCGGGCGATGGCTTCCCTGGTGACAGCCAGCTACTATGACGAGGTCGTCCTGAAGGCCTCCAAACCCAGGCCTGCAAGCGCTCTCACCCGCAGTCTTCCGCTCCCTGACGATGAGATCTGCATCATTTCGCATGGAAAGGCCCGTGCCGGCATCGACCTTTCGAAACTGGCTGATGACGCCTTCACGATGCATGGTGACACGGTCATGGTCCGTCTGCCGGAGCCGGAGTTGTTCGAGGTCATCCTCAATCCCTCGGATTATGAGATTTTTGTAGAGGACGGGAAATGGTCCCACGAGGAGGTCGTGGCGCTCGAGTCGAGGGCCAAGGAGACCATCCGGCGGGACGCCCTGGCCGCCGGCTTGCTGGACAAGGCCTCCGAGTCGGCGGGACGGCAGCTGGACCGCATGCTGCGTTCCTTCGGCTACCGGGAGGTCGTCGTGGTCCCGCATTCGCTGCCACTTCCTGTGGGAGATAATTGAATATCAACTGTAAAAGATTATGGATAAGACAAGTTATGCGCTCGGTATGAGCATTGCCAACAACCTGATGCAGTCGGGCGTCACCCGGCTGGATTTCGATGATTTCCGCGCCGGACTGGAGGCGATGATGACGGGAGCAAAACCCGCCCTTTCGATCGAAGAGGCCGGGGCAGCCTTGGATGCTTTCTTCAAGGACTTGGAGAAACGCCAGGCCGTCGAAGCGGCGGAGATCGCCGGCAAGATGAAAGAGGAAGGTGAGGCTTTCCTCAAGGTCAACGCGACCCGCGAAGGCGTCAAGGTTCTTCCCAGCGGTTTGCAGTACAAGATCCTGAAAGCCGGGTTTGGCAAGACCCCGGGCCCTGCGAGCAAGGTCCGCTGCCACTACGAAGGCAAGTTCGTGGACGGCCGGGTGTTCGACAGTTCCTATCAGCGCGGCGAGCCCGCGGTGTTCGGCGTCAACCAGGTCATCGCAGGCTGGACTGAAGCGCTCCAGCTGATGCCGGAAGGCTCCAAGTGGGAGCTCTACATCCCGTATCAACTCGCGTATGGCGAAGCGGGTGCGCACGGCGCCATCCCGCCTTGTGCCGCACTTACTTTCGTTGTTGAACTCATTGCCGTCCTGTAATTTATGATCCTGATTGCGGACGCGGGAGCGACGAATACGCGCTGGCGTGCGATCGATGCGCAGGGGCGGGTCACGAAGGCCCGTACGGGCGGCGTCAATGTCGCTTCGATCGCCCGTGCGACCGTCGAGGAGCGCATCACGCAGGCCCTGTCGGAACTGAATCCATCCGGTGAACGGCTCGAGCGCGTGTACTTCTATGCCGCCGGCATGCTGGAGGACGAAGTCTCATCGCTGTTTCCCGGAGCCAGGGTGGAGTGTGCATCGGACCTGCTGGCGGCCGCCCGTGCTGTCTGCGGACACCGTCCGGGCATTGCGGCCATCCTGGGCACAGGTTCCAACAGCTGCTTTTTCGACGGAGAAACGATCGTGAAGAATGTCCGTTCTGCGGGTTTCATCCTCGGCGACGAGGGCGGGGGAGCGGCGCTGGGACGCCTGTTCATGTCCGATTTCCTGAAGGGTCTGGTCCCGCAGGCGCTGTCGGAGGAGTTCGCCGCCGCATTCAAGGTGGATTATCTGACGGTGGTCCGGGAGGTATACAAAAGCCCCGCACCAGCTGCATACCTCGGGTCTTTCGCGCCCTGGATCCTTTCGCACGCAAGTGAGCCCGGATATGCCCGCGACCTCGTGGAGGCCAATTTCAGGGCCTTCTGCGAGCGTTGCCTGCTGCAGTATGACGTTGCCCGCTGGCCTGTCGGGGTGGTGGGCGGCTTCGGAAAAGCGGCACGCGAACTGTTTGAACCGGTGGCAGCCGGATACGGCATCCGCATTTCCTGCTTCCAGGACGATATCATAGACAGTCTGGTCCGTTACCATTATGAATGAAAAGTATCCTTCCAAGCTTCTGGAAAATGCCGTCGAGGCGATCGGTTCGCTTCCGGGCGTGGGCTCTCGCAGCGCGCTCCGGCTGGCCCTGCACCTGCTGAAACAGCCGAAGGAGAACGTGCACCATTTCACGCAGGCCATCGACCGCCTGGCCGATGAGGTGAAGTATTGCCGGGAGTGCATGATGCTCTCGGACGACGATATCTGTTCGATCTGCTCCGACACCCGCCGGGACCACCGCCTGATCTGCGTGGTGGAGAGCGTGCGGGACGTGATGAGCATCGAGGCCACAGGCCAATACGGAGGCGTTTACCATGTGCTGGGCGGCATCATTTCGCCGATCGGAGGCGTGGGACCTTCCGACTTGACCATCCGCCAGCTGGTTGAGCGGCTGCAGCGTTTGACCGGGGAGAACGAGCCGGAGGCTGCCAGGCACGGGATGGACGGACCGCGGGTTCCCGCCGAGCCGCAGGTGGAAGTGATCCTGGCGCTGAGCGGCGACGTGGAAGGGGAGACCACATCTTTTTATATTTACCGGCAGATCGCGCCTCTGGGCGTAAAGGTCTCCACGCTGGCGCGCGGCCTGGGCTTCGGGGATGATCTGGAGTATGCCGACGCGCTGACGCTGGGGCGCTCGATCATCAACCGTCAGTTGTTTAAGCCTTGATCAGTGATGGGTATCTGGGAAGCGGTATTGATAGCGGTTTCGCTGTGCGCGGACTGTTTTGCCTGCACGCTTTGCTCGGGGGTGACGCTGAGGCGTCTGTCATGGAAGACGGTCTCCGGCATCGCGCTCGCTTTCGCCGTGATCCAGTCCGGACTGTTGCTTGCGGGCTGGGCGTTCGGCAATGTCTTTGTCGGATTCATCGAAAAGATATCGCACTGGATAGGTTTCCTGCTGCTCCTGTATGTGGGCGGCGGGATGCTGCTTGAAGGTATCCGGGCGTTGCGGGGGAGCTGCCCTGCAGAGTCGGTGCGGCTGGACGGTTTCCGGAACGTCGTGCTGAGCGGGGTGGCGACCAGTATCGATGCGCTCGCGGTGGGCGTTTCCGAGTCGATGGTCGAAACATCGCGCGCTTTCTCCTCGATCTGTCCGCTGTTCGTCTCCGTATTTGCCGTAACGGCACTCTCCGTCGTTGCCGGCCTGCTGGGCGGGAAGGTCCTGGGCCGTCACCTCGGCCATTGGGCTGAAATCGCCGGCGGCCTGGTCCTGATTGGGATCGGCCTTTCCTTC
>CAMJHJ010000087.1 GCA_946405485.1 uncultured Bacteroidales bacterium | reverse complement strand
CGGAAAAGCTTCAATTATTTCTTTTGCAAGACCCGGGAAGAAGATGTTGATGCCCGCGGCGGTACCATCTCCCAACTATCCATCCCCATGCAGGAGATGCGTCAGCACAAGAACGAGACATGCCGGGAGCTGTTTGGCGTGGACGGCATCCGGACCTTGTCCACCGAGCAGCGCCTGCGCCTGGCCAGAGTATTGAAGTCCAGGTACAACAGTTCGCTCAAACAGATCATTCGTCTGTCCGGTTTGGTATACAATGAGGCAAAGGACCTGCTCTGAGTCATACGACTAACTCGATCATCGCTTACACATCGCCCTCCGCCGCATTCACTGCGGCTAAAGGGCTGGTGAAGGATCCCTTTTGTCCAAAAGCAATAATCACCGTCAGAGTGGACAAGCCACACAGACCCCACAGGGCATCCCAAGTCTGACGGTGCGACGGTTTTGGCTGACCGTCAGAGCCGATACAACCCCAGCAGCAGTAAAACGCTACTAGGGTCTGACGGTGAATTTCGGAAAAGGGGAAAAACGCTGGATGGGGAAGGAGAACGGACAGGCTGGGCGGGCTGGGCAGACTGGGTGAGCCGGGCAGGCCTCAGACCTTCCCGGGCGTGTCCATCCCCGGACACGGGAAGGGGGAGGGGCCCGGTGGATACAAGTTATTTGGCGACGGAAAGCACTGCTTTCTGGCACCAAATGACGCAGGAGACACTGGGAGAGGCCGGAGCGCCTAAAGGGCGCGGAGTCCCGGAAAGGTCCGAGGCCCGCCCGGCCTGGGAATTATTTCACCTTGAATGCCCAGATGATGGACTCGGCGAAGACTTCGCCGGGACGCAGGACCGTCGTCGGATAGTCCGGGTGGTTGGGCGAATCGGGATAGTGCTGGCACTCGATCGCGACGGCATCATAATCATGCCAGACACGGCCGCCGGGACCGTCCGGGCAGCCGTCGAGCCAGTTGCCGGTGTAGATCTGCACGCCGGGCTGCGTCGTGTGGACTTCCAGCAAGCGACCCGACTCCGGGCTGTACAACTCGGCAGCCAGCTGGATCTGGCCGGGAATCGCCCCGTCGATCACGAAGCAATTGTCATAGCCTTTGCCATATTCCAAGGCCGGGAAAGGAGCCTTGATGTCCCGGCCGAGCGTCTTGGCATTGACAAAGTCCATCGGCGTCCCCGCCACAGGCTCGCTGTCCCCCACCGGGATCAGGTCGGGATAGGTCGGCAGGTACTCCGACGCATTGAGCCTCAACTCATGATCCAGCGCACTCCCCTCTCCCTTCAAATTGAAATACACGTGGTTCGTGAGGTTCACGACCGTCGCCGCGTCACACTCGGCGGTAAAGGCCAGTTCCAACTCATTCTCTTCCGTCCAGCTATAGTGCGCCACGACCTTGAGATTGCCGGGATAGCCAGCCTCCCCGTCCTCCGAAAAATACATGAACTCGACGCCGTCCTCCACGACGCGGCTCTCCCAGACCTTGTTCTGGAAGCCGTCGGGCCCGCCGTGCAGGTGATTCTCGGCATTATTAATCGGCAGCGTATACTCTTTCCCGTCCAGGGTGAAATGACCGCGTGCGATACGGTTGGCATAGCGCCCCGGGCACTTGCCGGCGCAAGGGCCATCCCCAAAGTAAGCGGCCGCGTCCGGATAGCTCAGCACGACATTCGTCAGCTTGCCGTCCCGGTCGGGCACATAGACGCCCACGATCGCGGCGCCGACCGACCCCAGCTCCACATAGGCGCCGGAAGCATTGATCAAAGTATATTTCCAGATGTCTTGTCCGCAGGGCGATTTGCCCCACAAGGTTTTCTTGATCTCCATGGCAAATAGAATTATTGTTGTCCAAAGATAAAAAAAATCCCGGACATCCGAGTCCGGGATTTTCACTATCGTCGACGCGCAGAAGATTATTTCTGGCGATTCTTGTATCTCTGGTAGAACTTGTCAACGCGACCGGCGGTGTCAACGATCTTGACTTTGCCAGTGTAGAAGGGATGAGAGGTGTTGGAAATCTCGACCTTCACGAGGGGATACTCGACGCCGTCGACCATCAGGGTCTCCTTGGTGGTGGCGCAGGAGCGGGTGATGAACACGTCCTCGTTTGACATATCCTTGAAAGCTACAAGACGGTAGGTTTCGGGATGGATTCCTTTTTTCATCGTTGTTAATAATTACTATTTGTACAAAAAGTGGCCGCAAATATAGCAAGAAAAAATTGTAAAACAAATTATTTCATGCGATAAGGCGCATCTTCATACAGCGTATAACGCTTGGCCTTGCGTATCCATTTCTGCTCCTCCAGCTTGACATGCTCCTGCACCACGTCGAAGGTGATTTCCTCTTTCAGGTACGCCTCCACCACCGGATCCGCCAGCTTGCGCCAGAACAGGCTGTCGAACTCGAACTGCGAATAACGTGCGCGCAGGCAGCGCATCAGCAGCACCGTGTGCAGGAAGGAATGATACTCCGCACCAGGCCCCAGCATGATCTGGAAGCCGTAGCATTTCTCGCCGGCGTAACGGCCGGTGGACGGAGTGAAGTTGCACGGGCGCAGCATCACGCCGTCGGGAGAAGGCAGGGTCGGGATGTCGGCGGTCTTGATGAACGGTGCACCGACATACTCATAAGGACGCGCCGTGCCGATGGCTGGCGTGACGGTCGTATTGTTCCAGAGCGCTCCCCCGCTGTACATCAGGCAGGTGAACATCCCAGGGATGTCGGAAGCAGGGGCGATGGTCCAGGGCAAGAGGACCTTGTTGGACTCGCCCGCCAAGGCAGAAACGATATGCAAGGCGAAACGGGCACCGATCTCATTGTAATACAGATGGCACAACTCCCCCAGCGTGAGGCCGTGGCGATGTGCGACCCGGGGCGTCCATGGATCGGAATCCACCACGGGAATCGTCCCTTCCACGACACGACCGGCAGGATTGACATGATCCACCACATACAGGGCGGGCGCCTCTTCCATCCCGGCCAGGACAGACATCAACTGGAGCACGTCACGCGTGTAATTGAAATAGCGGGAACCGACATCCTGAATCTCCACCACCACAGCCGACAGTCCCTGCAACTGCTTCGGATCGAACTCGATATGGTTGGTGCCGGGCGTCAGTTCAGTCTCCCGGGGCCCGAAATGCACGGCCAGGTTGCCACGCTCACGGAAAAGGTCCGAGAGGTAGCGGTCCGCCGACACGTCCCAGCTGTTCTGGGTGCTGAATACGCCGACACGGCCGTCGCGCAGCGCCTTATCCAACTGTTCCCCGATCGGAGTGGTCCGGAAAGAAAACATCAGCCTATAATCTTCTGCGACAGCGCTTTGACTTCGGCCGCAAGCGCCTCGGCCTCCGAGACGGTCGGGGCCTCGGCATAGATACGGATGATAGGTTCGGTATTGGAACGGCGCAAGTGGACCCAGCGGCGGGTCGCTTCGAAATCGATCTTCACGCCATCGATGTCATTGATCTTCTCCGCAGCGTAATGTTCCTTCATCGCCTTCAAGATGCGGTCGATCAGAGCCGAGTCGGAAAGATCGATACGGTTCTTGACGATCGCATATTGCGGAAGCGAAGCTTTCAAGGCAGAGACCGGCACGCGCTTACGGGCCAGGCTGCTCAGGAAGAGCGCCACGCCCACCATCGCGTCACGGCCACAGTGGATCGCAGGATAGATGACGCCGCCGTTCCCTTCGCCGCCGATCAAGGCGCCGACCTCATGCATCTTGGTAGTGACGTTGACTTCTCCCACCGCAGCGGCGAAATATTCGCCGCCATGACGTTCTGTCACATCGCGAAGCCCCCGGCTGGAAGAGAGGTTGGACACGGTCCGCAAAGGCTTCACGCCCCGCTCCGCCGCGCGCTCCAGCAAGTAGTCGGCCACGGCGACAAGCGTATTCTCTTCGACAAACGGCTGCCCATCTTCGCAAATCAGGGCAAGGCGGTCCACATCGGGATCGACCGAAACGCCCAGGTCTGCCCGCTCACGCACGACGGTCTCGCTAAGCGCCACCAGGTTCTGCGGCAGCGGCTCCGGATTATGGGCGAAATCGCCGGTCGGTTCGCAATTAAGCTTGACGCATTCCACGCCCAGGCGCTCCAACAGCCGCGGCATGATCAGGCCACCGACGCTGTTGACCGCGTCCACTACCACCTTGAAACCGGCGGCGCGGATCGCTTCCGTG
Source organism: uncultured Bacteroidales bacterium (assembly GCA_946405485.1). The sequence continues at coordinate 4,855 of CAMJHJ010000087.1, read as the reverse complement.
TCGACATCTTCCAGCGCCAGCACGGCGTCCAGATGCTCCTCGGTGAAGTCGTGCTCTGTAATATGGCCCAGCTCCTCAACAGGAGCGAAATCGAATTCACCGCTCTCGGCGCAGTCCAGGATGGCTTGGCCTTCTGCCGCATTGAGGAACTCACCCCGCTCATTCAGGAGTTTAAGCGCATTCCACTGCTTCGGGTTGTGGGAGGCGGTCAGGATGATGCCGCCGTCCGCCCCGGCGAAAACGACCGCCATTTCCGTCGTGGGGGTCGATGCGAATCCTGCTTTGACGACATCCACGCCGCAGGCGACCAGGGTGCCGCAGACCAGCTGCTCCACCATTTCGCCGCTCAGGCGCGCATCCTTGCCTACGACTACCTTGTAGCGGACGCCGTCCGGATGGGGCCTGCGCTCACGCAGTTTCGCGCAATACGCATAGGTAAACTTGACAATGTCAATCGGCGACAAGCCCTCGCCGGGCCGGCCGCCGATCGTTCCTCTGATGCCGGAGATCGACTTGATCAGGGTCATGGCTGCAATTTCTTTTTCAGGTTGACAATCATATCTTTCGTCATCGTCTCGAGGTCATAGCGCGGCGCCCAGCCCCATTCGGCACGGGCACAACTGTCATCCATCCGGTCCGGCCAGCTCTGGGCGATGGCCTCGCGCACGGGATCGACCTCATATCGCATCTTGAAATCCGGAATCTCCCGGCGGATGGCCGCGGCAAGGATCTCCGGATCGAAACTCATCGAAGCGATGTTGAACGAATTACGGTGCTGCAGACACGCGGGATCCACCTCCATGATCTCGATGGCGGCCCGGAGCGCATCCGGCATATACATCATGTCCATATACGTCCCGGCCGCAATCGGGCAGACGAATTCCTCGCCTTTCACTGCGGAATAGTAAATCTCGACCGCATAGTCGGTCGTGCCGCCACCGGGCAGGGTCGTATAAGAAATAAGGCCGGGAAAACGCACGGAACGCGTATCCAGGCCATATTTATGGAAATAATAATCACTCAGGAGTTCGGTTGCGACCTTAGTGACGCCATACATCGACGTCGGACGCTGGATCGTATCCTGAGGCGTCCCGGTCTTGGGAGTCGAAGGTCCGAAGGAACCGATGGAACTCGGCGTAAAGACGGCGCAGCCCTTCTCTCGGGCGACTTCCAGGATATTGATCAGACCGTTCATCTGGATGTCCCAGGCCATCAAAGGCTTGCGCTCAGCGACGGCGGAAAGCAGGGCGGCCAGGTTGTAGATCGTATCAATATTATATTTCCCGACAATATCGGCAAGCTGCTGTCCGTTCCGGACGTCCGCCACCTCGGCAGGACCGCTTTCCAACAAAACGCCTTTCGGTTCAGCGCCGGGGATATACCCGGCGACAACGGTGCTGCCGGGGACTTCCCTCCGGAGCAACATAGTCAGCTCAGAGCCGATCTGTCCGGTCGAGCCGATGACCAAGATATTCTTCATAGTTTCAGAACTACATTTCGAACAACAAAAATACAAAAAAAGAATGGACTAGCGCATCTCCTTATCGGCAAAGTTCAGGTATTGCAGCCAATCATAGCCGGAGATGGTATGCTTGCCGGGGCGGAGGTGGTATCCCATCCCGTCGCCGGACACGGGCGTACGGGGTTCAGGCCATTCCGTCTGGGACAGGCCCTCCTTCCCGTACAGGCGATACACGGGCATGGCTGCCACCAGCGAAAGGAACTCCCCTTTCGGATCCGCGCCCCGGTCCAGGGTCGCGCTGGCCACATACACCGGCCGCGGGGCGCAGAGGGCGATCAGTTCGTGCTGGTCCACTGGCAGCTCATCCTCCTTGTCCATATATTTCAAGTAATTCAGGCAGAACCAATGCGGGAAAGTCGTCTGAATCTGGCGCACCGTCTGGCCGAAACGGCGGCGGCTCAAGGCGGCCCCGCTGCAACCGGAGCAGTTGGAAATCACCAGGGCGAAGCGACGGTCCTGCGCCATGGTCCAGAGCGCGGTCTTGCCGACGCGGGAATGGCCGGCTACCGCCACCCGGTGCGCGTCCACCCGGTCCTGGGCCTCCTCAAGATAGTCCATCACCCGGCTGTGGGCCCAGGCCCATTCGGAGATGGCGCCCCATTGATCCGGCTCAGGAATACGCTGTCCCGGCCGATAGATGAAAGGCGTGACGCCGTTCTGGTAGCCGTCGTCGAAGTCCGGATCCACGTCGCCCGCGTAGAAGGTCAGGAGGGCATAGCCGCGGCTCAGGATCATCTCCAGCGGATATCGGTCCCGACGCCAGCCCCGCGGCGGATAACCGTAGATCTGGTAATTGCTCAACTGCAGCTCGTTCGGGTACGGGACATTCTCATCCTCGTTCAGGCCCGCATTGCCCTGGAGGTTCATCATGATGAAGGCGGGCACGGGCCCGTCCACGCCGTTGGGCAGGAACATCATGAGATCGATGTACTTGTCCTCCTTCTCCGTATAATAAATCGCCACGTTCATGCGCGTCGCCAGGCCGCCGAAGACATTCTCATCCACCGAAGTGATCTTATAATGCTGGCCGGGCAGGCGACCGACCGAGCGGCCGTATACTTCGCTGCGGAAGAGCTCGAGCAATTCTCCGCGACGGCGCGTCTCCCACAGGGTCGTGTCGCACACCGGCGTCCCGTCCTCGCAGACGAGCGGGTCCGGCAGGGTATAATTGGGCACGAGCGACTCGTCATAATTGAGGATGCCCGCCTCCTTGGAGGCGTATGCGCCCTGGCCGGAGACCATCGAGGTGACCTCATAAGGCTGGACGACCGCCGCGTGGGCGCATTTGCGCGCCATTGCGCGCCGGATCGGGTTCGGCAAGGTATAGGGCGCGTAATCGTAGGCCTGCACGTCATCCCCCGTCAGTGCCTCATACCAGGTCGCGGCGGCCAGATAGCGGCCGATCGTATAATTCAAATGGTCCCCGCCCCGCACGACATTGATCATGTTGAAGGAGGTACGCAGGTTCTCGACCGCGGTTCCCACCGGGATCACGCCCATCTTGTACTTGGCGCTGAATTCGCGGCTGTTCGCGACCAGGTTCGGGTACATCTCCGCGTTGAGATGGCCGAACATCATCCAATGGCTGGTCGAGCGCTCGTCATAAGCCCAGGTCTGGTAATACATCAGCCGCACGCCCCGGGGCACGCGTTTGCGCACATATTTGACCAACTTGCCCAGCCAGGGCTCGATGGTCTCCCGCTGCGCCGCCTTGCCGCTCTGCTGCTGGAAGGTCACGACCTCCCAGGGTTCGTCCGCAAGCGCCCGGGCCAGGGTGGCCTTGCCCTCACTGACCTGCGCCCCATCCCCGATCTTGCAGTAGCGGAACTTAGGCTCGTCTCCGGAAGCCCAGTTCCAGTGGTCCTCCAGGGAGGATCCGCCCCGGGTGACGTATCCGATGATGACCGGTCGTCCGGCGGCCCGGAAGGTCCCGTACAAGTCCTGCTCACAGGCATCTACGGTGAAACTGTTACCGATAGCCAGGACACGCAGGGTGTCGCCGGCCGAAGGATTCCGGGCAGGAAGGAAAGCGTAACTGAAGCACAGCAGAAGGGCTGTCAGCAGAAGGCATTTGTTTTTCATATTTCTTGGTCAAAAACGCAAAACAAATTTACGATTTTTTTATAAATTTGAGGACACGAAAAACACAACCACTTATGTACGGAAAATTTCAACAACACCTCCAGAACGAACTGACCGCCATCGAAGAAGCCGGCCTGTACAAGCATGAGCGTAACATCTGCTCCGCCCAGGGCGCTGAAATCACCCTTCAGGACGGATCCAAGGCACTTAATTTCTGCGCCAACAACTACCTCGGACTTGCGGATAATCCGCGTCTGATCGAGGCGGCGAAGAAGGCCATGGACTGCCGCGGCTACGGGATGTCGTCGGTCCGCTTCATCTGCGGGACCCAGGATCTCCATAAAGAACTCGAAAAAGCGATCGCCGATTACTTCCACACCGAAGACACGATTTTGTATGCCGCCTGTTTCGATGCCAACGGCGGCGTGTTCGAGCCACTGTTCACAGCCGAGGACGCCATTATCTCCGACTCGCTTAACCACGCTTCCATCATCGACGGCGTGCGTCTGTGCAAGGCGGTCCGTTACCGCTATGCCAACGCGGACATGGCCGACCTGGAGCGTTGCCTGAAGGAGGCGCAGGCCCAGCGTTTCCGTATCATTGTCACGGACGGTGTCTTCTCGATGGACGGCAACGTCGCCCCGATGGACAAGATCTGTGACCTAGCGGAGAAATATGATGCCCTGGTCATGGTGGATGAGAGCCACTCCGCCGGCGTGGTTGGCAAGACAGGACGCGGCGTAGCCGAGCAGTTCGACTGCTACGGGCGCATCGACATCCACACCGGCACCCTCGGCAAGGCCTTCGGCGGCGCCGTGGGCGGATTCACCACCGGGCGCAAGGAGATTATCGACATGCTGCGCCAGCGTTCGCGCCCCTACCTCTTCTCCAATTCCCTGCCCCCGATGATCGTCGCAGCCGGGATTGAGCTTTTCAAAATGCTCGGGGAAAGCGATGCCCTGCACGACAAGCAGCAGGAGAATGTGGCTTATTTCCGCGACAAGATGATTGCCGCCGGTTTCGATATCAAGCCCACGCAGTCTGCGATCTGCGCCGTAATGCTTTATGATGCGCCGCTGAGCCAGAAGTTTGCCGCCAAGATGGCCGAGGAAAGCATTTTCGTCACCGGTTTCTACTATCCGGTCGTGCCGAAGGGCCAGGCCCGCATCCGCGTCCAGCTCTCTTCCGCCCATGAGCGGGAGCACCTGGACAAGGCCATCGCCGCCTTCATCAAGGTCGGCAAGGAACTGG
>CAMJHJ010000086.1 GCA_946405485.1 uncultured Bacteroidales bacterium | reverse complement strand
CTGACCCTCAGCGCCCATGACATCCTGGGCCAGACGCGCAACCTTTCGCATCTGGATTCCTCGGACTACATGCAGGACTCCTACAAGCTCATCCTCGGCCGCTACATCCTCTTCGGGGTGAAGTGGAACTTCGGCAAGATGAACGCCCTGCAGAACCGCCGCGCCCAGGATGCCTCCTGGCGGCTGGCATTCTAGCCGTGGCGGCTAAAGAAAGGTAATGATGCGGATGCTACGGGCGGGAAGGGTGGCGGAGACATTCAGGGGACCCTCGGAAGTTCGGGCAATCACTTCGCTGCCGCTTTCGCTGGTAAGAAGTGCCTGGCAAGTGGTAGGGAGGCCGTATTCCGCCGGATCGAAAGAGAAGACGACGGGTAGCGATTCTTCCCCGATATTGACGATAAAGAGCGCCAGCCCGCCTTCCGGTGATCTCCACATTCCCGTGTAGAGCAAAGGTATCTCTTTCGTAATCCGTGCGGCAGACTGGCCGTCGCGGGCATAGATCGAGACCTTCGAGATGTCGGCCTGCGCAGTGGGGACCGTCATCGCAGGGACCCGCTCCATCATGCCGTAGAGCAGGTAATCCAGATAGCGCATCCGGGTCCGGGCCAGCAGCAGGGCGAAGTCCATCTCGCGGCTCCGGGCCTCGTCGAGGAAGGCGTGATAGTTGGCGATGGACGGCTGCATCCCGTACACCAGGGCCCGCGCCTGCTCCATCCGGAACTGCAGGTTGAAACGTTCGGGGAGAAGAGTCTCGCAGCCTTCGGGGCGAAGCTCCGCCGGCCAGCGCTCGTCGAAAGGCGGATATACCAGCGAACTGTAGCTGCCGAAGGTGATCGCATAATCGTGATACACGGCCTGGAACAGGGGAATGGGCTCGGCATCACCGCCGATGTAGCGTTCGCGGCTGACACCCAGGGTCAGGAAAAGGTCCAGCGACGTGATCCAGTCTTCACCGGAACCCTCGCCGGCCAGGACCGTCCGGACGGCCTGGGCGCGGATGCGCGAAGCCAGTCCGTTGAAGTCTTCGACCCAGTAGTTCCCGCCGCCGATGCTGTGCCCGTGCGAAGGATCGTAGCAGCGCAGGTTGGTGCAAGCCTCATCCATATAGATTCCGCCGACGCCGTAATCCCGCAGCACCGTGTCGGCCATCGCCGTATACCGGTCCGTCCAGAAGTCTTCGTGCAGGCACATCGCGGCGATCGTGTGGCCGGTGAATGTGTTGGACGTGTATTCCCGGAAAGATCCGTCCTGCCTTTTCAGGGCGAAGGGCTTGGCTTCTTCCCATCCCGGCGTCGAGGTGCCCCATTCGAAGGAATTCATATACACGAGCGCATGCACGCCCTGGTCCGAGGCGGAATGCACGGCTTCGCGGAAAGGCCCTGCGCCTTCCCTGGGCGGCAGATAATAAGGGAAATCATCGTCGTGCCCGCAGTTGCACCACCAATGCCACAGGACACTTACCGGCAGCCCGGATGTCTCCTGCAGATGCAGGGCCTCCGGCAGGACGTTCTCCGAGCGCCCGCGGTTCCAGACCCATAGACCGGTTCCGAGCGCCCAGTCTTCGATCTTGCGCTGCTTCAGCCGGCTTTCCCGGCACCAGCGTTGCTGCACGGCCCATCTTCGATACAGCTGGGCCGCCGTCATCCAGTCGCCCCGGAAAGGGCCTGTAATGACCTCGTATCCCGGATCCCAGGCCTTGGACGTGCCGTCGAGGGCCGGATAATGGGTGAGGTAGAAACGGGTCTTCGCCGAGTCCAGTTCGGTAGTAAAGGTCTTTGTGAAGGAAAGCGAGTCGTTGGATGCGAGGTAGAGCCCGCGTCCACTCTCCCGGTCGTACGTGGCGATCAGTTGCATGGACAGCGCGCCAGGGCTTTCCGCGTTGAAACGGATGAGCGGATTGTCAGGTCCGAGGCCGGTCCGGGGATCCCTTTCCAAGCGGCCCAGCCAGCTGGAAAAAGCAAAATCCTCATGCTCCATCTTCTTGAAATCCAGGATGGGGTAGCGTACGGAGGACCCGGGCTCCAACCCCGTGACGGAGAGACTCCAGTGCAGCAGGCTGTCTTCCGGAGCCAGGCGGGCGAAGGCTTTCACGCGTATGCCGGACGCCGTTTCCCAGGTCAAGCGCAGCCCCTCCGGACAACGGCGGCATCCCAAGAAGTCCGCTTTTTCTCTCAGCAAGCTGTCCCGGGCATCCTGGATCTCCCAGAGGGGCACGCTGCCAGAGAGCATTTCCTTTCCACCGGCCTTGTCCGTCATCGAGACCGGCCAGCCGGTGGCGGCATCAAAGGCCAGGCGCACGCGCCCGTTTTCCAGCGCAGGGACAGCGTCCCTCCGGCACGACGGAAACAGCATCAACGCCGAAAGAAGGAGCGCCAAGGATAGCCTGCAGATGCCTTGTATTCTCATAAGAATCACCTTTATACAAACTTACGTGCAAATCCGGAAAAAAGCAATTATATTTGAAAATGCGAAAGATCCTTCATACCCTGGCAGCCCTGTCGATGCTGCTGACCCTGGCCTGCAAACAGGCTCCCGACCGCTTTGATCTCAACGAATTCCGCCACCCTTCGGCGACGTACCGTTCCATGTCCTTCTGGTCGTTGAACGACAGCCTGTCAGCGGACGAAATGCGCCGGCAACTGGCCCTTTTCAAGGAGGGCGGCTTCGGAGGCGCCTTTTTTCACAGTCGTCCGGGCTTGTTGACGCCCTACCTGTCGGATGAATGGTTCGACCTGATGGAGGCGGGCGTGCAGGAGTCGCAGAAGCTGGGGCTGGAGTCCTGGTTCTACGACGAGGACAAATGGCCCAGCGGATTCGCCGGGGGCATCGTGCCCCGTCAGGACGACGCCTTCCGCGCCAGGACGCTGGTGCGCGTGCCCAAGGGTACGGCGCTGAGTCCGGAGGACAGCGTGCTGCTCGACGATGGGGCGCATCTCTATGTGTCCCACGTCGACCCCATGGGCCAGTCTTGGTACAACGGCGCCTGCTGGGTGGACCTGATGAATCCGGATGCGGTGAAGGCATTTATCGAATGCACCTATAAGCCTTATGCTGAGCGCTTTGCGGGTCGTAAAGGGGTGATGGGCATCTTTTCCGACGAGCCGCAGGTCTCGCCCCGCCGCGATGTCACGGAGGCGGACGCCTTCATCCCGTATTCCCCGTGCATGGAACCGGTGTTCAAGGAGAAATATGGCTACGAACTGCGACCGCATCTGGCCTCGCTGGTCGATACGGTGGGGGACTGGCGTACTTTCCGCCTGCAGTATTACCGCACGGTGGGCGAGTGCATGGAGAAGGCTTTCAGCCGGCAACTTGGACATTATTGCGCAGAGGCCGGCCTGCTTTGGACAGGCCACTACAACGGCGAGGAACTGCCTGTGTCCAACATGTTCAACCAGGGCAACCTGATGACGCAGTTCCGGCACATGCAGGTGCCCGGCGTCGATGCCCTGGGGCTGCGCTTTAAGGTGCTGCACAACGCCAAGGTGATGACTTCGGTCGCGAACCAATTTGGCTTGAAGCGCCGCATCGTGGAGATTTTCGGTACGGCGGGCCACAACCTCTCTTTCGAGGACCGGATCTGGCTTACGGCCTGGCATACCAACAACGGACTGAATCTTTTCTGCCCTCATCTGTCGCACTACAGCCTGAAGGGTATCCGCAAATACGATTATCCGCCCTCGTTCAACTACCAGGAGCCTTATTGGCCGGACAACGCGCTTTTTGAGGACTATTCGGCGCGCCTGGCCTATTTCGCTACGGTAGGCCGGACGGCAGGAGAGGTCCTGGCCTTTTCGCCGCTGGAGTCCGATTATCTGGACCGGGATGTGGCGGAGGCTTCCCCTGAGCCGGTGCGGGACCAGTTGCTGGAGGATATCCTGCAGCAGTTGATGACGCTGCATTTTAACGCAGACCTGGGCGACGAGCAGATCGCTTCGGAGATCGGGTCCGTGGAAAACGGCCTGCTCAGAATGGGAGAAATGGCCTATCATACCGTGATTCTGCCCGGCTTCCTGACGATACGGCCTACGACGCTGGCGCTGCTGGAGAAATTCGCCGCCCAGGGCGGCAAAGTAATCGTCTGCGGAGGATATCCCGTCTATGTGGACGGGGTTCCGGACGCACTCGAAGGCCTGAAATCCTGCAGTACGGCGCTGGATTTCTCGGAGTTCGGAGCCTGGATGGACGAGCATGTTGACCGCGCTTTCCGCCTCGAAGGTCCCGGCGCGGACAAGGTCTGGACACACCTTCGCAAGGTCGATGGCGGCACCAGCCTGCAACTGTCCAACACCTCCCGGATGGAGACGGTCCGGATCCGGGTCGCTCCGACAGGAAAGTCGCGGCATCTCGCACTGTTGAACCCCCTGGACGGGGAATGTCTCTCCGTGCCGTGTGCCGATGACGGATCGTTCGAATTGGAGTTCGCCCCGGCGCAGACCTGGATCCTGCTCTCCGGCGATCGGGCATGCCGCCATGACGGAGAGTATCGTCTCCCGGGCACTCAGACCCCGATCCAGGCCCTGGAATGCTGGACCTGCAAGCGCCAGGATCCGAACGCCCTGCCCCTGGATTTCGCTGAATGGTCGACGGACGGAGGCAAGACCTGGATGGGCCCCGAGCCTGTCCTGGCCATCTATTTCCGTTTCAACGACGGGGCCGCGCATTATGACGGACCGATGCTGTTGCGCTATTCTTTTGAGGCACAGACTCTTCCGGCGAAGTGCTCTCTCGTCGTGGAGCAGCCTTGGATGTACAAGGCCGTCACCCTCAACGGACACGCGCTGCATTTTAGCGACGACTGGTACGTGGACCGCTATTTCCGCACCGCCGATGTTGTCCCTTATATGAAGGAAGGCTGTAACGAGGTCCTGCTCTCGTTGGATTTCGTCAACCCCATCCCGACTTCTGTCTACCCGGTCGCGCGCTACGGCACGGAGATCGAGAACGTCTTCCTCGCCGGCGATTTCGCAGTGGCCGGAACGCTCGCCGAAGAGCAGCCGACCGAGACCTGGCGCAACCGCAATCCGATCCTTAATCCCAAACCCATGCCGGCGCGCTTCCAATACGGGTCTTTCTCTCTCGTTGCAGACGCAGATGCCCCGGATGGCGATTTTACCCGCCAGGGTCATCCTTTCTATGCCGGACGGCTCAGCTGCACGGGAACCTTCAATCTGACCGCCAAGGAAGACGGCGTGCGCTACAAGATCACCTTCCCGAAGGTTGAAGCCATCACCGTGCGTGTCAAGGTGAACGGAACACCACTCCCGACCGTCTTTTGCAGTCCCTGGGAAACGGATGTCACCGACGTCCTGAAAGCAGGGGAGAACGAGGTTGAACTGACCTTGACCGGGAGCCTGCGCAACCTGATGGGCCCGCTTCATTGCGTGGGCGGCGAATTTGCGATGCTGGGCCCCGCCACTTTCAGCGGCAGGGACTCCTGGCCCAATGCAGAGCCCGGAGATAACGATTGGTTCGACCTGAGGAAAACAGGGAAAACCCGTCTCTGGCGGGATGATTATTATTGCATTCCCTTCGGACTTATGGAAGCCCCGGTCCTGGTGACCGAAAACTTCTGAATCCGCGTCATTTCTTTCCTTCCGGAACGGATTTGATATACACGTCGCGCTGCGGGAAGGCAATCTCGATGCCGTTCTCGCTGAAGGCGTTGTAGATGGCTTCCTTGGCCCGGGCGGGGAAGGTGTAGTGCGTATCTACCGTCGTGTACAGGACCACGAAGATGTTGATGCAGCTGTCACCGAAGTTGTCAAAACGGACGTCGATCGGGAAAGATGGATCGACGATGCTCCGGCCGTATTTATCCTCGACCATTAGAGGCTGCAACGCTTTCAGGATGACCTGACGTGCCTGTTCGATATCCGTTCCGTAGCGCACGGATACCGGGATCTTGAGCAGTTCGTAGTTGCGCCCGCTGTTGAGGTTGCGGAACTTCTTGGTAAACAGGTCGGTGTTGGTAAATGCGATGAGCGAACCGTCTTCGTCTTCCACCTGCGTGGTCTGATAGCTGACGCGCTTGACGACACCCCGAACGCCGTCGCAAGAGATCTTGTCTCCGACACGGATGCGCCCAGCCATCAGCTGTACGCCATAGAAGAAGTTGTTGATCAAGTCCTTAAGGGCGAAACCGACGCCGGCTGCCAGACCGGTGGTGATAGCCGTGATGGCCTTTGTCGGCATGTCCAGGATTGCGAAAACGATGATCAGATATGCGAACCATCCCAGCAACGAAACCAGGGCGTTGGAAAGGGACAGGTTGACATCGGATTCCTTGAGAGGCATGGCGGCTTCCCCTTTCTTTTCGATGATGCTGCGAAGCTTGATCAGGCGGACTGTTCCTTTTACGATGTAGATCAGGTAGCGGAATACGAAGAACAAGGCGATGACCACCAGGATGTTGTATAGGGTCAGACTATGGAACCCCTTTCCCGGGAACCAGGGCTGGCGCAGGAAATCCGCTCCCGTCAGAGACAGTTGGTAGGCCTTCGATGTGAGCTGCACGCTCGCAAGGAAAGACAGGAGCGTCGCGATTGGAATGATTACCATCCGGAGCAGGTCGTACAGCCAGGTAACTTCGATGAATGCGTTCTTATCCTCCAGGGGCAAGTACGGATTCTCGGTATGGTAGCGAGCCTTGCTTCTGACTACACGGTTTTCATAATACCGCTTGATCAGGTAGAAGAGCGTCGTGATGGTATGCAGCAGAGCCAGCTGGAAGGTCCAGAAGGTGAGCAGGAGCACACCGATCATAGAGTATCCGATGAGGGACAGCACGCAGATGACGACCATGACGGCGACGGAGGCCCAGGTGTACCGCAGATCTGTCCGGTCGACCTTGCCTCTGGAACGGACATTGACAGCAGACTGCCAGATGATGAAGATCAGCAGGGCCGGGGGGAAGATCAGCGGGATGACGCTGGCAGGCAGGAAGATCGCCCGAAGCAGGATCGCAAGGAAAGCCAGCAGCAGCGTGGGGATATAGAGATTCCGGGACGTTTTGGCTTGCGAAGCCGGTATCCGGATCAAGAGCGAGACAAAGATGGCAAGGGTCAGCCAGAAGAAGGACATTAACAGGCGGTAAGCCATGACCCAGTAGGGGCTGCTGCGGTCTGTCTTGAAACAGAACAAGGCAATGACGAAAAGGATTATTCCCAGGATGGACGAGAGAACAGGCCGGAAATCACGGATACGCTCTGAACGGATGAGCTTGAATGTCAGGTAAGTGATCAGACCGGCCAGCAGGAATGACAACAGGAGGGTAAGAAGGGCCAGTCCCGCGTGCTTAAGGGAGTTGGTGCCTCCCCAGGGATGGGACTCTTTATCCGGATTGCCGCTTTCAGCACCAGCGTCGAACCGGAGCGTCAGGTCCTTTCTTGCCTTGGCGATAAAGTCGTTCCAATTCTTGATGATATGGATGATGCCCACGTTTCCCCCCATGAACAACCCTTTCTGAGTCTGGGTATAGTTGGCTTGCGCGAAATCGTAAGCCTGACGGAGCCGCTGTTCCGTATCTGCGAAATAGGCGCTGTCCTGCAAAGCAAGCGCGACGGAACCGCCATACAGGTCAATCAGGGCCCTGGTGTAATTCATGCAGCTGTCCAAAAGCGCTTTTTTCTCCAGGTTTTCTTCTTCGAGCGGGATGAATGGGACACCCAGGAGGAGAGAGTCTTTGGATGCCAGCAAAGAATCTACCGCATGGTTTGAATACATGCCTTGCAGGGTTTCTTCCAGCAGGGTATAGCGCTTTAATCCCGAACGGGAAGCAATCAGGTATTTGTCGCCCAGGCGTGTTTTCTCATGGAAGGCTTCATAAACGCGGGAGACCTCTTCCAGTGCGAAGGCCATGTCGAAGGCGAACTCTTGCTGCTGGGTATAAAGCATGAGTGTAACCTCGTCTGCCGCCTTGACCATCTCGGATAATTCTTCGCGTCGGAGTTTGTTCTCGACCAGAAGGGAGTCGGATTGGAGAGCTCCGTCATAGGACTGCTTCAGATCAGTGAGCAGGTTGGTCAGAGTGGCAAGGGCATCCGTGTCCTGTCCGACGGAACGCAACGGCAGGATCAGCAAAAGGGAAGCGGCGAGCGCTTGAAGTAGGGTGCGTAATCGCTTCTTCATGACGTATTAGAAGTCAAAGCCGATGCCGGCATAGATGGTGAAACCGAGGTACGAGCCCCACTGGGTGGCCAGCCTTAGGGGACCGACCATCGTCTGGCGGGAATACTCCATGCCGACGCCCCAGTAGGTCGAGCCGAGGAAATAGTCGGTCAGCGTGTCGCCGCGGACGAGGTAGGCGCCCCGGGCAGTGATGTAGTTTTTGCGGAGGAAGCAGTAGCGCAGGTCGAGCTGGGCCATCGTCGCGTAGAGGGCGGTGCTCCTGTATCCCGTGGGGCACGGGAAGAACGGGATCTGGTTCTCCGTGTAGCGGTCCTGTATGAAACCGCCCATCATGACGGCGTGTTTGGGGTTCAGGTAATCGGCGGGGTTGTATTCAAAGAGATTATTGATGAGAGGGCGGTAAGTCCCGGCATACAGCTTGGGAAGGACGGCGAAGCGGCTTCCGAGGGGGAGTGCGAATTCCAGCGAGGCCATGGTCGTGAAATAGCGGGGGACAGTCCCGTCTTCCGTATGTGTGGGTTCCTCTTCGGTGTAGGGATTGTAGTTTTCATGGGGATCGAGGTCGATGGTGTATCCCTTGAAGACATAGCGTCCTTTCAGGGAGAACCGGATGCCCCGGGTGGGGAAGTAGCCGTCATCGAAGGTGTCGATCTTGAACTGCGCAAAGGTGGAGAGCCAGTAACTCTTCCAGTCCCAGCCTTCCCAGTATTCCCCTTGCTCCAGATAGCGCTCGTACGGGTCCATCTCGGCCGTCAGGCCCAGGCGCATGGAGCCGTTGCGCATCCTCGAATCCTCCAGATAGAGGTCGGTGGCCATGGTCAGGAGTCTTTCTTCGGTGGCGTTGGCCCAGCCGCAGGTCGTGTTGATGAGCCGGTTGCGAAAATCGATGCCGATTATGGGAAGCCCTTTCTTGAATTTATAGGCATAGTCGATGGAAAGGGCG
>CAMJHJ010000085.1 GCA_946405485.1 uncultured Bacteroidales bacterium | reverse complement strand
TCTAGTCAGCTAAGCAGGCGTCCAGGGCGGCGCGGATGGCGTGACGGTCCAGATGCTGGCCAATGAAGACGAGCTTCTGCATCCGGTCGCCATACTCCGGATCCCAATCCGCGCGAAGCACAGGATCCTCCAGCAACATCTGATTCAACTGATCTTCGGGCATGGTCGCGTACCATTGCCCGATATTTTTCAGTCCGATCTGACTGCCCGCCTGCTCGAAAAGGAAGCAGAGGTCCGGCTCATTCGTGAAGTAGCAGATACCCTTGGCGCGAATGACGCCGGCCGGCCAATGCTTGGCGACGAAATTGTCGAATTTATTGATATCGAAAGGTTTGCGACGATAATAGACATACGTCCCGATGCCGTATTCCTCGACCTCGCCCTCCCCTTCATGATGGTGGTGATGGTGATGCCCGTGCTCATGCTCGTGCTCGTCGTCATCATCATCTTCGTCATCGTCTTCTTCCTCCATGTGCCCTTCCACGGCGCTGATCCAAGCCGCCGAGGCGGAAACGGAATTGTAATTGAAACGCTCGGTCCAGATCAGTTTCTCCAACTCCACGTCGCCGTAATCACACTCGATGATTTCGGCCTTAGGCTGCAACGCGCGGATGATTTCCCGGATCTTGCCCAATTCTTCCCTTGAAATCATCGAAGCCTTGTTGAGCAGCACGATGTCGCAGAACTCCACCTGCTGGATCACCAGGTTCTCAATGTCCTCCTCGTCCAGGTTGCCCCGCAGCAAATCTTTGGCGCAGCCGAATTCATCCCGCATCCGAAGGGCATCCACCACCGTGACGATGCAGTCCAGCCGCGGCGCACCATCCTTGACATACTCGTCTCCCATCATGGGAATGGAACAGATCGTGCGTGCGATGGGTTCCGGCTCACAGATGCCGCTCGCCTCGATGACGATGTAATCGAACTTCTGCATCGAAACGATCTCGCGCAGCTGTTCCACCAAGTCCATTTTCAAGGTGCAGCAGATACAGCCGTTCTGGAGCGCGACCAGCGACTCGTCCTTCTTGCCTACGATCCCGTCCTTCGCGATCAGGTCGGCGTCGATGTTGACTTCGCCGATATCATTGACGATCACGGCGAATTTGATGCCTTTGCCGTTCGTAAGAATCTTGTTGACAAGGGTGGTCTTTCCGCTGCCAAGATAGCCGGTCAGGAGCAAAACAGGTATTGTTTTCATCATTTATCCAATTTAGGGATGGCAAATTTACGATTTTCAAGCTACATTTGCAATTTGGAACGAACTAACAAATCTCATGATCCATTTCGAATGTGACTACCTCGAAGGCTGTCATCCGTCCATCCTTCAGAGACTGCAGGAAACCAATTTCGAACAGTGTGTCGGTTACGGCGAAGATCCGCACTGCGAACGGGCGGCGGCGATGATCCGCATCGCCTGCGACGCCCCGGATGCGGATGTGCATTTCCTGGTCGGCGGGACACAGACCAACGCCACGGTCATCGGTTCTTTGCTGAGGCCGTTCCAAGGGGTCCTGTGCGCCGCTACGGGTCATATCAATGCCCATGAGACAGGCGCCGTCGAGCATGGCGGCCACAAGGTCCTTCCCCTCCCCACGACCGACGGAAAGATCACGGCCGCACAGATACGCACCGCACTGGAAGACCACTGGCATGACGCCAACCACGAGCATATCGTCCAGCCGGGCATGGTCTACATTTCTTTCCCCACTGAACTGGGCACGATCTATTCCAAGTCAGAACTGGAAGAGATCAGCGCCGCTTGCCGCGATTGGGAGCTGCCGCTCTTCATCGACGGCGCCCGCCTCGGCTACGGCCTGGAATCTTCCCGCAGTCGCCTGTTACTCAAGGACATCGCCCGCCTCGCCGACGTCTTCTATATCGGCGGCACCAAGCAAGGCGCGCTGTTCGGTGAAGCCGTGGTCTTCCGTAACAAGGAACTCGGCCGCGACTTCCGCTACTGCATCAAGCAAGGCGGCGGCATGCTGGCCAAAGGACGCCTGCTGGGCATCCAGTTCGAGACGCTCATGGAAAATGGCCTTTATTTCAAATTGGCACGTCAGGCCGACCGGTTGGCGGACAAGCTGAGCGCCGCCTTCAGGGCTGCCGGATTCGATTTGCTGATCGAAGGCGGGACCAACCAGGTCTTCCCCATCCTCAGCGAGGAGCAGGCCCGCAAACTGGGCGAGGAATTCGGCTTCGAGTATTGGACGCGCACCCCCGACGGTCGCGACGCCTGGCGTTTCTGCACCAGCTGGGCCACGACCGAAGCACAGGTCGACACCCTGGTCACCGCATTGCAAACTCTTAAACATGAATAGATTATGAAAAGCATGAACATCGCTCTCGTCGCGCACGACGGCAGAAAAGAGGAACTTATCAGTTGGGCCAAATTCAACTATGGCCTCCTGTCCAAACATACGCTGTTTGCCACCGGAACCACCGGCCGCTTGATTGAAGAGATTGAGCTTGAAGACGGCAGCCGCCCCTTCAAGGGGAAGGTGACTCGCCTGCTCTCCGGCCCCCTCGGCGGCGACCAGCAGATCGGTGCCATGATTGCGGAGAAAAAGATCACCATGCTGATCTTTTTCTGCGACAACCTGATCGTCCAAGGCCATCAGAACGACGTTTCGGCCCTCACCCGCCTCGCGGCGCTGTACAACATCGCTTTTGCGACCAACCGTACGACGGCCGACATGCTCCTGACCTCATCCCTGCTGGACAACCCGTCCTATGAGATCCAGGTCCCCGACGTCATCGCCCATTACGCCAACCGGAAATTGAAATAGTCTCCGTTTTTTCTTTCCTGACCTATGAAACATCTTATCCTGTTATTCGCCGCATCCATGGCGTTATTCGCCTGTTCAAGAGAAAGTTATCTCATTGAAGGCACCACCGATATCCCGGAGGGGAAGGCCGTCCTGACTTATAAGACTCCGGAAGGAGAAAGGGTCAGTGACACCGTTTCATTCCAAAAGGGACGCTTCACGTTGAAGGGACGGGTGAAAGATGTGGTCCTGGGTACCCTTGCCCTTATCCCCGACGAAGGAATGGGCATCGCCACCTCGATCTTTGTCGAAAATGCTCCTATAAACATCCATATGGACTCCTCAGAGGCGGTCGAAGACGGGATGTTCGGGGATCTTGCCAGCATTCGTGAGCCGGGCTATACCGGCGGACCGAACAACGTATTCTTTTCCGCCTTCTGCGCTTTGGGACAGGATCTTGAAGCACGTAGAAAGCTCATTGCCGAGTCAAAGGATCTCGAAGCAGCGGCATACCTGTCCCGCATGTATTTCTCGGATGCTCCGTTGGAAGTTTATGATTCCGTTTTTTCCGGCTTCTCCCAGAGCGTTCAAGCATCCTTTCTCGCTCAAGAAGCCAAGAAAGAATTGGAAGCCAGGAAACGTGTGGCACCCGGCTGTCCGGCCCCGGATTTCACTTTGAAAGACATCCACGGAGAAGACTTCACCCTCTCTTCGCTCCGCGGGAAGTATGTCCTGATCGATTTCTGGGCATCCTGGTGTATCCCTTGCCGTGAGGGCATGCCCGGGCTCAAAGAGCTTTATTCCCAGTATCACGACAAAGGTCTCGAGATTGTCGGTGTGGCCAATGACACGGATGAGAGCATTTGGAAAAAGGCCATAGAAAAGGACGGGACCTCCTGGATCCAGTTGATAGATGAATTCCCGGAGAAAGGGAAACCATCCCGTGTCTCAACCGACTATGCCGTTCACTTCATTCCCGCGTTTTTTCTGATTGACAGGGATGGGAGCATCATCGGAAAGATGGAACACGAAAAACTGGCTGAGGCTTTATCCGATGTTTTTGATTAAGCATTCAATCTTAATTCACTTTCAAAATAGTTCTGATCTATGAAAAGTAAATCTATTCATCGTGTCCTCGGCAGAGTGCTGATGATCCTTTCGCTCCTGGCGGTTTTGTGGCAGCCCGCCGCTGCACAATCCAGCCAGAAAGTCAAAGGAACCGTCACCGACACCCAGGGCCAGCCGCTCGTCGGCGTAACCGTGAGCGTTCAAGGCGCCAGTGCATTTGGCACGACGGACTTGAACGGAAACTATTCCATCAACGTTCCGGATCCAAAGACCGCGTCTTTGGAGTTCATGCTTCTCGGCATGCAGACGCTGGTGGAGCCCGTCTCCGGAAGACCGGTCATTGATGTCCAGATGACCGAAGACAAACTGATCATCGATGACGCTGTCGTCGTCGGTTATGGTTCAACGAAGAGGAAGGATCTGACCGGCTCCGTTGCCTCCGTAGACATGACGGATCTCACGACGCGCCCCATCACGACCTTTGACGACGCGATCATGGGTAAGGCGTCCGGCGTCATGGTCACGAAAGCGGACGGAGCGCCGGGCGGAGGAATCCGGGTCCGCATCCGCGGCGGTTCCTCGCTTCAGCGAGGCGTCGATCCGCTTTATATCATCGACGGCATTCCGACGGAAATCAACAATGATTACATCGCAGCCAGTTCGGATCTTTCATATATGTACACGGCGACCGGGAGCAATGATATCGAGGCGACCGGAGAGGCCTATACGAGAAGCCTGAACTCGCTGGCCGGTTTGAATCCGAATGACATCGAAAGCATGACCATCCTGAAGGACGCTTCCGCTACGGCCATCTACGGATCCAAGGCCGCCAACGGTGTCGTCATCATCACGACCAAGCGCGGCAGCCGGAACACAAAGCCTCAGATCAGTTTCAACTACAACTTCGGTTACGGTATCCCGCATCCGGAGCAGGTGTTGACCGGCGACCAGTACATCGCAGCATACAAGACGGCTATCGAGAACTCCCTCGCGAACCTGGAGGCCAACAAAGAGTATGTCAGTTCCTATGACCGGACCGTCGCCACCCTCAAAAAGAAATATGAGGAACTCGGGACGATCAAAAATGCAAACACGGACTGGCTTTCCCTGCTGCTCCGCAACAGCGCCACGCACAATGCGGACGTGTCCATGTCCGGCGGCAGCCAGACTTCCCGTTACTATGCTTCCCTGTCCTATACGAACCAGCAAGGAACCATCTTGAATACCGGTTTCCGGAGATATGCCGGCAAACTCAGCCTGGACAATGACCTCACCAAGAAACTCAGCGCGAATATCAATGTCCATTTCGGCCTCACGGAGAACGATGTGACGAACGGCTCCTATGGGCAGGCGCTGGCTGCTCCGTCCATTCTTGCCGCGTACAACGATGACGGCTCGCTGGCCAATTATATGTCGCTGGACAACACCTCGATCGGCGCCGGCTTCTCGAGTTCGTATCTCGGATACCAGAATCCGCTCGCCGTCGCTTCTGCCGTCAACTCTGCGAAGACTTATACGTTCAAGGGGACGTTGGGCCTCCAGTACCGATTCATGGATGAACTGGTATTCAAGACGGCCGCATCCTTTGATTTCAAAAATTACAACCAGTCGAACTACATTCCCAGCTACCTGATGGTAGGAAGCGAGAATGGTATTCAGGAATTCGAAGGCGGCAGCGGCACGGAAGCCCAATCCAATACGACGGGAGTCTTCTGGGAGAACACCCTTTCTTACAACAAGATCTTCCAGGGCATCCATCACCTGGACGCAGTCCTGGGACACGCTTGGGAAACAAGGCGCGCAAGTTTCTTCTCTGCCAGCGGAACCCAGTATCCCGACGATGAGTTCCTCAACGGATTGAGTTCCGCCGTGATTCCGGCATCTGTCAAGGGAGCCAATCCTTCCATGCAGAATGCCCTGCTCTCTTTCTTCCTTCGCGTGAATTACACTCTGTTGGACCGGTATCTGTTCACCTTCACGGGCCGTGCCGACTCCTCGTCGAAGTTTGCCAAGGCTAACCGCACCGGCTACTTCCCGTCCGGTGCCGTGGCATGGAGGATCAGTGAGGAAGATTGGATGAAAGGGGCCCGTTGGATCGACGAACTCAAGATCCGGGCCAGTATAGGAAAGACGGGGACGCAGAACATCGATGACTATATGTACATGACATTGTTCGCGCCCGGATCTTATGCTGGATTGTCCGCCATGTATCCCATCCAGCTTGGCAACGAAGGCATCAAATGGGAATCCACGCTCCAGAAAGACCTCGGCCTTGACTTCTCCTTCTTCAGAGGACGGCTTGGCGGAACCGTCGCCGGCTACTGGAAAACGACGGATGATGCGCTCTACAACATTTCCGTTCCGCCCAGCAGCGGCTTCAATGAGGCCATCGCCAACTATGCATCCATCGGGAACAAAGGTCTCGAACTGGAGCTTTACACCGACATCGTGAAGACAGAGGATTTCCTGTGGCACTTCGATTTCAACATCTCCCGGAACATCTCCAAAGTCCTTAAACTCTCCGGAGGAAAAGACTTTGTCGACGGTGCAACCATCCTCAAGGAAGGAGAGCCGCTCGGTCTTCTCTATGCTTATGTAGCTGAAGGAATAATCCATACGCAGGCGGAACTGGACGCCTACAAGGAGCGTTTCAATGGAAGAAGGGTCGGCTATTGGGCTTCCGATTATCCGACACTCGGCATCGGATCTCCCATTTTCTCCCTGAACGAACGTTACAGGGATTACAAGGATGTCGTGGGTTGCAGCACGCCTGATTTCTATGGCGGTTTCTCCACCTCCTTCAGATATCTGAACTGGAAACTCAATGCCTCATTCACCTATTCCTACGGGAATGAACTGCTGCTTGTCAAAGACCTCTCTGACATGAAGTTCGACAGCATCGCCAACCGCAGCGCCCGGATCCTCGATGCGGGAACGGGCAACAGGCCCATCCTGCATGCGACGGGACGCCACATGCTCAGCAGCCTGAACGTCTATGACGCTTCCTATCTCAGGATGAACGCGCTGTCTCTAAGTTACGACTTGCCGGCCAGGCTGGTCAAGTCCGTCAACATGCGCTACGCGACCTTCTATGTCTCAGCCGGGAACCTGTTCACGCTCACCAAATATCCGGGAGCCGATCCGGCGATTACGGATAATCCTTACAGCATCGGTGGAGGAGGCCTGGATCTCACCACCTATCCCATGTCCAGGACATTCTCTATCGGCACCCGCCTTGGATTCTAAATACGAAGCATCATGAAAAAGATTCAATATATCAGTCTGATGACGGTCTTGATGGCAATGACCGCAACCTTCAGTTCCTGTGACAAGCAACTCAACGCCGTACCCGGACAGTCTAAGGTCTATGACAACCTCATCGTTGATGCTTCTTCAGCGGAAGTGGCGCTCAACGGTGCGTACTACAGTTATGCGCTTTGCAGCCCGGATTATTACAACATTGAAAGTGCCGGGAATCCGATTTATACGGAGATCCTCCCAGCCACTTTCGCCGGCATGGTTTACGACGAAGATAACGGATATCTTATCATCCACGGTGAGTCCGCAGGTCCATATATCGCCCCCCTGTGGGAGACGTACTACCGGCAGCTGGCTGCCGCGAACTATGTTATTGCTGCTGCCGGCAATGCGGATGACAAGTTGTTCAACGGCAACCGGAAGAAGGAAATCATCGCCGAGGCCAAGACGCTCCGCGCATTGATCCATACGACGATTTTCAAGCTGTTCGGATACACTTGGGACGTAAACAGCAAGTTCGGCATCATCCTCCGTACTTCTGAAACCGGAATCGGCAACGTTGATTGTCCCAGAAGTACGGTAAAGGAGACGTATGACGCCATCCTCAAAGACTTGGATGATGCCATTGCGGATGCCGCCGAAAGCCGGCCCAATTACTATGTCAGCAAGAATGTCGCGAAACTTGCAAAAGCCCGCGTTCTCATGATGAGAGGCGAAGGCAACGACTATTCTGACGCCGCATCCCTATGCCGTGATATCATCAGCGACGGGGCCTACGCTTTGGAGGAGCATACTTCGGACATCTTCCACCAACTCGGACTCGACAGCAAGGAGGTCATTTTCGGAATTAAGCCGAAACAGGGCCAGAGTTCAGTCAGGATGGCCTATCACAGGTATGAAACATGGAACCAATTCTGGCTGAACGACAACCTCGTGGAACTCTTTGCCGAGTCCGACACTCGGCGCAGCGAAATCATGGCGTACGATGACGATGGCTACAATAATGGGTATATCCCACTGAAGCATTACACGATGGCTGGCAGATTTAACTCCAACACCGCGGGTGAGACATGCTTCGAAATGCGTCTTTCCGAAGCGTACATGCTCGAGGCGGAAGGGATTCTGAGGTCAACAGGGAACGTAGCGCAGGCCAAGGCGCTCGTCAAGACGGTCGAACAGGCCGCCGGAGTGACCGATTTCACGGAATTCGACGCCATCAGCACGAAGGAGGAACTACTGAAAGAAATCTTCAAGGAAGGCCTGAGGAGTTTCCATACCGAGGCTGGAATCGAGCTTACCTATATGCTCCGGTTCCCGGAGGATTGGGTAAAGGAGGTTCATCCCCAGTACAGCGAACGGGCTTTCTATATCCTTCCGCTTCCGGACAGTGAGTTTGATACCAATTCGGCCCTTTCCAAATCCACGGATCAGAATCCCGAATTCTAACTAACACAGAAAGAACGGGTTGTCTCCCTCTTTTCGGGTGTCAAAGAGCATTTCTTTGGCACCCGAATCGTTTCCGGCAAAGGCTCAGGCCATGGCGGGACCCTATCATTTCCCCATATCTGAGTTGTATTTCGACTCGTTTTTTTTTAACTTGCAGAGTTTTCGTTAGTAGCGTACTATGAAAGTCCTGAAATTCGGCGGCAGTTCGGTCGGATCGGCCGAGGCCCTGCAACAAGTCAAGCATATTGTCGAAGGACGCCCGGAAAGCGTCATCGTGGTGGTGTCCGCCCTGGGCGGCGTCACCGACCAGTTGCTGGAAGCCGCCGGGATGGCGGAGAAGGGTGACACCGCCTATGTCGCGGCCTTCGAAGCCATCGCAGCCAGGCACCGTGCGGTCTTGAACGATCTTTTCGGGAGCGCCCCCACGGCTTTGAGCCAGACGCTGGAAGAGAAACTGGCCCGCCTCAGGACCCGCCTGGACGGCGTCTGCACCTTGAAGGTCCTGCCGGGAAAGACCCACTGTGAAATCGTCAGCTACGGCGAACGCCTTTCTTCCGCCAT
>CAMJHJ010000084.1 GCA_946405485.1 uncultured Bacteroidales bacterium | reverse complement strand
GAGTCCCCCGCGCCCCCGCACCCTCCTGCCTTAGATTAGCTAGATTAGTTGTCCCGCAAACTCTTGGCGTAATGAGTGGGAGCGGCCTTCGGCTTGGGCCCGTCGGCGGGATGGACCGCGCGCGCCGGCGTCGACGACACAAACGAATAAACCAGCAGCGCCACCCCCGCCAACACGAACGGGATCGACAGCAACTGCCCCATATTCAGCGCCATACCCTCCTCGAAGCCCACCTGGGGCTCCTTGATAAACTCAATCAGGAAACGCATCCCGAAGCAACCCACCAGGAACAGCCCGAAAAAGAACCCCCGGTGCACCTTATCCAAGCGCTTCCAATAGATCCACACCATCACCAGCCCCAGGATCAGATAACTCAGCGCCTCATACAACTGCGTCGGATGCTTCGGCTCCGTCTCCCCCCGCAGGTCGAAAAAGAACCCCCAGGGCAGCGAAGTCACATCCCCGTAAATCTCCGAATTGAACAGATTCCCCAGCCGGATGAAACACCCCGCGAAAGCCACAGCGATGCACAGGTGGTCCATAATCCACAGATAATCGAAATCATGCTTCCGCCCATAATGACGGGCAAACCACCACATCGCCAGCAACAGCGCGATCGCGCCGCCGTGGCTCGCCAGGCCGCCCTTCCAAGGCATGAAAATCTCCCAGAAGCCCTTCCAGCTGCCGAAATAATAATCCGGCTGATAAAAACAGCAATGCCCCAGCCGCGCACCTACGATGGTCGCCGCCAGCAGCGTATAAAGCAGCGGGTCCAGCAGCTTCTCCGGGATCCCCTCCCGCTTGAAAAACCACTTGAAGATATACCAGCCCAGGATGAACCCCGCCACAAACAGCAGCGAGTACCAGCGGATCTCCAGGCTCCCGATGTGGAACAACACCGGATCCACATGCCAGTGCACGAACAACCAATTCATAAGCATAGAGAAAAAAGGCCGCCCGCCGGCGGCCCGATCAAACTATTCGCGGATCGCAGCGATACCCGGCAGATCCTTGCCCTCGATCGCCTCCAGCATGGCGCCGCCGCCGGTGGACACATAGCTCACCTTCTTGGCGAAACCCATCTTCGTCACAGCCGCGACAGAGTCGCCGCCGCCCACCAGGGTATAAGCGCCCTTCTCGGTCACCTCGGCCAGATCCTTCGCCACGGTCAGCGTGCCGTTCGCGAACTTATCGATCTCGAACACACCGACGGGACCGTTCCACAGGATGGTCTTGGAAGCATCCAGGATGCCCTTCCAACCCTTCAGGGTCTCAGGACCGGCATCCACACCCTCCCAGTCGGCGGGAATCGCCGTCGAAGGGAACACCTTCGTCTCGGCATCGTTGGAGAACTCCTGGGTGCAGACCGCGTCGCAAGCGATGCTGACGTTGACACCCTTCTCCTTCGCAGCCTCCAGGATCGCCAGCGCGTCGGGGATCAGGTCATCCTCATGCAGGGAAAGGCCGATCTGGCCGCCCTGGGCCTTGATGAAGGTATAACCCATGCCGCCGCCGATGATCAGGTTGTCCACCTTGCCGACCAGGTTCTTCAGGACCGCCAGCTTGGAAGACACCTTCGAACCGCCGATGATAGCCGTCAGCGGGCGCTTGGCGTTCTTCAGGACGTTATCGATCGCCTTGATCTCACCTTCCATCAGGTAACCGAACATCTTGTCATTCGGGAAATACTTCGCGATGAGCGCAGTCGAAGCGTGGGCGCGGTGAGCCGTGCCGAACGCGTCGTTGATGTAGCAATCCGCATAGGAAGCGAGCTTGGCGGTAAACGCCTTCTGGCTCTCCTTCACGACCGCCTTCGCCGCCTTCTTCTCCTCCTCGGAAGCATCCTCCGCCAGACCGCGGGGCTTGCCTTCCTCCTCCGCATAGAAACGCAGGTTCTCGAGCAAAAGCGCCTCACCCGGCTTCAGGGCCGCAGCCTGCGCATCCGCCTTCTGGCAATCCGGCGCAAACTGCACGGGGACGCCGAGCTTCTCGGACACGTGGTCCACGATATGCTTGAGGGAGAACTTCGCATCCACGCCCTTCGGACGGCCGAGGTGGGACATGATGATGAGGGCACCGCCCTTCTCCAGGACCTTCTTCAAGGTAGGGATGGCAGCCCGGATGCGGGTGTCGTCGGTGATCTCGAAATTCTCATTGAGCGGGACGTTGAAATCCACGCGGACGATGGCTTTCTTGCCGGTGAAATCGTAAGAATCGATAAACTGTTGCATATGATCAAAAATTGTAATTACAATCAAGCCTACAAAAGTAGCAACTTATTCCCGTTTCTCAAAATTTGCTACCTTTGCAAAAAATAAACGTTCAGATGCCCATCCAGAAACTCTC
Organism: uncultured Bacteroidales bacterium; assembly: GCA_946405485.1. The sequence goes on along the minus strand of CAMJHJ010000084.1, from coordinate 6,869 downwards.
CGTCACGACCTATATGGCCGACGTCCGCAACCTCCTCCGGCCCGTCTCCTTCATGGATATCGCCCAGGAGATCGCCACCGTCGGCGCCAAGGAACTGCACTTCGACGACTCCGTCACCGTGGCCGCCGCCAACGCCGTCTGGGTCCTCGCCCGGATGCACGTGCGCTTCAACCGCATGCCCGTCCGCTACGAGCCCATCACCCTCGAGACCTGGCACAAGGGCATCTGCTCCGTCTTCTTCCTCCGTGACTACCTCGTCCGGGATGCCGAAGGCAACGACCTCATCGACGCGACCAGCTCCTGGGTCATCATGGAGAAAGACCAGCGCCGCATGCTGCGTCCCGACGGCCTGACCGACATCATTCCGCCCGAGCCCCAGCAGCCCGGACACGCGATCGAAACCCCGGCCGGCAAGATCGTCATCCCCCGCGGCTCCACCCTCGAAAAAGTCGCCGACCACGAAGTCAGATACTCCGACGTGGACTCCAACCGCCACGTCAACAACACCCGCTACACCGCCTGGGCGATGGACTGCCTCCCCGACGAGCTGAGCTTCAACAAGACCCTGAAGGAAATCGAAATCAACTTCAACCGCGAAGCCCGGCCGGGCGAAACCGTCGGACTCTTCCACGCGGAAGCGGACGGCGTCCACTATGTCGAAGGCCGCGTCGCCGACGCCCAGGTCTTCATCTGCAAAATGACCTTCTGAAGCCATGACCATCGAATACCCCGGCACCTTCTGGAAAGATTACGAACTCCTTGACAGCGGAAACGGCGAGAAACTGGAACGTTTCGGCGCCTACGTCCTTGCCCGTCCGGAGCCCAAAGCCCTCTGGGACAAAAACTTAAGCGCAGCTGAATGGGCCAGGCTTAGCCACACCCGCTTCAAACCCGGCGCCGGATTCGCCAAGGCCGGCAAGGAAGACAGCGGCACCTGGGAGCGCCTCCGCAAGATGGACGACCAGTGGTATATCCGCTACCGCGGAGCGCAGGAAGGCCTCGCCTTCTCCCTCCGCCTCGGCCTCACCGCCTTCAAGCACGTGGGCGTCTTCCCCGAGCAAGCCCCCAACTGGGAATTCATCTACAGCCGGACACGCGCGCTCTGCGAAAAAGCCAAGGAAACCGCCGACGGACGCCCTGCCAGGCACCCTAAAGTGCTGAACCTCTTCGCCTACACCGGAGCCGCCTCCCTGGCCGCCCGGGCAGCCGGCGCCGACGTCACCCACCTCGACTCGGTGCGCCAGGTCGTCACCTGGGCTCGCGGCAACATGGAAAGCAGCGGCCTCCAAGACATCCGCTGGGTCGTAGAAGACGCCATGAAATTCGCCAAGCGCGAAGCCAAGCGCGGCAACCTCTACCAGGGCATCATCCTCGACCCGCCCGCCTACGGCCACGGCCCCGACGGCGAGAAATGGAAACTCGACGAGTGTCTCTTCGACATGCTCAAGACCGTCTCGCAGATCCTCGAGCCCCGCGACAGCTTCCTCGTCCTCAACCTCTATTCCAACGGCTACTCTCCCCTCCTCGGCGAGACCACGCTCCGGGAAGCCTTCCGGCTCAAGGGAGAATACAAAATGGAAAGCGGGGAACTCGCCTTGCGTGACCGCTTCGGCAAAGCCCTCCCGCTCTCCATCTTCGTGCGCCTCGAGCGCTAGTTTTTCAAACGCTAACTGGCCGGCGCAGGCGCCGGCTCCTGGGTCGCAACCGGCTCAGATCCAGAATTTTCCGGAACCACTAAAGGCTCATCGTCATCGATGGCCGTCTGGCCGGACAGGACCTTCTTCAGGTTCTCCTCAACCATGGAGGCAAACGTCCTCTCCCCGTCAGACTTCAGCGCATCGATCAGATAATAGATAAAGTTGGCGCAAGTCTCCAGGTTCTGCTTCTCATACGGATAGAACTGCTTGTAGAAGCGCGCCGACGTCATGATCTGGTCCGCCAGTTCCGCCGCCAGCTTCAAGCCCTTCTCGCGCTCGCCCAGCATCAGGTAGTCGTCAATCATCTGGATCACGACGTAATCGTTGGCGGAGAAACCGAGGCAGAGCGACTCCAGCGGATAAAGATCCGACGGCACGCACTCCTGGCACATATCCAGCAGCTCCGTCGCCCGCTCATACTGATCGTTGAGCATGCAGGCATTGGCCGCATTGAGGAAGATACTCCGCTGCGACAGGACGCCCAGATGGGTGATCAGGTTCTGGTAATCCACGAAATAATCCTTCCGCTTCAGCGCATCCCAGCTGTACACATCCTTGATCATGTGATACAGGCGGTCCACGTCGACCTTGCCCGGCTGGACGCTGCCCGGCCGGTTGCGGAACGGGATCAAGTGCGTCGAATAGCCGTCATACATCAGGTAATCCTTCAGGCCGATATCCAGGTCGCCACCCGAGTTCAGCATATGGATCGGCCTGTCCCACTGATAGTTGGACAGCAGGTCGAGCATGAAGAGCTCCGGCTTGGTCAGGTAATTCTTACCCTCCGGGATCTGCAGCACGATCTCATCCTGGATCTGGTCCGCGAACTTCTCCGGCACGATGCCGGACTTCAGCGCGTTCTCCTTGTTGACCGGGATGACGAGCTTCCGCGAAATGATGAAATCCACCTTCTTGCCGCTGGACAGGGCGATCTTGATGTCCGGATGACGGAAAACATCCATCACATCCTTCAGCTGCATCGGCTGATTCTTGGTGTCATAGATATAGACGTACTCGTTGGTACCGTAAAGATACATGCTGTGCGGCACCTTCAGGTCCAGCGGAGCGGACTTGTTGACCGCCCAGGTCATCTGGTCGATGTGCCAGTCCGTACCCAGCAGCGAAGTGTTGCAGATACGCACGTCGGGACGCACCTCCTCCACCTCCTGGGCATACCAGAGCGGGAAGGTATCATTGTCTCCGTGGGTGATCAGGATGCCGTCCGGACCCACCGAATTGAGGTAGTTCCGCGCCATCTCGACCGCCGTGTAGCGGTTGCTCCGGTCATGGTCGTCCCAGTTCTCGGCCGCCATCAGGGCCGGCACGCACAGGCACGCAGCCGTCGCCACGGCCGCCACCGCCATGCTCTCCTTCTTCTTCAGGCCCTGCGTGACCCAGCCGACGATCGCGGCGACCGCCATGCCGATCCAGATGCTGAACGCATAGAACGAACCCGCATAGGCATAGTCCCGCTCACGCACCTGGTACGGCGGCTGGTTCAGGTACAGGACCACCGCGATGCCGGTCATGAAGAACAGCAGGAACACCAGCCAGCAGCCCCGCTTGTCGCGGGCGAACTGGAAGAACAGACCCAGCAAGCCCAGCAGGAGCGGCAGCAGGTAATAGTGGTTCTTGCCCTTGTTGTTGCGCAAGGTGGAGGGAGCGAGGTGCTGGTCGCCCAGACGCAGCTCGTCCAGCGGCTTGATACCGCTCTCCCAGTTGCCGAAGAACATGTCTCCGGGCGTCTGCCCGTGGATATCGTTCTGCCGGCCGGCGAAATTCCACATGAAATAACGCCAGTACATCCAATTCATCTGATAGTCGAAGAAGAACGCCAGGTTGGCCCCCATCGTCGGCTTCTTGTGCTCGGATCCGGCGATCCGGCGTCCCTTGCCGTCCATGTAGCTCTCATAGAACTCGATCGCCTTGGGATCGGCATTCCACATGCGCGGGAAAAGCATCTTGCCGGAGGCGTGGTACTTCGCGTCCACGGGGCCCTGCACCTTCTTGTACTTGCCGTCCAGCGGCGCCCAATAGTTGTTGCTCTCCAAGTCGTAAGGCGCATCGAAATACTGACCGTACAGGAGCGGCGTGCTGCCGTACTGCTCGCGGGACAGGTAACGCACCAGGGTGAAGGGGTTATCGGGCTGATACTCGTTGGTCGGGGTCTTGACGGAGGAACGGATGATCACGATGCTGAACAGCGAGAATCCCACCACGATCGTCGTCAGGCAGAGGAGCGCCGTATTCCAGAACACCTTCTCCTTCTTCAGCGTGGTGAACAGGCCCCAGAAGCACGCGGCGAGCAGGGCGACCATGAAGAACGCCGCGCCGGTGTTGTAAGGCAGGCCCAGGGTGTTCACGAAGAACAGGTCCACGTAAGCCGCGATTTTCGGGAGATAAGGGATGAGGAAGAAGACCATCAGCGCCAGGATCACCACGGACACCAGCATGATCTTGACGCATTCCCAGAAGGAATACTGCCCGTTCTCACGCTTGCGGTAGTAATACATGAACACCAGCACGGGGATCGTCAGCAGGTTCAGCAGATGGATACCGATCGACAGGCCCATCAGGAAGGAGATCAGCACGATCCAGCGGTTCGCGTAAGGCTCGTCGGCGACCTCGTACCAGCGCGTCATCGCCCAGAACACCAGGGCGGTGAAGAGCGACGACATCGCATACACTTCGCCCTCCACGGCGGAGAACCAGAAGGTATCCGAGAAGCAATACGCCAGCGCGCCGACCGCGGCGCTGCCGAAGATGGCCACCGCACCGGCGGGCGTCCATTCCCCGTCCTCACCCTTCGGCACCAGGCGCTTCACCAGGAACACGATGGTCAGGTACAGCAGGAAAATGGTCAGCGCCGAGCACAGGGCGCTCATCGCGTTGACCAGCACGGCCGCGTGCATCTTGTCCCCGAACATCGTGAAGAAGCGGGCGAAAAGCTGGAACACGGGGTTTCCCGGCGGGTGACCCACTTCCAGCTTGTAGGATGATGCGATGAACTCTCCGCAGTCCCAGAAGGACGCCGTAGGTTCTATGGTGGACAGATAGGTGAACGCCGAGATGGCGAATACGACGGCGGCGGTCACCTTGTTCCAGAGATTGAACTTCTTTTTATCCATTGAATTCTGAATCTATTCGGACAAAGATACGAAAGGATTTCCTTATCTTTGCAAAAAAGTGCGCAGAGATGGCAGATAACGACTGGAAAAAACGCCTGGGCATGGTCTATTCGACCAACCCCGACTTCCACTTCGACACCGGAGAGGCGCCGGCGGTCGAGACCCTTGCGCCCTCGAAGCAGCGGCTCATCGTCGCACTGGACCGCCGCCAGCGGGCCGGCAAGCAAGTCACGCTCGTCAAGGGATTCGTGGGCTCCGAAGAGGACCTCAAGGCGCTCGGCAAGGAGCTGAAGGTCAAATGCGGCGTCGGCGGGACCGCCAAGGACGGCGAAATCACCATCCAGGGCGACCTGCGCGACAAGGTGACCGCCCTGCTCCAGGGCATGGGATATAACGCCAAACGCGGGAATTGACATGTTGCTGCAAGGAGGATTATACCGCCCGATGGAAGAGGCCTTCCGTTCCGGCACGCTGCTGATGGGCGACGAGGCCCGGCGCGCCGGCGAGGCGCTGTCCCTCAATTGGGGAGACTTTCCCCTCAACTGGGGGCTGGTCATCGCCTCGGCCCTCGCGCTGGCATTCAGCATCCCCAGCCTCTACCGCATCCTCCCCCACATCGCCAAATGCTTCAGCCGCTGGAGATGGAACCTCACGATCGAAGCCAGCCTCCAGCTGGCCCGGACGCGCGACGGCATCGCCTTCCTCTGCATCGTTCCTTTCTGCCTGATCATCAGCCGCTTCCGCCTGTTCGAGCCACAGTTTTTCGAGCGCATTCCCATGGATTGGAGGACCCTTGCCGTGATTGGCAGCTTCCTCGCCTGGTACCTGCTCCGCAGCCTGATCTACCTCGCCGCGGAGTCCCGCGCCTCGCATCTCAGCACCTTCCAGACCGCCCGCCGCGCCGAGCGCAACTACTTTGTCATCTTGACTTTTATTCTTTTCGGCGTGGTCGGCATCTTCTATGCTTTCCGGGCGGCCGAGCAGACCATCCGCATCGTGCTGTTCGTCACCATGGGACTGGTTTACGCGCTGTTTTTATGGCGGAAAGCGCAAATTTTGGCCTCATCTTGCTCGCCATTGTCAACATTTTTGTATCTTTGCGCCCTTGAATTCCTACCGTTGGGAATCCTGGTCGCCGCCGGTCTTTGCCTGTGAGGGTCCTGACCGCATTTGACGACCCCAATTTTTGGAGATATGGGAACTGTCAGAAAGATACTTGTTTCGCAGAACGCGCCGCACAACATGGCCCCCTACGAGGCCCTGACCGAGAAATTCGGAGTTGAGATCGAGTTCAAGCCCTTCTTCGTGGTCGAGCCCCTGAGCTCGCGCGAATTCAGGACGCAACGCATCAATATCCTCGACTACACGGCGGTTGTTTTCTCGTCGCGCCACGCGATCAACGCCTTCTTCCAACTCTGCGAAGAGCTCCGGGTCAAAGTCCCCGAGACGATGAAATATTTCTGCACCACGGAAGCGGTCGCGATGTACCTCCAGAAGCATATCGTCTACCGCAAGCGCAAGATTTTCTACGGCGACGGCACACCCGCCTCGGTCGTGGCCCTGATCGGCCCCAAGCATGCCGGCGAGAAATTCTTGATTGTCACTTCCGACAATTCCAACAGCGGTCCCCTGACCCGTCTCTTCGACGAAAAGAAACTCAGCTACACCACGGCGGTCTTCGTCAAGAGCGTGTCCCAGGACCTCAAGGACGTGGACTTCAGCGCCTACGAGCTTGCGGTCCTGTACAACCCGGCCGACGTGAAGTCGCTGTACGTCAATTTCCCCGAGTTCCAGCAGGGGAAACTGAAATTCGTCTCCTACGGCAAATCCATCGTCAAGGCCATGGAGGACGCCGGTCTTTCCATTGAGATCCAGGCCCCCACTCCGGAGGTCCCTTCGGCCGCCAAGGCCATCGAGCTGTATCTGAGCAAATAATGCCCCTGACTTTTCCGAAAGCCGAAAAGCTCTGCGGAAAACGGGAAATCGCAGCGCTTGTCACCCACGGCCGCCGCGGGGGTAGTGGTTGCCTGCGCTATTGCTATCT
>CAMJHJ010000083.1 GCA_946405485.1 uncultured Bacteroidales bacterium | reverse complement strand
GCACCATCATCGGCGTGTCCCAGAAGGCCGGCATGGTGGATGAGAAGGGCAACGTGGACGGCATCGACAAGATGTTCATGGCCGACTCCATCGCCACCGTCTGCGGCGCCTGCCTGGGTACTTCCACGACTACGACCTATGTCGAGAGCGCTTCCGGCGTCGGCGAAGGCGGACGCACCGGCCTGACGGCCTTCACGGTCGCGATCCTCTTCGCCCTGGCCCTGCTGTTCTCGCCCGTGTTCCTCGCCATCCCGAGCGCCGCTACCGCTCCCGCCCTCGTGATCGTCGGTGTGATGATGATGGCTCCGGTCGCCAAGATCGACTGGGAGGACTACTCCGAGAGCATCCCTGCTTTCATCACCGTCCTGATGATGCCAGTCGCCTACTCCATCTCCGACGGTATCCTCCTCGGCGTGATCTCCTATGTGCTGCTGAACGCCTGTGCAGGCAAGTTCAAGAAGATCTCCATCACGATGTGGATCCTCGCGGCGCTGTTCATCTGCAAGTACATTTTCATCTAAGTTGCCCGTTTTTTGCAACTGGCTGAAAATTAATTATTTACGCGAAAGCCTCTCCTCGAAACAAGGAGAGGCTTTTATTTAAACATCTACTAATCAGTGTTTTAAGAAAAACGCCCGAAAGAAGACAGGGGATATCAAAAAAATATCTATCTTTATAGATTAGGAAAAAACAGAAAATCAAATTGTTCCCCATAATGAAAAAACGACTTTCCAGCATCCTTCTTGCGGCCCTCGCCGCCCTGACTCTCTTCTCCTGCCAGAACGGCCCCCGCACGACGGGCGGTGATCCCGTGGATTTCGTGGATCCCTTCATCGGCACCGGCGGCCACGGTCATGTCTTTGTCGGAGCCAGCGTGCCTTTCGGCCTGGTCCAGCTCGGCCCCACCAGCATTCCCCAAAGCTGGGACTGGTGCTCCGGCTATCATCAGAGTGATTCGACCGTGATCGGATTCTCCCACACCCACCTCAGCGGCACCGGCATCGGCGACCTGTTCGACGTCACCGTGATGCCCGTCGTCGGAACGGAACTGACCTACGCCCGCGGAAATGGGAAATCGCCCGAGACGGGCCTCTGGTCCTATGCCGACCGCACGAAAGAGATCTGCACCCCCGGTTACTACAGCGTTCCCCTGACGCGTTACGGTGTCATCGCCGAAATGACCGCCACCGAGCGGGTCGGATTCCACCGTTACACCTTCCCGGCCGCCCAGAGTGCCGCCCTGGTCTTTGACCTGGAGAACGGCGGCTGCTGGGACAAGGCCACGGAAACCCATATCGAGGCCGACGGCAAACGCATCAAGGGCTGGCGCTTCTCCAAGGGTTGGGCCGAGGACCAGAAAATCTGGTTCGTCGCCGAGTGTGACAAGCCCTTCACCTTTGAAGCCATCAACGAGCGCTATGCCCGCCTGAACTTCAAGACCGCCAAGGATGAGAAAGTCCAGTTGAAAGTCGCCCTTTCCGTGACCGGCATCGAAGGCGCGGAAAAGAACCTGGCTGCCGAGCTCCCCGGCTGGGACTTCAAGGCGACCTGCCAGCAAGCCCGAGCCAAGTGGAACAGCGAGCTCGGCAAGATCAAGATTACGACAGCCGACGAGAAGAACCGGAAGATCTTCTACACCGCCCTCTATCACGCATCCATCGTCCCAGCCCTCTTCTGCGACAACGGGGCCGAGCCGGAATACACCATCTTCTCCCTGTGGGACACCTACCGCGCTGCGATGCCGCTGTACACGATCATCCAGCCGGAGCGCGAAGGTGATTTCATGAAATCCTTTCTCAAGATCTACGAGCGCCAGGGAGACCTCCCCGTCTGGCATCTCCACGGCAATGAAACGGACTGCATGGTCGGCAATCCCGGCGTTGCTGCGATGGCGGATGCCGTCACCAAAGATATTCCCGGATTCGATTATGAGAAGGCTTTCGAGGCGATGAAGGCCTCCGCCCTGACCCCCGACCGAGGCCAGGACCTGCGCATGAAGTACGGCTACATCCCCGCCGACTTGTACAACCAGTCCCTCGCTTCTGACATGGAATATGCCATCGCAGACTGGGCCCTCGCCCAGGCCGCGTGCAAACTGGGAAGGACCGAGGATTGCGAGTATTTCCTCGAGCGCAGCCACAGCTACCGCAACTTCTTCGACCCGAGCGTCGGTTTCATGCGCGGCAAGGACAGCCGCGGCCGCTTCGTCGAGCCCTTCAATCCCTATTTCTCCGACCACCACAACTCTCCGTATACGGAAGGCAATGCCTGGCAGTACACCTGGCTGGTACCGCACGACCTGAAAGGCCTGACGGAGTGCTTCGGATCGAAACGGGCCCTTCTCAAGAAACTGGACTCCCTCTTCACCGTTTCTTCTGTCATCGAGGGTGAGGACGCCTCCTCAGACATTTCCGGCCTGATCGGCCAGTATGCCCACGGCAACGAGCCGAGCCACCACATCCTGTACTTCTACACCATGCTCGGCAAGCCCTGGAAGACCGCAGACCTGGTCCGTCAGGTCATGGCCGAACTCTATACTGACCAGCCCGACGGCCTTTCCGGCAACGAAGATGCCGGCCAGATGTCTTCCTGGTACATCCTTTCCTCGATGGGCTTCTATCAGGTCGAGCCGGCCGGCGGCCGCTACTGGTTCGGCTCTCCCCTCTTCGAGAAGGCCGAAATCGCCCTGCCGGAAAGCAAGACCTTCACCGTCAAGGCTCCCGGTGTCAGCGCAGACAACAAGTACATCCGCCGCGTCTGGCTCAACGGACAGCCATACACCAAGCCGTTCATCCGCTATCAGGACATCATGGCCGGCGGCGAACTCGTCCTGGAGATGGGCGCCGAAAAAACGGTCTGGTACTGTCCTGACGAGCCGGAGTGCTATGTCGACCACCGTCCCGCTCCGGAGAACCGCCTCTTCACGGCTCCCGCCGTCGAGGCCAAGATCGAGGAAGTCAAGGGTCTGCTGACCAACCCGCGCCTTGCGTGGATGTTCGGCAACTGTTTCCCCAACACCCTGGACACCACCGTCCATTTCACCGAGTCCGATGAGAACGGGCATCCCGACACCTTCGTCTACACGGGCGACATCCACGCGATGTGGCTGCGGGACAGCGGGGCCCAGGTCTGGCCCTACCTGCGCTTCGCGACCGAAGACGAGCACGTACGGAAGATGCTTGAGGGCACGATCCGCCGCCAGTTCCTCTGCCTGACCATCGATCCCTACGCCAACGCCTTCAACATCGGTCCCACCGGCAGCGAATGGGAATCCGACAACACGAAGATGAACCCCTACGACCACGAGCGCAAGTGGGAGATCGACTCGCAGTGCTACCCCATCCGTCTCGCTTATGAATACTGGAAACGCACCGGCGACAGCAGTGTCTTCGACGAGACCTGGACCACTGCGATGGACAACATCCTGCGCGTCCTGAAGGAGCAGCAGCGCAAGAACGGCCACGGTTCCTACCGCTTCACGCGCGTGACCGACCGCCAGTTCGACACCAAGTCCTGCGACGGCCTGGGCAATCCGGTCAAGCCCGTCGGCCTGATCGCTTCCGCCTTCCGCCCCTCCGACGACGCCACGGTCTTCGAGTTCCTGGTACCCTCCAACTTCTTTGCTGTCACCTCTTTGCGCAAGGCCGCCGAAATCCTCGAAGAAGTCAACAGGCAGCCCGCCAAGGCGCAGGAATGCCGGGATCTGGCCGATGAGGTCGAGCAGGCGCTCCGCAAATATGCCGTCTATGACCATCCCAAATACGGCAAGATCTACGCTTTCGAGGTGGACGGTTTCGGCAACCAGCTCCTCGGCGACGACTCCAACGTCCCGTCGCTGCTCGCCATGCCCTATCTGGGCGACGTCCCTGCCGATGATCCCGTCTGGAAAAACACCCGCCGCTACGTTTGGAGCGAGGATAATCCCTGGTTCTTCAAGGGAGCTGCCGGCGAAGGCATCGGCGGCCCGCACATCGGCCACGGCTACATCTGGCCCATGTCCATCATGATGAAGGCCTTCACCTCCAATGATGACGAAGAGATCCGCGACTGCATCATCTCCCTGATGAACACGGATGCCGGCACAGGCTTCATGCACGAGTCCTTCCAGCGCAACGACGCCTCACACTTCACACGCTCCTGGTTCGCCTGGCAGAACACGCTCTTCGGCGAACTGATCCTCAAACTCATCGATGACGGACGCCTCGACCTCCTCAACTCGATCATCTAAACCCCATCTCCATGAAAAAGTTGGCCCTCAGCATCCTGGTCCTCTGCTGCCTCTGCCCCGTTGTCTTCGCCGGTGGCAAGAAAGCGGATTTCCACCCTGAAGAATACGTATCCACCCTGGTCGGAACCCTGTCCGATGTCAGTTTCTCCACCGGCAACCAGTATCCGGCCCTCGCCCTGCCCTGGGGCATGAACTTCTGGTCCCCGCAGACCGGCAGGAACGGGGATGGCTGGATGTACAGCTACTCCGCCCACAAGATCCGCGGCTTCAAACAGACACATCAGCCGAGCCCCTGGATCAACGATTACGGCTGCTTCAGCGTGATGCCCGTGCGTGACACGGCCCTGGTCGACCAGGAAGGACGCGCGAGCTGGTTCTCCCACAAGAGCGAAGAGGCGCGGCCCTACTATTATCAGGTCTACCTCTGCGACCCGGATGTCAACGTCGAGATGACGCCTACCGAGCGGGCGGCGATGATGCGCCTCACCTATCCCGACAGCCGTACTTCCGGTTTCGTGGTAGACCCCATGTCCAAGGATGTGAGGATGAAGGTCCTCGATGACGGGAAGACCCTGCTCGGCTGGACCGACTTCAACCGTGGCGGCGTGCCGGAGGGCTTCAAGAACTGGTTCGTCATCTCTTGCGACAAAGCTTTCGACGGCTGTTTCGTCAAGGACGGCGTATTCTGTTTCTATTTCGACACGAAACGCGGCGAGCAGGTTCACCTGAGCATGGCCTCCTCGTTCATCTCCCCCGAGCAGGCGGAGCGCAACCTGGGAGAACTGGGCGGGCGTTCCTTCGACGAAGTCTGCGCCGCTGCCAAAGAGGCCTGGAGGGAGGTCCTGAGCCGGGTGGAAGTGGAAAGCGACGACGTGGACCGGCTGCGCACCTTCTATTCCTGCCTGTACCGGAGCACGCTCTTCCCCCGCAAGTTCTACGAGATCGGAGAAGACGGACAGCCCGTCCATTACAGTCCCTACAACGGCGAGGTGCGCAAGGGCTATCTCTACACAGACAGCGGCTTCTGGGATGTCTTCCGCGCCCAGCTCCCTCTGCTGGACCTGCTCTACCCTTCGACCAGCCACGAGATCCAGGAAGGCCTTGCCTGCATCGCGGAGGAAAACGATTTCCTGCCCGAATGGGCCAGCCCCGGCCACCGCGGCTGCATGGTCGGCAATAATTCCGCGTCCATCGTGGCCGGCACCTATCTGAAGGGCCTGGGCACGGAGCGCATCGCCAAGCTGTATGAGACGCTCGTCTATGCGACGGAGCACATGCACCCGACAGTCCATTCGTCCGGCCGCATGGGACACGAATACTACAATAAGCTGGGCTATATCCCCTACAACGTCGGCATCAACGAGAACGTGGCCCGCACCCTCGAATATGCCTACGACGACTGGTGCCTGCTGCAGCTCGCCCGCAAGCTGGGACGCCCGCAGGAAGAGTTGGACAAGTGGGCCGCCCGCGCGATGAATTACCGCAACGTCTTCGACCCCTCGGTCAATCTGATGCGGGGCCGCAACGAGGACGGGAGCTTCCAGGAGCCGTTCAGCCCCTACAAATGGGGTGACGCCTATACCGAGGGCAATGCCTGGCACTACACCTGGTCGGTTTTCCACGACCCTCAGGGCCTGATCGACCTGATGGGCGGCAAGGATAGCTTCGTGCAGATGCTGGATTCGGTCTGGGTGGTCCCGCCGATCTACGATGACAGCTACTATCACGCCCGCATCCATGAAATCACGGAGATGCAGGTGGCCGATATGGGCAACTACGCCCACGGTAACCAGCCTGCCCAGCACATGATTTATCTCTACGACTGGGCGGGACAGCCTTGGAAGACGCAGTTGCGTGCCCGAGAGGTGATGGACAAGCTGTACCGCTGCACGCCGGACGGCTACTGCGGTGACGAAGATAACGGCCAGACCTCGGCCTGGTATATCCTTTCCGCCCTGGGCTTCTATCCGGTCAACCCGGCCGCCGATGAATATGCGATCGGCTCTCCCCTCTTCCCGAAGGCTAGGGTGCATCTGGAGAATGGCCGCGATATCGTCATCACGGCGAAGGGCAACGGTCCGGAAAACGTCTATATCGCGAAGGCGAAACTCAACGGCCGCAACTGGACCAGGAATTACCTGAAATATGAGGATCTGGTGAAGGGCGCGCGCATCAAGTTCACGATGAGCCCGACGCCGGTCAAGACGCGCGGCACGGCCGACGCCGACGCTCCTTATTCTTTCAGCCGGGAGTAACCTGGCCTACCCATGGTCAGACAGGGAATGCCCTCCGGGAAAGCAGAAATGAACCCTTCGGGGAATGCTTCCCGGAGGGCATTCCCTATCTGACCAGCGGAGCGCCGAGGTCGAAGCGGAGGCTGAAGGTCTGCTGCCAGCCTTGGAAGCCGTCAGGGGTGAAGTGAGCCCGTGCGCCGAGGCGGAGGCGGACAGATCGGACCAGCTGAGGCTCCCAGAAAAGTTGAACGCGATCGTAGAAGCCGGTGTAGAGCCGGTGTCCGAAATAGAGATTGCCGGCATACGGATGACCGGCCAGATCGACGCCATCATAAAGGGGCAGCAGATCGCTGCCGAAATAGCCGTTGTTTTCCAGAACGATGTTCCAGGCCTTCAGGCGCAGCGTCAGTTCGCCGCCAGACGGGGTCGAGGGCTTATCTGCCCGACGGCGATCCCACTGATACGACAGCAGGGCACCCGCCCGCAGAGATAACTCCTGAAGCGTGGATCCCGACGCCAAGTCAAGCCTTAGCCAAGGATGCAGCAAGCCATGGTCCACTACGCCCGGCGCCAGTTCGGAACCTGCATAATGGTAATAATCCGCCGCCCAGCCCATGGAGAAGAGCTCCGACAACTGCCAATGACCGGCACTGATCATCTGAAAACGCTCTTTCCGGTCGTAGCCGCGCTGTCCCATCCAGTCAAGGGCGGCTTCCGTCCGGAAACGGGGCGCACTCCATTTCAGCAGCAAGCCCTCGAAGTTGCGGTCATCAAAACGGTTCTGGTCGGAAAAGAAGGCTTCAGAATAATACTCCCGCATCAACGTGCGCGGCCAGATACCGGCTACGAGTTCGAATGCACGATTCCGGTTCCCGACCCTGCCGTCATAATAAAGGATTCCCTCCCGGAAGGTCCCGGCCCAGGTCTGCGAGCCCATATCGTGCTGCAGATCCGCGCCCAGCGTCAACTGGTGCAGGACACGCCGGGAAGGCTGGATCCCGGCACTTACGGTCGGCACCAGCACGGCCGCATGGGTCGTCCCGGAGCGCAGGATATCACCTTCAGAGGCATCAAACTCCCGGTTGTCAAAGTAGTATTGGAAGCCCAGGTCGTAACGCCAATCCACCCTGGCCCGGCTTGTCCGTACCTGCGCCGCCGCAGTTGCGGCCAACCACGTAATGAAGATAAAACCGACAAGGATCCTTCTCATCTCTGCAAAGTTATCGAATAATGCGTATCTTGTCAAACAATCCTTTTTCTTTTTTACCGACGCCCTATGAAAATCGGAAAGTACATCCTCCTTGTTATCACCTTGTTGACAGTCACCGCCACCTATGGCAAGTCGCGCAAGACCGTATCCTTTTCACCGGACATGGAAACTGTGCTAAGGAATCCTTTGAACGGCTGGGTTATGTATCTCAACCGCAACTGGGATGAGCATTTCTGGGAAGACTGCGGCTATGACCGTCTCGTGACATCGGAGGGAGAAACCGTGCGGCTCTCGGATTACGCCAACACGGCGTATGTCCGGACAAGTTGGCGGGCGTTCGAGCCCGAAGAAGGGAAATATGCATGGAAAGATCCTGACTCAAGACTGAACCGCTTGTTCCGAAGCATCTTGGACCGCGGCATGAAACTGTCTTTTCGGATCGTCGTAGACGGCCGGGACCAGGGACAGAACACGCCCGATTATGTTTTCGATGCCGGAGCGGAGTATTTCACATCCCGTGTCGGCAGACGGGAAGTCCGCTCCCCATATCCGGATGACCCGGTTTTCCAGGAAAAATATGCCCGGTTCATCGAGGCCCTGGCCGAAGAATTCAACGATATAGACAAGGTGGATTTCATCGATGCCTACGGCCTCGGGAAATGGGGAGAGGGTCACAGCCTGATCTACAAGGACCCGGGCCACAATGCCGCGGTGATGGACTGGATCACAAAACTGTACGCCCGCACTTTCTCTCAGGTTCCGCTTATTATCAATTATCACCGCCTGCTGGGAGAAGTTTCGAAAAATGGGTGGGGACCGGTCTCACCCGTATCCGAAAGATTGCTGGAACAAGCGATCGCCAATGGATACAGCCTCCGCCACGATGCCTTCGGCATGACGGATTATTATCAGGGATGGGAAAAGGAGTTCGCCCGAAAATGGAATTTCCGCCGTCCCATCATCCTGGAAGGCGGTTGGATCACCGGAGCACATCACCGCTACTGGATCGATTCTTCCCACAAATACCGTGAGGGACATCCGGAAGACGTCCGGAAAGGGGAATTTGACGCCGGTAAGGAAGCGCATGTCAATATGATGGATTTCCGGACGGGAGACCAGGTCCGCTCCTGGTTTGAGGATTGTTTCGACCTGGTCAAGCGTTTTACCGTTGAAGGCGGCTATCGGCTATATCCCTCTTCGGTGACAGTCCCCTGCAGGGCCTCGGTTGGAAAGAAGGTGATCCTTTCCAGCCTGTGGAATAATTTAGGCTGGGGCTATTGTCCGGTCAATATCCCCCAATGGAATGGGAGATACCGGATCGGATACGCACTCTTGGATAAGGATGGATATCCGGTCCGCATTTTCACCGATACCAGCGCCGACCTTTCACTTTGCTTAAAAGACGCCCCGCTCCAAAGCCGGACGGTAGCGGATCTCAGCGGCTTGGAAAAAGGTATTTACACCTGGGCCATCGGCCTTGTGGATACCCAAAACGAAGGCCACCCGGGACTTCAGGTGGCCATAGACCCCGCCCTTCAGCAAAACGGGTGGGTAAAAGTACTTTCCGTCAAGATCCGCTGAGACCTAGAGTTTATAGTAGCTCCCCAGGATCTTTGCGAACCAGGAAGGCGGAAGGATCTTTTTCA
>CAMJHJ010000082.1 GCA_946405485.1 uncultured Bacteroidales bacterium | reverse complement strand
GATGAACATATCGGTGTTGAGGCCTTTGCTGTTGCTGGAATACAGGATGGGCAGTCTGTTGGAAGTGCCCTCGCCGTGCCAGTAGTCGAACACTTCGGTGGTATAGTTCTGATAAGGCCGGTGGCCGTACTGTCTCCAGGCGCGGAAGATCTGGTGGCCGAACATGCCGTATCCGCTGAGGCCGAAATCGAAGCCCTTGTAGTTGAGGGAGATGTTGAGACCTGCCGTGAAATGCGGGTTGGGATCGCCGGTCATGGTCTTGTCGTCGTCCTGGTTGAGCGTACCGTCGCCATTGAGGTCGAGGACCCTGAGGTCGCCGGGCTGGGGATTGTCGCTGATGGTCGGCTTGCCGGCCGCCAGCCAGGCGTCGAGTTCGCCCTGGTTCTGGAACACGCCGTCCGTGACATACGTATGGAAATAGCCGATCGGATAGCCCACCTCGGCCCGATACAGTTCGGAGGCCTGCTCGACGACGGCCCGGCCGTGGATGACGCCCTCGCCGTTGGCGATCCGGGTGACGATGTTCTTGTTGTAGGCGCCGTTCACGCCGATGCTGTAGTAGAAATCCTTGTTCACCTGGTCGTTCCAGGTAAGGGCCAGTTCGACACCGGTGTTGCGCACGTCACCGCCGTTGATATAAGGGGCGTCGGCGCCATAGTGGCCCATGATGGGGGCCTTCACCAGCCAGTTCTTGGTATCCTTCTGGTACCAGTCGAAGGTCAGACCCAGGCGGCTGGCGAAGAAGCGGGCGTCCAGACCGAAGTCAAGCTGCTGCGAGGTTTCCCAGGTAACATTGGGATTGGGGAGCTTGTCGGCGTAGGCGCCGTTGGCGGGCTGGTCGGTAATGCCGTTGGCGAAACCGTATCTGCCGTCGTTCGGGCTGACCTGGACAGTAGCCAGATAGTGGAAGTTGTCGATGGCGCAGTTACCGTTCTGGCCCCAGCTTCCGCGGAGCTTCAGGAAATTGAGGGTGTTCTTCACGCCCGCCATCCAGGGTTCGTTGGTCATCACCCAACCGGCGGAGACGGAAGGGAACGTACCCCAGCGGTGACCCGGAGCGAAATTGGAGGAGCCGTCACGGCGAAGGATCACGGAAATCATATATTTCTCGGCGTAGTCGTAGTTGATACGTCCGAAGTAAGATTCGAGGCCGCTGTCATCCCAGGGAGATCCTTTGATCTTGCTCTCCGTGATCAGGCCCTTCATGTTGCCCACATAGGCGTGCGTGGGATCGTCAACCCACTTTCCGTCTTCCCTGCCGGCGCCGACCGTCTCGCCGTAGCCGGAGTGCTCGATGGACATACCGACCATCGCGTCGAAGTTGTGCTGGCCGATATTGAACTTGTATGTCGCCGTATTCTCCCAGGACCAGTTCCATCCGAGGCTGGCCTCCTGGGATACCTTGTCGACATCGAGGAACTTCGTGGAATTGGCCTGATAGGTCATATCATAGGAACGCTTGCTGCTGGCACTCGCCTTATAGTTGAACTGGCTCCTGACAATCAGGTTCTTGATGGGCTGGATGCGCACGTTGGCAGACATGTTCAGCGCATAGTTGTATCTCCAGTTGTTGCCCTGGCTGGTTCTCGAGATCACATACAGCGGGTTGATGGCGTCGCCGTCGAACTTGAAAATCCCGTAGGCCGCGTAGTCCTCATAGGACGTGTACTCGCCGTCGGCCCTCCGCATGGGAGCGAGCGGGTTCGCCGTCAGTGCGTCGAACATATTGTTGGAGTACTGGTTGCTGAGGTTGATACCGCTCTTCGAGCTATAGGAGAAGTTCACGTTCTCACCGACGGTGATGATGTCGAGATCGTCCTTCCGGAGAACCACGTGGTCGGAGTTCAGGCGCACCGTCGCGCGCTTGTAGTTGGAGGCCGCCGGCTTGCCGAAGATACCTTCCTGGTCGGTGAAGCTGACGCCCATCGAGAACTTGGACCTGTCGGTACCGCCGGTGAGATTGACAGCGTGATTGGAAACGGGAGCGTTGTCATTGTGGAACTCCCGGATCCAGTTGGTACCGGTGAAGGAACCGTCCATGATGCTCTGATAAAGGTCGGGGCTGAGGACGGTGGAGAAATCCGTGGGCGTGAGCCTGTTGTTCTTCTCCGCGGTGTTGATCACCTCGATATACTGCTTTGCGTCCAGCACGGTCGGGATGACGGGGGCGTTCTGCCACCCGACATAGCCGTCGTAGCTGATCTGGAGATTGCCTTCCTTGCCCTGCTTGGTGGTCACCAGGATGACACCGTTCGCGGCCCGGGCGCCATAAATGGCAGCCGAGGCCGCATCCTTCAGGATGTCGATGCTCTCGATGTCGGCGGGGTTGAGGGTGCTGATGTCGCCGCCGGCCACGCCGTCGATGACATACAGCGGCTTATAAGAGCCGATCGTACCCATACCGCGGATGTTGACGTTGAATCCGTCACCGGGCTGGCCGGAATTGGCGATGATGTTCACACCGGGCGTCGAAGACTGCAGCGCACCCAGCGCGCTGGTGTTGTTGAGCTTCGCGAGGTCCTCACCCTTGATCTGGATGGTCGAACCGGTGATCAGCTTCTTTTTCTGGACACCGTAGCCGACGACGACCACATCCTCGAGGAACTCCAGGCTGCTGGTGAGCACGACGTTGATGACGCTGTTCCCGTTCACGGCCACTTCCTTGGAATCATAGCCGAGCGAAGAGAACTCCAGTACCGCGTCAGCGCGCGTCACGATCGTGAACTGGCCGTCCAGGTCGGAAACCGTACCGTTGTCCGTCCCTTTCTCAATAATACCGGCACCCATCACCGGCTGGTTTGTCTCATCGACAATACGGCCGCTCACGCTCAGGGTCTGAGCTTGGGCTGTTGAACTGAGAATTGCACCGATGACAAAAGCCAACGTCATGCAACATCTCATCAAGACAGTTTTTGACAATTGTTTCATAAGCAGTTGTTGAATTGATTAATTAGAGTGTATTATCTGTTGTTTCTGGCATTGTCGCACAGGTTCCGGTAGAACGCCCGGAAGTCGCTCCACCTGTAATAGGGAGCCTGTTCTCCGGGCAGCGGGAGCGTCACCTCCCGGCCGCAAAGAAGGGCCTTGACCAGGATTTCGCCGCCCGGCTTCCTGCTTTTGTAGAAGACCAGCTGGATATTGCCGGCCATGCAGGTGTTGTAATTCTGGTATACGTATTTGAAATCGTCCGGATCGGCGGGGACCGTCAGGGCGCCGTCCAGGCCCAGGAGGATGTTGAGCGGGCCGAGATAGGAATCGTGCCCGAAACGCAGGTCCGCGATTTCGGTGCTCCTGCCGGAAATCACGGCCTCGGCCCTGTCCAGGATGTCTTCGACGATGGGGACCGCGAGATAACGCCTGGACCAGTAATGCCGGTAGGCGCCCGCGTTCGACACTTCCCAGCGGCTGTACATTTCTTCCAGGGAATAGGGATCCCCCATCATTCCCTCATACCCGATGCTGGGGAGAGAAGTGTAGAAGGTATTCAAGGTGGACTGGATGGTCATTTTCTCCCGTTCGCCCAGCGACGCGTCCTTGAAGAACATCTCCACGAACGGCATTCTCCTCGCTGCGGGACCGGCTGAGACGGAAGGCTCGCCCGCTACCGGGAACGGCTCCGGATCGATGGTCCAGCGCCGGGGATTTTCCTTCGCGTCCGGAACGACGGCGTCGAGCGTCGCCCGGGAAGCCCGCTGGAAAATATCCAGTTTGCGGTTCTGCCTGGCCAGCGACTGGCAGAAGGCGGCCATGCTGACGATGCAACGGCCTTCGAGGGAAGAGAACGCCTCGACGCGTCCGCCTTTCCGGAATATTTCCGGGAAAGAATCGTACATGGTCTTTGCGACGCGCACGTGCTGCTCATATCCCCGCGGTGTCAGCTCCGTGACGCCGACGGTCAGTTCCGGCAGGATGGAAGAGAACTGCCCGTAGAATGATTCTCCCGCTTCCGTGAGAATTCCCCTGTTGTGCGCCGCGGTCAGCAGCGAGTCCATGCGCCTGTACAGGGAAGCCTCCCAGTAGTAGCGGGACCCATGGCGGCCGTAATGGCTGAGGTAGAACGGCTTGTACCCTCTGGGCGGCGGGGTCGGCCTGCAGGTCTCGGTGGGATACGGGAAATCGTTGCCGTATGACCGCTGCGGATCCGCATAGACCTCTTCGCGGACATCCGCCCGCTGTCCCCAGGCCAGTGGGAACGAAAAAAGCAATAAGACAAGCAGTAAAATCTTGTTTTTCAACATGTTATAAAATGGTTACTATCGGTGTTTTGTTCCAATTCAGCACGTTGCAAAATTATTCAACGCCATCAGCAACGATGGTAAAAAATGTTGCAATCTTGTGTCTACTACGTTTCATTGTCTTATATTTGAGCCGTGAAACGCCTGCTACCAATCTTAACTGCCATTGTATTCCTGGTGCTCTGCCCGTCCGTGCACGGTGCGGAGTTCCGGCACCTGACCATCAACGACGGCCTGTCCGACAACAGCATCTACGTCGTGTTCAAGGACTCCCGGGGCTTCCTGTGGATCGGCACCCACGTGGGCCTCAACCGCTACGACGGTTTCCGTTTCAAGCATTTCTTTGAAGGACCGGACGCCATTCCCGACAATTCCATCAACGACATCTTCGAAGATGCGGAGGGGCGCCTCTGGATCCATACGCCGCTGGGATATTCCTATATGGACCTTTCGGACGAGCGGGTGGTCCAGGACCCGTCCGCCTGGCTGGCCAGCCACGGGATCACGGGCAAGATCAACGTCCTGAAGGTCGATGCGCGCGGCAACATCTGGGCGGTCTGCGGCTCCACGCTCTATAAGGTGGAGCTCCGACCGGACAGGACCGGGTCATGGACCATTGAAGGCAAACCCGCCGACGTCCCGGCGACCGACCTGGTCTTCTCCGGGGACGAGATCACCCTCTGCTGCGCCGACGGGCGCATCGTCCGCATCGACCCCGTCACGATGAAGACCGTGTCGGTGGAGACCCCTGTCACGGGGAACTCCGACCTGACGGATACGAATTACCGGCTGTTCAAGGATTCCGCCGGCCTGGAGATCATCTTCACGGGCGAGGTCTCCTGGACCCACGACACCGCCACCGGCGAATGGAAGTCGCACCGTCTGCTGATCAAAGATGTGGCTACCGACGCTTCGGGGCGCGTCTGGATTGCCACCGACCACGACGGCCTGCTGATCTACACCCCGGGAGAAGATGTCGCGGACCTGTTCGGCCGCGAGCGGCCGGCTGACACGCCCTTCCTGGGCGAATGCATCCAATGCCTCTACAGCGACGACGACGGCGTCATGTGGCTCGGCACCTACAAGAGCGGGCTGAGTTTCATTTATGACGGGAAGAACACCTTTGCGCACACGCCGCTGGAAGACGTCACCACCGTCCTGGAAGACAACGCCGGAACCATCTGGCTCGGCACCGACGGCAGCGGCATCGTCCGCCTCGATCCCGAGACCGGGGAGCGCACCCATATCCGGATGGACCAGGACGGACTGCTTTCCGACATCGTGGTGAGCAGCACGCTGGCGCCGGACGGCTCCCTCTGGTTCGGCGGCTTCCGGAGCGGCCTCACCCGTTTCAGCGACGGCAACTGGACGGCCTACCACACGGCCGACGGCAAGCTGGCGAGCAACGACATCTGGGACATCAAATGTTCCCGGGACGGGAAAATCTATATCGGCACCCTCGGGGCGGGCCTGCAGGTCATGGACATCGCCACGGGCGCATCGGAGGTCTACAACCACGGGAACAGCCCGCTGAAGGAAGACCACGTCAGCTCGCTCTGCTTCTCCGAAAGCGGGCTCCTGTACATCGGGCACGCCAAAGGCGTCGACGTGTTCGACCCGCGGACCGGGACCATCCGGGCCGTCGGGTCCGGACAGCTGGACGGGCTGCACGTCCGGGATATCTTCATTGACTCCCGGGGCCTGCTATGGATTGCCTCCAACAAGGGCATCCACGCCTACGACATCGCCTCCGGGAAGGCTTACCTGGTGGATATCCGGGGCAACTCCACCAATTTCCACACCGTCTCCGTGGCGGAAGACTCCCTGGGCGGTCTCTGGGTGTGCTCCAACAACCTGCTCTCCCGCATCCAGGTGAATGCCGTGAAGGACGGCTGGAGTTTCTTCGCCACTTCATACGGGACGGACGAAGGCGTGCCGGACGTCCTCTTCAACAAGAATGCGATGGTCAGCCTCAGCAACGGCGACATCCTGGCAGGCAGCCAGCGGGGCATCGTAAGGATCGCCCCCCGGGACGTCATCGAGCGCCAGGACTCCACTTTTGTCATCTTCAGCGGAATCGTCCTGCCGGAGGGAGAGCGAAACGTAGAACCCCACATGTCCCTCTCCTGGAAGCAGCGCTCCTTCATCATCAACCTGGCCTCCTCCACCATCGGCAAGCCCGGCCAGCCGAGGTTCATCTTCAGCACGGACGGGAGCCAATGGACCCCGACGCCGGACGGCATGCCGGCCGTGCAGTTCGCCAACGCGAAATCCGGCCGGATGAAGCTGGAAGTCGCCATCGCTGACGCGGAAGGCAACGCCTCCGGGCCGGTGAGCAGCCTGGACATCACGGTCCGTCCGCCCTGGTACAGAAGCACGCTGGCCTTCCTCCTCTATTCCCTGCTGCTGCTCGGATTCCTGTCCGTCCTCTACCGGATCAGCCGGAAGCGCCGGGCGGAGCGGGAAGAAAAGGCCATTTCTGAAATGAAGCAGATCTTCTTCATCAATATCAGCCACGAGCTCCGCACGCCGCTTTCCCTCATCCTCTCTCCCCTCTCCGACGCGATCGGGAAGGAGCAGGACGCGCAGGTCAAGGGCGAACTGACCATCGCCGAAAGGAACGCCCGCAAGCTGCTGGACATGGTGAACCAGATGCTCGACCTCCGGAGCCTGATGATGAACGCCCAGAGCGTCCATTTCTCGCGGAAGGACCTCGTGGACACGGTCCGCTCCTCGGTCGCGCAGTTCCTGGCCCTGAAGGAAAAAGGCGTCACGCTGACTTTCCGGACCGCGAAAGACCATATCGAGATGCTGTTCGACGAGGACAAGGTCTCGAAGGTGGTGACCAACCTCCTGAGCAACGCCATCAAATATACCGAAGAGGGCGGCAGGGTGGACGTCGACCTCTCCCTGGATGGCGGCGACGCCGTCATCCGGGTGTCCGACAACGGCAGGGGGATCCCCGACAAGGAGAAGCCGCATCTCTTCGACCGCTTCTGGCAGGGCGAAGGCTCCGCCAACAAGGGCGGGAGCGGGATCGGCCTCAACATCGTCCGGGAATATGTATCCATGCATGAAGGACGGGTGGAGGTTTCCGACACCCCGGGAGGCGGCGCGACGTTCACGGTGTTCCTTCCCGCCAAGGAATGCAACGCCTCCGGCGACGGATTCGTGAAGAGTTCGCTATACGAAGAAGAGGCGTCCGCAGGCGCCGGTCCGGACCGGACCGCAGCCCGCAGGGTCAACCTGCTGCTGGTGGACGACAGCGACGACTTCCTGGATTATCTCTCCGGCATCCTCTCTTCCGAGTATAACGTCATCACGGCCACGGACGGGCTGGCGGCTCTGAAGAAGATGGAGACCCTCCGGCCGGACATCGTGGTCTCGGACGTGATGATGCCCAACATGGACGGCAACGAACTCTGCCAGCGGATCAAAGCCAACCCGGCGACGGCCCACATCCCGGTCGTCATGCTGACGGCCAGGCTCACCGACGAGAACGAGAAGAAAAGCCGCGACTGCGGGGCGGACGACTACTTCACCAAGCCGTTCGACCTCCAGGTCCTCCGGGAGCATATCGCCATCCTCGTCTCCCGGACCGGCATCGACACCTCCGGCAAGCTGAAGGCCCGCATCGAGGAGCGGAAAGTGGAATCCGTGGACCGCAAATTCGTCGACAAGGTGACGGCCTTCATCGAGGAGAACATCTCCGAAAGCGAATTGAGCGTGGAGCAGATCGCCGACGCCATGGGCATGTCGCGGGCCAACATCTACCGCCGCATGGTCGCCGCCACCGGCAATACGCCCTCGGAATTCATCAAGATCGTCCGGCTCCGCCACGCCGAAAGGCTGCTGATGCAGAGCGGACTCACCATCTCCGAGATCTGCTACGAAGTCGGCTTCACCTCGCCGCGCTATTTCAGCAAGTGCTACAAGGAATTCTTCGGATACGTCCCGTCCAAGGCCAGACGGAATCCCGCAGAGAACGGCACGGATGCCGCTTAGCGCGTGACGGGCGGAAAAGATGACCCAAAGTGACCGAAGATCTATCTAGTTCTAAAGGATCTGAATAATAATGATTACTTTTGAGAGCCAGATAAATCGAGATTTACCACCATGTACAGTATAACCAACAGGCCCGATCCGAACGCTGCCTTCCCGAATCCCAAGATTCCGAGCCTTTGCTACATCAAGAATGTAGTGAAGAATCCTCGTATCATCATCGGAGACTACACCTACTATGACGATGTGGACGGTGCGGATCAGTTCGAGAAGCATGTGACGCACTTCTACGATTTCATAGGAGACAAACTGATTATCGGGAAGTTCTGCGCCATTGCCAAGGGCATTGAGTTCGTGATGAACGGCGCCAACCATAGGATGGATGGCGTGACTACGTATCCGTTTTACATCATGGGTGGCGACTGGGGCAGCGCCATCGCACCGGTTAAAGATGAACTCCCCCTGAAGGGTGATACCGTCGTGGGAAACGATGTCTGGATCGGCCAGAACGTAACCGTGATGCCTGGTGTGCATATCGGTGACGGAGCCATCATCGGTGCCAATTCAGTTGTGGCCTCTGACATCCCACCTTATGCCGTTGCTGCCGGCAATCCTTGCAGGGTAATTAGAAAACGCTTTGATGACGAGTTCATCGCCTACCTTCTGGAACTGAAATGGTGGGACTGGGACATCGAGAAGATTGAGGCCAACTTCGAGGCACTGTCCAGCGGTGACCTCTCATTGATAAGAAAGATTAACGTATAAATTCCAATTTATCGGTCTCCGGGTTCTTCAGCCGGAGGAAAATGACCAAATGCGACCAAAGAATCCTACCATATAAGAATATTTCTTATATTTGTTGCAAATAGTGATAGAAATGAAGACGACTACTGTTGCATTAGGGGCTCATTTTGACGAATTTATCCAGGCCAGCGTTCATGGCGGGCGCTACACGAATGCCAGTGAGGTGATTCGTGCCGGGCTCAGGAGGCTGGAGGAGGATGAGCAAAAGATAGCAGCTCTCCGCACTGCCATAGAGGAAGGTGAAGCAAGCGGGTATGTCGAAGACTTTGACTTCGAGTC
>CAMJHJ010000081.1 GCA_946405485.1 uncultured Bacteroidales bacterium | reverse complement strand
TGAGGAACCGGTGTTCATCGAATTCGATGGACTGCCGGTTCCCTTTTATTTTGAATCGTTTACCCCCCGGGGCAACAACCGCGCCCTGGTCCGCCTGACCGGTGTCCACAACCTCACGGACGCCGACGAACTCTCCGGAGCCGCCGTCTACGCCGAAGACGACCTGTATGAGGATGAGGAGGAGGATCTTACCGGATGGACCGTCCTGGACGAGACCGGCCGCACCATCGGCACCGTCGCCGCCCACGAAGACATCCCCGGCAACCCCTGCATCGTCCTCCGCACGGAACGCGGAGAGGCACTTGTCCCCCTCCACGAGGAACTCGTCCTCGAAATCGACGAGGAAAAGAAACCTTCCGGATGGTCATTCCGGAAGGTTTGCTGGATTTATAAGTCACCGTTCATCGGCCCAAACTGACCGGTCGTCATCAAAACAGCACACTCCCGCTCCTGGGAATGTGCTTTTTTTCTATCTTGCACGAACTGATAACCAAAGACCATGAACCGCGTCCTGCTGATCCTATCCCTGTTTTTCCTCGTCTGCTGTACGGGGAAAACCCCTTCCCGGGATGCCATCCCTTTCCTTTTCGACAATGACGGCATCGTTCCCGAGGTCTGCCTCCGGGTGGACGAGCAGGAGTGGAACCGGCTTTTGGAAGCCTTCGACCAGGACCATAAGACCCGGGAGAGCGTCCATGCCGACATGACATTCATAAAGGGGAGCGATTCCGTCTCCGTGCAGGACATCGCCCTTTCCATCAAGGGGAATACCTCCCGTCGCCGACCGGAGGGAAGCACCGGGGAGAAGCATCGCCGGGACAGCGCGGACTGGCACCACTGCCACTTCGGTCTCACCCTCGACAAATACCATCCCGAAAACGGGATCGGATCCATGAAAAGACTGGTACTCAAATGGTTCAAGGACGACGGAAACTATGTCCGCGAAATGTACTGCTACGACCTTTTCCGGCGCAGCGGCGTCTGGACCGGCCCGGAGGATGTCTATGTCCCTGTCCGGGTACAGGTGGGCGACGATCCGGCCCCTGCCTACTTCGGCGTGTATCAGATGTATGAGCCCTATGACAGGCCTTACCTGGAGCGCCGGAAAGAGCGGTTCGGCCACTCCGACGGCAACCTGTGGGCCTGCAGCTTTGGCGCCACCCTGACCCCTCCGACCCTCGGCCGGATCGGGGAAGAAGACCAGAAAGGACTTCTGTATGAGCTCGTTTCCTCCGGTTCTGGCATCGACGGCGCACGCGCCCAGATGACCGCCTTCGTTCGGCGCCTCAACACCCTGGAGGGCCAGGAGTTCCATGACTGGATCGGGTCCGTCATGGACATCGACCTGTTCCTGAAGACCTATGCCGTGAACGTGGGAGTGGGCATGTGGGACGACCACTGGAACAACCGGGGGAACAACACCTACCTCTACTTCAGCAGTCTCGATTCCCTGGAATACAAGGTGTACCTGCTTCCGCACGACTACGACAATACCCTCGGCACCTGCCACAGGGTAGGCGTCCAGACCGACGCCGTCCTCCAGGATCCCTTCCACTGGGGACCGGACGACCCGGCCGTCTCTCCCCTGCTGCCCAAGATCCTCGCATTCGACGATTACCGCGCCATCTATGCCCGGCACCTCCGGGAACTGGTGCAGGAGGGCGGACTGCTCACCTACGAGAGCAGCATCGCCCGGATCCGGTCCTGGCAGGATCTCATCCGCAAGTATATTCCCAACGATACCGGCGAGGACATGGAACTCGTCGACATCCCCGCCTACTGGGGCAACCACCCGGAATACCGGGTGCTGGAAGACGGGGGCCAGAACTTCTTCCGCGCCAAAGTGACAGCCATGCGCCAGGCGCTGGAGGCCCATGGTTATTGAACCCATTTAAACCACTTTTAACCACACTATCTTATGAAAAAAATTCTAACGCTTCTCACCGCGCTGCTCGTGACAGCAGGAGTGACCGCCTTTGCGCAAGGCTACTCTGTCAAGGGCGTGATTTCGGACCAGAACGGACCGGTCATCGGTGCGACTGTGCGCGAACAGGGGACGTCCCGAGGGACGACCACCGACCAGGACGGAGCCTACTCCCTGACGGTCTCCTCTCCTGATGCCATCGTCGAGATCAGTTGCATCGGTTACACGACCGTCTCCTTCAAAGCCGGCGAACTTCCCCAAATCCTCCCGCTCTCCGAGGACAGTGAATTCCTGGATGAAGTGGTGGTCATCGGCTATGGTGAAGTCCGGAAGACGGATCTCACCGGTTCCGTGATCGCCATCAAGCCCTCCGAGATCAACCGCGTGAAGATGACCACCACCACGGATCTCCTCCTCGGAAAGGTGGCCGGTCTCCAGATCACCCAGGGCTCCGGATCCCCGGGATCGAGCGGCACGGTCCGTATCCGCCAGGGCGCCTCGCTGAATGCCTCCAACGAGCCGCTCGTCGTCATTGACGGAATGGTGGAGCAGTCCCTCTCCTCGATCAACCCGGCCGACATCGAGTCGATCTCCGTCCTCAAGGACGCTTCCGCCTCGGCCATTTACGGATCCCGGGGAGCCAACGGTGTCATCATCGTGACCACCAAGAAAGGACCCTCGGGCGGCGTTTCCGCCCCGAAGGTCACCTATCAGGGAGACTTCTCCGTCAACCAGAACTACCGTTGGCTGGATGTCTATTCGGCCGATGAATTCCGCACCGAATATGCCAAGCGCGGCTGGGACGTGAGCAAACTGGATACGGCCGACACCGATTGGCAGAAGGCCATCATGCGGACGGCCTACACCCACAAGCACACCGTTTCCCTTACGGGTGCCACCAGGCATCTCCCTTACCGGGTATCGCTGGGCTACCAGAATGAGCAGGGTACCATCATCGGCCACAGCCAGCAGGTGGGAACCGCGACCATCAACCTCAACCCGTCCTTCCTCGACAAGCACCTCACGTTCAATGTAGGCGCCAAAGGAACGTACAAGTACACCCCGAACAGCGGCGGCTCCATCTCTTCGGCCGCCCGCAAGGATCCTACCCAGCCCATTTACAAGGACTATGGCCCCGTCACCATCGACGGTGTCAACTACGACAAAAAGGCGGAGGGATTCTTCATGTACGGTGCGGATGACCAGGGAAACAACGCCGAGTACCGCGCCGTGAACCCGGTTGCCGAAGCAGTCCTCGCAGCAGACGGCGGAACCAAATCCTACCGGATGGTCACCAACGCGACGGCGGTCTACAAAGTCCATGGCTTTGAGGACCTGAGCGCCACCGTCTCCTTCAACGGAAACTTCCACAAGTCGGATTACGATTACAGGGCGCTCAACAACACCCCCGTTACCTGGGGAAGCGACAATGTGGCCCTGGGCTACGGTGGTATCGGCAAGAACAACACCAATAACTCCAAGACCAACCACTACAACATGGACTACTACCTCAACTACGCGCACGATTTCGGCAAGCATGCCGTGAGCGCCATGTTGGGTCACTCCTACGAGTCCACGCACTATGAATACTGGGAGTCGGCCACTCACTATAACAATGGTGACCTGGAGGCTGGAAGTGTCGAGTCGTCAAGTAATTATGACCTTAACCTGGCTTCCTGGTTCGGCCGTTTCAACTATGCGTACGACAACCGGTACCTATTCACCTTCACCATGCGTGCGGATGCATCGTCCCGTTTCGCCCCGGAGACGCGGTGGGGCTACTTCCCTTCCGGCGCCTTCGCCTGGAAAATCAGCGAAGAGCCGTGGATGAAGGGAGTCGGCGCTGTCTCCGACCTGAAACTCCGGCTCAGCTACGGTAAGACCGGCCAGCAGGATATCGGTTCCATCTATGCCTACCAGGCGGCCTATTACGGGTCCACCGACCAGTTCATGTACCGGGAAGGCAACGAGTTCTTCACCACTTACCGTCCGGCGGCATTCGACCGCACCATCCAGTGGGAAGTCACTTCCACCAAGAATGTCGGCCTGGACTTCGGTTTCTTCAACAACCGGGTCAGCGGTACGATCGACTACTATGACCGTTATACGACCAACCTGCTGATGGAACAAGTCAAGGTCGCTGCGGGCAGCAACTTCGCTTTGGATATCGACCAGAACATCGGTGAAATGGCCAGCAGCGGCTTTGAATTCGCGATTAATGCGATTCCCGTCAGCACAAGGGATTGGAACTGGACCATCAGCGCGAACTTCGCATACAACCGGTCCCAGATCAAGAAACTTACCGCCTATGAGTCCGAGGATGCATTCGTAACGACCGGAGCGATGGGTTCTTCCCGTACCGCGCAGATCCACAAGGTGGGAGAGACGCCGTACACCTATTTCCTGGCCAAACAGTACTATGATGAGAACGGCGAACCGCAGGAACAATTCTACAATCCTTCCTATAATCCGTCCGACCCTGATTCGGCTGAACTAGTTACGGATGATGCGGCCAACGCCAATAAATTCGTAACTGGCAAGAGTTCCCTCGTCCCTTATTACGGCGGCCTGTCCACGCAGGTTACCTACAAGAATTGGGATTTCGGCCTGAACGCCCACTATGCCTTCGGCCAGTATGTCTTCTGGAACACGGCCTGCTCGTCCTACAACAACTCCTTCTTCGAGGAGAACTACCAGTTCCCGACCAACTACTACAAGGGTGTGGCTCCTTACTGGTCCAAGCAGCACCATTACTCGGATCACTGGCTCTACAAGGGTGACTATCTGAAGATTGACAACGTGGTCCTGGGTTACACCTTCTACGATGTCTTCAAGTGCATCGATTCCCTCCGGGCCTCCTTCGGTATCCAGAACCTGTACACCTTCACCAAGTATCCGGGCCTGGATCCGGAAGTGTACAGCGGAATCGACAGTTCCAGCGTCCCGATGCCGCGGATGTATATGTTCTCGCTCAATATCAACTTCTAACGGAAACAAGATATGAAAAAGATATTTCTGGCTATTGCCACGGTAATGTTGACCGCAGGCGTCTTTGCTTCCTGTGAGAAGCTGGACCTGCAGCCCCAATCAGAGACCTCGCTGATGGAGGATGACGTGTTCTCCACCTACGATGGCTATCATGGTTTTTTCCTCAAGCTGTATTCGTCGATGGCCGTCGCGGGCCAGGGCGGTGACGGCGGAAACGATGTCTCCTGGGATGGAGGCCGAAGCGTTTACCTCCGCTCCCTGTATTGGGTGCAGGAGTGTCCTACCGATATTGTCATCACCCGTACGGGCAACGGATACCAGATTCCGCAGACGGTTTCCCTTGACTGGACCACAGGGTCTGAGTTCCCCAAGTACCTCTATTATCGTGCCTACATCATCATTGCCATGTGCAACGAATTCCTCCGCCAGAGCGAAGAAAGCGTCATGCAGTCCCGCGGGGTCTGGGACAAGTGCAAGGACGAAGTGGGCTATTGGCGGGCCGAAGCCCGGTTCATCCGTGCCTATCAGTACTACCTCCTCTGCGACCTGTACGGCAGCGTGGGCTGGGTGGATGACAGCACCCCGAACGGTACCTACCCCGAGCAGAAGACCCGCGAGGAAATCTTCAATTATATCGAGAGCGAACTCCTTGACATCGAGGACGACATGATGCCTTCCAGCAAGAAGGTCTTCGGCCGCGCCAATCAGGCTTCCGCCTGGTTCCTGCTCTCCAAGCTGTACATCAACTGCGCGGTGTACACCGGCAAGGCCGACCGTTATGACGATGCGCTCAAGTATGCGGAAAAAGTGGTCAAGGATGCCAATTATTCGCTCGCGCCGAACTATATAGAGAACTTCCTCAAGGACAACGACACCTGCAACGAGATCATCTGGGCCATTCCCACCGATGACGAACACATGCAGGGCGAGGGCGTGACGAACTACCTGATGAAGACGTATACCAGCACGGCTATTTTCGAACTGGTGGATTACGGCCTGTCCGCCAACTACAGCTGCAATGCCAGTTTCCATACCGCCTTCACCAACAAGTTCGCCGAATCCGACCAGGAATTCGACGGGACGGATACCTGGGGAGACAAGAAGATGGATCACCGCGCCCTCCTCGTCGTGGGAGGCAATACGGGGATCGTCAAGGAGACCTGGTACCTGAACGATGCCGGACAGACCGTCTTCAGCAAAGACTACCACTATGGCGCCACCATGTCCAAATGGCGCAATGTGACCAAGGACCGCGCGAAAGTGCAACCTACCAAGTATTCCAACGTCGCCTTCCCCATGTTCCGCAAGGCCGATGCTTACCTGATTGCTGCCGAGGCTATCCTGCGGGGAGCCAAGGGGGCGAAGTCCGATGCGCTCAAGTATGTCAACGAGGTGCGCGACCGTGCCTACTGCGACGGCAACTACTATGACGCCACCAAAAACCATGCGAGCGGCAAACTGACGGAATCGGAGCTGACGCTTGACTTCCTGCTGGACGAACGTGCCCGTGAGCTCTACATGGAGAACTGGCGTCGCAGCGACCTGATCCGTTTCGGAAAATACACCAAGGGGTACAACTGGGACTGGAAAGGCATCAACAAGAATACGAAGCTGGATGGCGGAATCGAGCCTGTCGGACACGATATCGATGACCGGTATAAGCTTTATCCCATCCCGCAGGAAGATGTCCTTTACAATCCGCTCATACATCAAAATCCGGACTACGAATAGTTGCCGGCACTTAATCGAAAAAAGCCTCTGGTTGACATCATCAACCGGAGGCTTTTTTCAATACACCTGGATCTCATCCACGAAGAGCCACTCTTTCGTGCGGGAGGCGTGGTAGCGGATGTAGCGGGCGTCGTGGCCGACGGTGATTCCGAAGGGGATGTAGAGGCCGTCGGGGTTCTCGTTCAGGATGGTGCCGGCCATGTGGAAAGTCTTTCCGTCTGAAGACCATTCCACGGTGACGCGGTCGGGCAGGAAGACCCAGGCCGACGGGGAGGCCAGGAAGGTGGCCGTGACATAATGTACCGGCTGGAGCCTGCCGAGGTCGAGCGTGACGTCCACGTCGGATTGGAAGCCCTGCCAGCGGCCGTCGCCGAAGGACCAGCCGCCCTGCAGGCCGTCGGTCAGGGTAACGGCCCCGGCTGCCGGATAATTCTCGTGCCAGGCAACGGCATAGGTCACTTTCGCACCCTGGGCCAGATGAACCGTAACACTCTGGGATTCAGGACGGTCTCCGATTTCCTCCTCCAGTTTGAAGGTATTGTACCCCCTTTCGCGAAGGGATGCCGCCAGGGCGGTCGCCCGTTCCCGGAAATCCTGCAGGTCCTTCACCGACGCGGGGCTCCAGCCCGTTTCCGCAATGGCGAAAATGCGGGGATAGAGCATATATTCCGTGTGCGAAGGCTCGGGAATGAGTTCATGCCAAAGGTTCCTCTGAAGACCGAGAAGGTGACCGAGATCCTCTTCCGGAATCCCCTCCGCCGGGTCGTAGGAATAGATGGTATTGATGGGAAGATACCCGCCGAAGCCTTCCGGCTCGCGGGGCGGAGCGTCCTGCACTTTGTCCAGGTAGCAACGGTTGCCAGGGGTCATCACGGCATCGTGGCCCTCGCGGATGGCCTGCAGCCCTCCTTCCGTTCCCCGCCAGGACATCACCGTCGCATTCGGGGAAAGACCTCCTTCCAGGATTTCATCCCAGCCGATCAGGCGCCGTCCATGGGCATTGAGGTACCGCTCGATCCTGTGGATCAGGTAGCTCTGGAGCTCTTCCTCGGACGAAAGGCCTTCCTCCTGCATCCGCCGCCGGCAATCCGGGCAGGCGGACCAGTCTTCCCTGCCCGCCTCGTCACCCCCGACGTGGATATACTCCGACGGGAAGAGGTCCATCACTTCGTCCAGGACTTCTTCCAGGAAGGTGAAGGTGGCTTCCTTTCCGGGACACAGGTCTCCGGAACTGTCTTTGCAGCCCACCCAGGGACAGGCGAATACCGTTTCCCGCGAATGGCCGGGCATTTCGATTTCCGGGACCACCGTCATGTGATGCTCCGCAGCGTACGCGACAATTTCCCGGACATCGTCCTGGGACAGGAATCCCCCGTAAGGCCCGCCGTAAGACGAACCGGACTGGGTCCAGTCCCGCCAGCGGGCATGGCTGCGCCAGGCCGTCTTTTCCGTCAGTTCCGGATGGCTCTTGATCTCCAGGCGCCAGCCGGCGCCATCGGTCAGGTGCAGGTGCAGCACATTGAGCTTGACTCCAGAAAGGGCGTCTATCTGCTTGAGGATATAATCCTTGTCCCTGAAATGGCGGGAGATGTCCAGCATCGCTCCCCGCCACGCGAAGCGCGGATAATCGATAATCACCCCACACGGGAGGGGCCGTTCCAGTTGGGCCAGCGCCGTCTGGGCGCGATAGACGTCTTCGGGCGTATTGGACTCGATGCGCACCCGCCGGGGTGTGATGGTCAGGCGATAGGCCTCCTTTCGCGCGAACTCCGGGAGGAATGCGCTCCATTTGGAAAAGGCCCGTTTGCCCACGGCGGTTTCGACCATCTTTACGTTGGAGGTACCTTCCTCCCGCTCAAACGAAACGGGCGCCGGGAGCACTCCCAGCGCCACGAGAAAGCTCAGCAGCAGCGTTTTCATCAGATCAGCCCTCCATGAATTTCATAATCGGCCTTGACGTCTTCGTAGAAGGCCACCTCGGCGGACTGCATGTACGGAATCAGCCAGATGAAACCGATGCCGAAGGTGAAAATGCACACGAAGAACCAGCCGATAAAGCTCAGGTACAGCCAGAACAGGTCGAACTTGTGCCCGCGCATCATCGCCCGGCTGCGGTCGATGGCCTCGTTGGCGGTCAGCTCCGGATGCTCCTCCAGGATATAGGGGGTAAGGGCATAGGAGAAAACCTTGATCAGTCCCGGGATGATAAACAGCAGGGACCACAGCCAGATGAAGATCGTCCGCAGGAGCATGCCCCACACCTTGTGCCAATAGTTCGATGTGGTGAGCCTGTAGGCATTCTGAGGCAGCTGGTCGTCGCCATGCACCACCAGGAGGCGGAAAGCATTGGCCACGCCCGCCGTAAGCGGAAGGATGATCAGGGCATAGAGCAGGTAATACAAACCGCTGGCCCCGCGGGATTTCGCCTGCATGGCAAGCACTTCCGGGTCCATCGCCATGGCCTGCGCCTGCCGGATGACCTGGGAAAGGCTGCCGGAGGAAGCGGCGGTCATGTTCTCCTGCATGTAGGTCTGGACCTTGACCGTGTGGTAGGACATCGGGCCGGCCGCGATGAGATAGATGGCCAGGAAGATGACCGTAAGCAGCACGGCCGGCGCCCAATGACCCTTCAGGGCGGCGAGGGCGATGTTCTTGTACTCGGTATTGGTTTTCATAATCAATAATAGATGGCTTGGTAATGGAAAAAATATTCCCCGGCCGTAATGACCAGGGACAATCGGGAGCTGAATGGAGGCCGGCTTCT
>CAMJHJ010000080.1 GCA_946405485.1 uncultured Bacteroidales bacterium | reverse complement strand
GAGATCATCAAGTCTTTCTTCGGCATCGGCTGCCAGGAGATGACCCTCGAGGAGATCGGAGAGCGCCTGGACCTCACCCGTGAGCGTGTGCGCCAGATTAAGGAGAAGGCGATCCGCAAGCTGAAGAAACCCAGCGCCAGCAAGTTGTTGAAGACTTATCTCGGATAGGATATGACTGCTGAATCATTCATCGCGCAGAAGGCTGTCGAAGCCCTGCAATCTTTATACGGAGTGGAGGTGCAAGCCTCCACTCTGCAAGTTCAAGTGACCCGTAAGGAGTTCGAAGGCGACTTCACCCTTGTGGTTTTCCCCTTGCTGCGGGTTTCGCGTTCGACTCCCGAAAACACCGGCAACGCGATCGGCGCATGGCTGGTGGACAACGTCCCCGAGATCAGCGGTTTCAATGTGGTGAAGGGTTTCCTGAATCTCCTGCTTTCCCCGCTTTACTGGAAGGAACAGTTCGTGGCGGTTGCCGGGGATCCCGGTTTCGGCCAGCTGCCTCCGACTGGGCGGAATGTCATGGTCGAGTTCTCTTCTCCCAACACCAACAAGCCGCTTCACCTGGGCCATATCCGCAACAATCTGCTCGGAGCCTCTGTCTCCGAATTGCTGAAGGCCGCCGGCAACAAGGTGATCAAGGCTACGCTGGTCAACGACCGGGGCGTGCACATCTGCAAGTCGATGTATGCGTGGCAGGAGCGTTTTGACGGCGCCACGCCTGAGAGTACCGGCAAGAAGGGCGACCACCTCGTGGGCGACTGCTACGTGGAGTTCGCCAAGATGGAGAAGGAAGATCCTTCCGTCCTGGACAAGGTCCATGACATGCTGGTCAAGTGGGAGCAGGGTGACCCGGAAGTCCGGGCGCTCTGGGAGAAGATGAACGGCTGGGTTTTCGCCGGCTTCGACGAGACTTACAAGGCCCTCGGCATCTCCTTCGACAAGGTGGATTACGAGCATGACACCTATCTGCTGGGCAAGGAACTCGTACAGAAGGGTTTGGATATGGGCGTCCTGGTGCGCGACCCGGACGGGAGCGTCTGGTGTGACTTGACAGCCGACGGCCTGGACCGCAAGATCCTGCTCCGCAGTGACGGGACTTCCGTCTATATCACCCAGGACCTGGGGACGGCGGAGCGGCGTTTCGCCGAGCATAAGCTGGATTCCCTGATCTATGTGGTCGGCAATGAGCAGAACTACCATTTCCAGGTGCTCAAGCTCATCCTGGGTAAGTTGGGATTCGCCTGGGCGGACCAGATTTATCACCTTTCTTACGGAATGGTGGAGCTTCCCGAAGGCAAGATGAAGTCCCGCGAAGGAACGGTGGTCGACGCCGATGACCTGATTGAGAAGATGTATCAGGAGGCGAAGGCTACTTCCAACGAGTCCGGCAAGCTGGAAGGCCTTCCGCAGGAAGAGAAAGAGCGTCTTTACCATATGATCGGTCTGGGTGCCTTGAAGTATTTCATTATCAAGGTGGATCCCAAGAAGACGATGCTCTTCGACCCGAAGGAGTCCATCGACTTCAACGGCAACACCGGCCCGTTCATCCAGTACACCCATGCCCGGATCTGCTCTATCCTGCGCAAGGCTGCGGAGCAGGGGATCTCATACGACGTGTCACAGATTCCAGATGACGTGGTGCTGAGTCCCAAGGAAGTGCGTCTGGTGAAACTCCTCTCCGCCTATCCGCAGAAAGTGGCGGAAGCCGCGGACGCCCTGTCTCCGGCCATCATCGCCAACTATGCCTATGACCTGGCCAAGGAGTTCAACCAGTACTACCATGACACGCCCATCTTGAAGGAGGAGGACGCCGTGCTTCTGAAGACCCGTCTTGTGCTGATCGAGACTCTCGCTTCTGTCCTTAGGAAGGCGACGGGTATCCTCGGCATCGAGCTCCCGGACCGTATGTAGATGGCTTTCTCCCCGCAGCACGAGTACTTTTCGGACAGGAAACTGTTCCATGGTTTCGTCCCCTATGTGATGGGGACGAAATTGGATGTATTGGTGGTGGGGACCGGCCGGGAGCCGGCCCTGCATGTATGGGAGGATCTGTGTGCCGAGGTCTCGCGTCTGGATGCGATGCTGAATCGTTTCGACCCTTCCAGCGAGCTGTCCCGTCTCAATGCCTGCTCAGATTCCGGACCGGTCTGTCCCGGTGCGGAACTGCTTTCCCTGATCCGGATCTGTGAGGATTTCCGGATCCGGACGGGAGGATTGTTCGATATCACCCGCGGCAGTTGCGGCGAGGGTTTGCAATTCGGACCCGACGGAAGTTTCTGCCTGAATGGCGGCACCCTGGATTTCGGCGGTTTCGCCAAGGGTTGGTTCCTCCGTTACTGCAAGGAATGTCTTAGTCAGGCCGGTATCGGGACGGGATATGTCGATTTTGGCGGCAGTACGATCCTGGGCGTGGGCCATCATCCTTTCGGAGACAGTTGGCGGGTTCGGGTGACGCACCCCTTTACGGGTGCCGTGCTCCAGGACGTGGACCTGGTGGACCAGTCTCTTTCCACTTCCGGTAACCGTCCCGGGTATAGCGGCCATATCGTGGATCCCCGTTCCGGACGCCGGGTCGAGGCCCGGCGCATCGTGACCGTCGTGTCCGAAGATCCCGTGGAGGCGGAGGTCCTCAGCACCGCTGCGATGGTCGCCGACGAGGCTGAAATCGCTGTTTTGCGGACTCATTTCCACTCCTCCGTGAAAGTTTTTTTATAAAAAAGTCCACAGCTATTTCACAATCCGAAAAAATGGTTTAATATTGCGGCACAAAACCTAACTCTACAATGGAACATCGCACCAAAAGACACGTCGTCAGCTTCGAGAAAATGTCGGAGGAAGTGGCAGCCGAGTTCGCCGCCAAATATCCCAACGGATTCAATGATTATCTTCCTGACCTGACCCGGTACACCAAACCGGACGGCACCCCTTTCTATGCGGTGACCATCGAGCTCGGCGAAGATATCTACCTGGTCAAGATCCAGGTCAAGACAGACGATCTCGACGATGTCGAGAAATGGCTTGAGGGAGAGGAAGATGCCGAGAACGAGCAGGTGGCCGGAACGAACGGCGGCGCCGACGCCGGCGACAACACCCTGCCGGATGACAATATCTCCCAGTATGGCGGAGATGACGACGGTGCGGATGCATAACTGTATGATTCATCAAGAACAAGAAGAGGTCGGGTTCAACCTGACCTTTTTTTTGTACCTTTGTGACAAATGTCCGGAAAACTCGGAAATAGGCTGAAGGCACCGCTGCGGTCCTTGTCTGAAAGGAACCGCCTGTTGATCCTGTCCCTCGCGGTCGGGATCTGTTCGGGTTTGGCCGCCGTGCTGCTGCTGAAATTGATTGACGGGATCCGTTTCCTGGTCGGCCTACTCTCGGGTGGTGCGGCTTATGACTGGCAAAATCTGGTCACACCGGGCATCGGTATGCTGCTTGCCCTGCTTTTTGTCAAGTATGTCGTCAAGGATGACATCAGCCATGGCGTGACCAAGGTGCTGGTCGCCATTTCCAAGAATGAATCCCGGATCAAGGCGCACAATATGTGGTCATCCCTGGCCGCCAGTTCCATCACGATCGGCATGGGCGGCTCGGTGGGTGCAGAGGCTCCGATCGTCTATACGGGCGCGGCCATCGGTTCGAATTTCGGACGCCTGTTCGGGATGTCCTACAAAAACATGACGGTCTTGCTGTGCTGCGGCGCGGCCGGCGCCATCGCCGGCATCTTCAAGGCCCCGCTGGCCGGCGTGCTGTTTACGATGGAGGTGCTGCTTTTCAACCTGTCGATGTCATCGATGGTCCCGCTCCTGCTTTCCAGTGTGTCCGCCACGGTGATGTCATACGTGTTTCTGGGGCATTCTTTCCCATTCCAGTGTACGCTGACGCCTTTCTCGATGGCCAACATCCCTTTCTACATCCTGTTGGGACTGTTCGGCGGACTGGCTTCCGTGTATTTCCTCCGGACGACGCTCTGGCTGGAGGATAGGGTGGCTGCGGTGAAGCATTCTTCCGTGCGTTGGATCTGCTGCGCGCTGGGCCTTGGCCTGCTGATCTTCCTTTTCCCTCAATTCTACGGTGAAGGATATGGCTCCCTCGGCGTGTTGCTCAACGGCGGCGATATCGCTTCGGACAGCCGTACCGTGCTGGGTTTCCTGCTCCGGACCCGTTGGGGCGTACCGCTCTTTTTCCTGCTGGTCATGTTGCTGAAGGTTTTTGCCATGGCGCTGACCAACGCCGGCGGGGGAGTGGGCGGCACTTTCGGTCCGACCCTTTTCGTCGGTGCCATCGCCGGCTTCTTCCTTGCGCGTACGCTCAATCTGATCCTCGTTAACAGCGGCATTTCGGTGCCGGAGCAGAATTTCGTCCTGGTCGGTATGGCGGCTTTGATGGCGGGGGTGATGCAGGCGCCGTTGACCGCGATCTTCCTGATTGCGGAGATTACCGGCGGTTATGATTTGTTCCTGCCCCTGATCATCGCCGCCACGATCTCGTTCGGCACGACGCGCCTGTTTGAGAAGTATTCCATTTACTCGAAGCGGATCGCCAAGACAGGGGAACTGCTGACCCACGACAATGACCAGGCCGTCCTGACCTTGATGAAGACGGCTGATCTGATCCGGGACAAGTATCCGCGCGTCCGGGCCAATGCCACGCTCCGGGAGATCTTGCCTGTTATTTCCGGCAGTTCGGCCGCGGTCTTTCCGGTGGTGGATGAGGGGGACCGTTTCCTTGGCCTCCTGGATATGGACAACATCCGTAAGGATATCTTCCGTACGGAGTTGTATGATACGACGCGGGTGCGTCATCTGATGGAGCAGCCGCGCGCCTTCATCTATGAGGACGAACCGATGGACAGCGTGATGCGAAAGTTTGAAGTGACGGAGGCCTGGCGCCTTCCCGTCGTTACGGAAGATGGACGCTACCTGGGGTTCATCTCCAAGTCGCGCATGCTCTCCGCTTATCGGGAAGAATTGAAAATCATTTCTCAGGACTGACTTTATGAAAGAGCTATATATCAAGCATATAGCTAGCCTGCTTTCTGTGCAGGACTGGCAAGTTGAGAACTGTGCCCAGATGTTCGAAGACGGGGATACGATTCCTTTTATCAGCCGTTACCGCAAGGAGCGGACAGGAGGGCTGGATGATGCTTCCGTTGCCGAGATCAAGCATTGGGTGGACGTTTTCGCCGAGATGGAGAAACGCAAGTCTACCATCCTGGAGACCATCGAAGGACAGGGGAAACTGACAGACGACCTGCGCGCACAGATTGAAACATGCGTAAGCGCCGCTGTCCTGGAGGATTTGTACCTTCCTTTCCGTCCCAAGCGCCGGACCCGGGCTACCGCAGCGAAAGAGGCAGGTCTGGAACCTCTGGCCGACAAAATGTATGCGGTCCAGCTCGTCGATCCCGGCATTGAGGCCCGGAAATACCTGTCTGATAAAGTCGAGTCTGTCGAGGCGGCGCTCGCCGGCGCCCGGGATATCATCGCTGAACGGCTGAGCGAGACGGCGACTGTCCGTGAAACGCTCCGCGGCATCTTCCGTACGCGCCGGGTCGTGTCCAAGGCGACCAAGGCCGCCGATGCGCCCGAGGCATCCAAGTATCGTTCGTATTTCAACTTTTCCATGCCGCTGGAGAGGATCCCTTCCCACAACTTGCTCGCGATGTTGCGGGCGCAGAATGAGGGATTCCTGTCCGTGTCCATCGATGCGGATCCCGAGCGGTGCGCCAAGAAGATGTACTACGATTTCTGCCAGGAACGGCGCTATCCGTCCCCGGCCCTCGGCGAACAGATACGGGAGGCTGTATCGGATGCATACAAGCGTCTTCTGGAACCTTCGATCAGCAACGAAGTCCTGAAGGAAGCCAAGCAGAAGGCCGATGTGGAGTCGATCCGTGTTTTCGGGGAGAATCTGCGTCAGCTGCTGCTGGCCAGTCCCGTGGGACAGAAACGGACCTTGGCGATCGACCCCGGATTCCGCAACGGTTGCAAACTGGCCGTATTGGACGAACGGGGAGACCTGCTTTATCACACGATCATTTATCCGCACCCGCCGCAGAATGAAAAGGTCAAGTCGATCGTCGCCTTGTCAGATTTGCTGGAGAAATACAAGGTGGAAGCCGTGGCGATCGGTAATGGGACCGCCTCCCGGGAAACGGAAGACTTCATGAAGAAAGTGGCGCTTCCGGAAGGATGCCGCGTCTGGACGGTCAGTGAGGACGGCGCTTCGATCTATTCCGCCTCCGAGGTGGCCAGGGCTGAATTCCCGGATGAGGATGTGACGGTCCGGGGGGCTGTTTCCATCGGCCGCCGGCTGATGGATCCGCTTTCCGAACTGGTCAAGATCGATCCGAAGTCCCTGGGTGTCGGGCAGTATCAGCATGATGTGGACCAAGGCTTGCTCAAGGAAAAGCTGGACAATACCGTCGAGTCATGCGTCAACAGCGTCGGAGTCAATGTCAATACCGCGAGCCCTTGGCTTCTGCGTTATGTGGCCGGCATCGGCCCGGTCCTGGCTGATAATATCGTTGCGTGGCGCAAGTCGGAAGGGGATTTCCGTTCTCGCAGCGACTTCAAGAAGGTGCCCCGTCTGGGAGAAAAGGCCTTCCGGCAATGCGCCGGGTTCCTGCGGATCCCGGGAGCGGCCAACCCCTTGGACAACAGCGCCGTCCATCCGGAGTCGTATCACATTGTGGACCGGATGGCACGCTCTCTGGGCGTCCCCGTCGGGGAGCTGGTCGGTAATGCGGAACTCTGCAACCGCTTGCGGGCTGAGGATTTCGTGGAGCCGGACTTCGGATTACCTACCGTACAGGATATTTTGAAGGAACTGGTTAAACCCGGACGCGATCCCAGGGAAGCGGCGACGGCCTTTGAGTTCGCACAAGATATCCGTACCATCGAGGATCTGGTCCCCGGGATGGAACTTCCCGGCATCGTGACCAACCTGACCAATTTCGGCGCTTTCGTAGACATCGGTCTGCATGAGAATGGCTTGATCCACGCCTCCCAGATGGGCGTCCGCGGCATGGCGGATCCGTCCAAGATCCTGAAACTCCACCAGCATATAAAAGTAACGGTCCTGTCGGTGGATCTCGACAGGAACCGTATCTCTCTCAGACTCGTCCGATAGTTTTTATTTCCGCTTGAACTTCCGGAAGCGAAGCTTGATTACACCCCAGAAGGCTTCGCCGAAGATGCTGCTGGACATTTTCGAGGTGCCGAGCTGACGGTTGACGAAGATGACCGGCACTTCCGCGATCTTGTAACCCAGCTTGTGGGCGGTGTATTTCGTCTCGATCTGGAATCCATAGCCCTTCATCCGGATGTCGTCCAGGTCCATGGCCCGGAGTACTTCGGCTTTGTAGCACATGAAGCCGGCCGTATTGTCATAGATCTTGACGCCGAGTACGGTACGGACGTAGACGGAGGCGAAATAGGACATCAGGATACGTCCGATGGGCCAGTTGACCACGCTGATGCCGTTGCAATAGCGGGAACCGATGGCGACCGATGCGTCTCCGTCAGAGCAGGCGGCGTACAGGCGCGGAAGGTCGTCCGGATTGTGGGAAAAGTCCGCGTCCATTTCGAAGATGTAGTCGTAGCCATGGGCCAGGGACCACTTGAAACCGGCGATGTAGGCCGTGCCGAGTCCTTGCTTTCCGCTCCGCTCCACCATGAACAAGCGCTCGGGGAACTCTTCCTGAAGGCCCTTGACGATGGCGGCCGTGCCATCGGGCGACCCGTCTTCGATGACCAGGATATGGTACCCTCCTTCCAATGAAAACACTTTCCGGATAATCGCTTCGATGTTCTCTTTTTCGTTGTAGGTCGGAATGATGATGACTTTCTTGTCCATAGTGTCGGCGTCATTAGCTTTAGTTCACAAATATATCAATTTTTGTTAAATTTGTATGTTCTAATCCAGCCAGATTGACATGAACCGTATAGACTGTTTTATCCCGGATGCAGACTCCTCTGCGAAGTTGCTCTGCGAGCCTGAGGTCCGCGCCTGCTTTGATGTCGAATTCGCCACGCTCCGCTCCACGGCTGCCATCCGGCGGATCGCCTCGTTGACAGATGCGGAGTTTACCCTCATCTGTACGAAACCGACTGCGCTGCGCCTGGTCGCTTTCGCTTTGGAGCGCATGCTTCAGATCGCGGACGACACTGGGGCGGATCTGCTCTATGCGGACCATTTTGCCGTCGTTGACGGTGTCGAATCGCCCCTGCCGGTCATCGATTGCCAGAAGGGGAGTTTGCGGGATGATTTTGATTTCGGATCTCTGCTTTTATACCGGACTTCCGCGCTGCGCCGTGCCGTATCCCGGATGACAGAGACTTACCAGTACGCAGGTCTGTATGACCTTCGCCTCAAGGTCCAGGCCTCCGGGCGCTTGGAGCATATCCCGGAATTCCTCTATTATGAAGTCGAGACCGATACGCGCCAGTCGGGAGAGAAACAGTTTGATTATGTGGACCCGAAGAACCGGGTCGTCCAGATTGAGATGGAACGGGCATGCACGGCGCATCTCAAGGAGATCGGCGGCTGGCTGGCCCCCCGTTTCAAGGAAGTGGACCTGGGTTCGGGAGATTTTGAATATGAAGCGTCTGTCGTGATCCCGTGCCGTAACAGGGTCCGTACCGTCGGTGACGCGATCCGTTCCGCGCTCTCTCAGGAGACGGATTTCCCTTTCAACGTGTTTGTCGTCGATGACAACTCGACGGATGGGACGGTGGAGGTGATCCGCGGTTTCCTGGACGACCCCAGACTGGTATACATCGCACAGGATCCTTCGTGGCATGCGATCGGCGGCAACTGGAACGCGGCGCTCCATCATCCGAAGTGCGGACGTTTTGCCTTGCAACTGGATTCGGATGATACCTACAGCGACACGCACACCGTGCAGCGTTTCGTCGATGCGTTCCGCGAACAGGGATGCGCCATGGTCGTGGGTACCTATCAGATGACGGATTTCGAGGGGAATCCGCTTCCTCCGGGCATCATCGACCACCGGGAATGGACGCCTGACAACGGTCGGAACAATGCACTGCGGATCAACGGGCTGGGAGCTCCCCGCGGGTTCTGGACTCCGCTGCTGCGGCAGCTCAACTTCCCGACGACGAAATATGGGGAGGATTATGCGGTCGGACTGCGGGTTTGCCGCGAATATCGGATCGGCCGCATCTATGAGGTGATGTACAACTGCCGGCGCTGGGATGGCAATTCCGATGCCGCGTTGGATGTCGTGCGCGTGAATGCGAACAATTTTTATAAAGACCGTATCCGGACTTGGGAGTTGGAGGCCCGTATCGCACTGAACCGGAACGAAAGCCGGGTCTAAAACTTTTTTACAAAAAAAATCAAAAAAAATTTGGAGGTCCGGAATTTTTCCGTACCTTTGCAATCCCGCTTGATCCGAACGGGGACTTTTGCTGCAGAAATGTTGCAAAATTTTTTTACGCCAAAGTGTAGACGTGAAAGTGGATCAGCTCATTGA
The DNA here is from genome assembly GCA_946405485.1 of uncultured Bacteroidales bacterium. Next base: position 42 of record CAMJHJ010000080.1, on the reverse strand, counting down.
AAAGACTGAAGGAAAGTACAAGCAAGTACCGAACGATCCGGG
>CAMJHJ010000079.1 GCA_946405485.1 uncultured Bacteroidales bacterium | reverse complement strand
GGCGCCCAGCTGGTGTCGAAGCACCAGACCGTGAACGAGATACCCTTCTGCTCGAAGTATTTGGTAATGTGCTCGCCATAGACATCCGTGGACATCACGGGAATATGGGCGCCTGGCTCGTCCTCCAGGCAGAAACCGATTTCCGTGCAGATAACGGGATATGTATCAGCCACATATCCGAAATCCTTCTCCCACTGCTCTTCCCAGGGCTCCGAGCGCTTCATCGGATAAGGATGAGACACATAAGCCACATTCGGCCGAGCAATGGGCTCCTCCGCCACCGGCGTCAGGTCATACGCCCAATTGAATCCAGCGCACAGGCAAATGGCGTTCGGGTTATACATCCGGATCATGTCGATGATTTCTTCCTGCAGTTCCTTCCATTCCGTCCATGAGCAACTGCCCACGCCGGGCGCCGTAACAGTGGGTTCGTTGAAGATCTCATATAAGGCCACCGTCGGCTCGTCCTTGTAGCGCTGGGCGACGGTGCTCCAGAACTTGAAGGTCTCGGCTTTGGTTGTGTTGTACATCGGCGACGTATACTTTTCCTCCTTGAGATTGCCGATGGAATGCCAGTCCATGATGACGTACATGCCGTATTTCTTGGCCCATGCAATGCCCTGATCCATCGCCTCGAAAGTCTTGTCCCATCCCATCATATTCAGGTTGGTCGGATGGACGGCAAAGCGGACCACGTTGGCGCCCCATTCGGCCGCCGCCGCGAAATAGCGCTCGTTCCATTGCCCCTCGCGGACCAGCTTGACCGGATCCGAGAAGCAGAGACCGCGGAAAACCAGCTCGTTTCCCTGCGGGTCGATGAACTTGTTCCCTTCCACTTTTACCCAGCCTTCCTGAGCTGAGCAGGCAGAAGCCAATATGAAGGTCAGAATCGCAACGGCGATGGCAGACAGGAGGTTCTTTTTCATAATTCTACTGATTGGCAATTAGTTCCGGCATGAAGATACGCATTTTTTACAGGATTCTGATATTATTTGTAAATTTACGGAGAATTATAACCAACTATGGAAATGACGTTACTGGAAGCGATCGAGGCCAGGCACTCGGTCAGAAAATACAAAGATCAGCCTATTCCGGACGGGATTCTCGAAATCCTGCAGGATAAGATCAAGGAAATCAATGAAGTCGGCAAGCTGCACATTCAGCTGGTGACGGAGGAGCCCAAGGCGTACAAGGGCATCATGGCCTATGGCTCTTTTTCCGGTGTGAGGAACTACTTCATCATGGCCGGCAAAAAGGCTGCCGACCTTGACGTACGCATCGGCTATTACGGCGAGCAGCTGGTGCTGCTGGCCCAGACGCTGGGGCTCAATACTTGCTGGACGGGAATGAGCTACAGCAAGGTCGACGGCACTTATGAACTCGCTGAGGATGAGAAGATTGGCTGTTATATCGCGCTGGGCTACGGTGAAACGCAGGGCAAGGGGCACAAGGTAAAATCCGCCGCCGAAGTGAGCAACGCAAGTGACCTGACGCCGCAATGGTTCAACCGTGGCATCGAGGCTGCGCTGTTGGCCCCTACCGCCGTCAACCAGCAGAAGTTCCGCATCGAGTACCTCGGCACGAAGGACGGCAAGGTCGCCAAGGTCTCCGCGAAACCCCTCTTCAGCCTGATGGGTTACAGCAAGATGGACCTGGGCATCGTCATGTATCACTTTGAACTCGGTGCCGGGAGAGAGAACTTCCAGTGGGTATAGGCCGATTTCATACCGGAATTGCGATACTTCTGGCCGTGCTGGTCGCGGCCAAGACCGATACGACACTAAACGCTGAAACCATGGATACCAATAGCGTGAGAAAGCCCGCCGTTGCCGGCTCTTTCTACCCTTCCTCCGCGAAGGAGATTCTGTCGATGGCCAAAGGATGGCTGCATCCTGCAGATGCCAAGGTCGCCCCGCAGGCGGTCATTGTTCCCCATGCGGGCTATGTGTTCAGCGGCGAAGTGGCCGCATCGGCCTTCAACCGCATTCCAAAGCGGCATCCCTATAAACGGATCTTCCTGCTGGGGCCGAGCCACCGGGTAGGATTCTCCGGGGCGAGCGTGGACACGCTGTATGCCTATGCGGAGACACCGTTGGGGCGGGTTGCCATCGACGTTGAGACCGGAAAGGAACTACTGAAGACGGCACCATTCACTTGTCGGAACGACGCACACGACCGGGAACACTGCCTGGAAGTCCAGCTGCCCTTCCTGCAGATGATGTATGAGGAGGTACCTCCGATTGTTCCTATTGTCATCGGCACGCAACGACTTGAGATATTGGAAGATATTGCCGATAGCTTAGAGCCTTACTTCAACGAGGATAACCTCTTCATTATCAGTTCTGACTTCTCTCACTACCCCTCTTATAAGGATGCGCAGGCCTCCGATCTCTACCTGGCGAATGCCATCGAACAGGGCGGCCTGGAGGAATTCCTGAAGGCGCTCCGCTATATCAAAAAGATGGATTTCACCGGCCAGGATACCGCCGCCTGCGGGGCCTGTGCCATCGCGGTGCTTCTGTCGATGATGGACGCCCAGGGCCGGAATCACTTTGATGTTGATCACGTGATGTACCGGAATTCGGGAGACTCCCCGTACGGTGAAAAGGACCGAGTCGTGGGCTACAATTCCATCGTCATCACCCGAAATCAGAAGACGGACGACCACCTCTTTCACTTCACCGATGAAGAGAAGAAAGGTATGATCGGTGCTGCCCGTTCGGCTATCTATTCGGCCCTGCGCATGGATTATGATGGCGAAGCCAAACCCGTCGGAATCCTGAAGGATAAGGGCTATGGCGTGTTCGTGACTCTGCATCTGAACGGGCGTCTGCGTGGCTGCATCGGCCGTTTCACGTCCTCCGACAGCCTCTTTGAGACGATTCAGGACATGGCTCGGAGCGCGGCTTTCTCCGATCCGCGTTTCCCCTCCCTGTCCCGCAGCGAAGCGCCAAGAATTGATATCGAGGTTTCCGTGCTCTCGCCGTTGAAAAGGATATCCTCTGTCGATGAGTTCAAGCTCGGCCGCGACGGTATCTACATGATCAAAGGCTCCCGTCACGGCACCTTCCTTCCCCAGGTTGCCACAGAAACCGGCTGGAGCACGGAAGAGTTCCTGGGCCATTGTGCACAGGACAAGGCCGGCATCGGCTATTACGGCTGGAAGGATGCCGAACTCTATACCTATCAGACCGAGATCGTGAACGAGTCGGAACTGTAATGCAAGAAGCCCGTTTCTATACGCCGGTTGACGGGGGCGTCCAGTGCCAGCTCTGCCCCCATCACTGCCGGATCAAGGAAGGCGGAAGAGGCCTCTGCCGCAGCCGTGAGTGCCGCGACGGCAAGCTCTACGCCCTCTCCTACGGGATGCCCTGCGCCCTTGCCGATGACCCCGTCGAGAAGAAACCCTTGAACCGCTTCATGCCCGGAACCCGCTGCCTGTCACTCAGTTGCACGGGCTGCAATCTTTCCTGCCGATGGTGCCAGAACAGTTCCATCTCCCAGGTCGCACCGGAGGACGCAGATGCCACCGTTCTCTCCCCAGAGGAAATCGTCGACATCTGCCTCAAACACGGCCTCCCGTCGATCGCCTACACATACACCGAGCCCTTCACCTGGTTCGAATACATGTACGACATCGCCGTCCTTGCTCATGCCAAGGGCCTGAAAAACATCCTCGTCTCGGCCGGATATGTGGAAAAGGAACCCTTGCGGGAACTGCTGCCGTACCTCGACGCCGCTAACATCGACATCAAGGCGATGGACGACACTATCTACCGCCGGTACTGCGGCGCTACGCTCGCACCGGTGCTGGAGAACATCCTGGCCATGAAAGCAGCCGGCGTCCATGTTGAGATTACTAACCTGTTGGTGACAGGCTTGAATGACTCGGTGGAACAGGTACAAAAGCTCTGTCAATGGATGGTTGATAACGGCCTCCATGACGTTCCGCTGCACTTTAGCCGCTATTTCCCCCGCTACCGGTATAAGGAGTCCCCTACGCCGGCATCGACCTTGAAAAATGCCCGGGAAGTGGCTCACTCCGCGGGCATTCAAACCGTCTTTCTAGGCAATATCTAGAATCTTTTGGGCGACCTCGTCCGGATGATCCACCAGGAACTGTCCATGGTTCATGCCCTTGAATACCTGTATATGCGCTTCCGGGCAGAGGGCCAGCAGATGCTCGGCTTGGGGCTTTGCCACGAAGGCCTCTTTCGTCCCGTACCAGAAGTGAATGTCGGGCCCGGAGATGGACTCTAACTTATTCGTATAGACATCCTTATATCCGTCCAGAACGGATTGCCCGCCGCCGTACGGATAGACTTTCTTGCATTCATCCAGCAGGACATCGAAATAGTGAGAATGGAACACCCAGCGCCAGAATCCGGTCCAATGATAGCAGGTCCAGACATTGGCGCACTGGTAGTACCGCAGCGGGTTGACGGACCATTTGGGCAGCGGCAGCAGCGGTGCGGCGTCCATGATGGCATGGTCGATGACGATCTCGCTCCGCTCCATCATCCGGGACAGAATCTTGCCGCCCAGGGAAAGGCCGTATGCGATGTCCAGGCGGCCTCCCAGGTTCTCCTGCACATACCGGTTCGCTTGCATGGCCTGGTCATCGACGGACGTAAATTTCGAGTGTTCGCCGAGGATGAATCCGTCGATACAGGCGGCAATGATGTAAAAGCGGTCTTTCAGCCGCTCGATGAGTGGCAGGAATATCTCGTGCGAGACGCCGAGGCCATGCAGGAGAAACAGCGTCGGCCGACTCTTTTCTCCGTAAAGGGTGAATTTCATCGTTAAATCTGAGTATAAGCGTAGTACAGGAGGCCGCCACCCACAAGGAGGTAGAAGAGGCCCGCGACCAGCAGATAGACAATGCCGGTCTTGATCGTAAGTTTTAATGCCTTGCGTTTGCCGAGACCCAGCATCTGCCGATAGTCGATGAAAAGCAGAATGCCCATTAGGAGAAGGCCCAGTTCGGCTTTCTCTCCGAATGACAACAGCAAAGCAAGGAACTTGAAAATGCAGTATTGGCACAGGATGAAGGCCGCTGCCGCCGCGGCACCGGAAACGCTGACGTCCCGCTTTCGCAGCACGAGGGACAGCGAGATCCACAGCAGCATGAATCTGCCCAGGAACAACGGAATGCCCTTGCCGCGCAAGTCGCTCTCCACGGCGGCGAGAGACGCTTTCCAGGGGGCGTCGACCGCTTCCGGATACTGGTCCAGATTCATCAGGACGGTCGCGTCGCGATACGCCACGACGAAAGACATGATGAGGTTTTCCACCCGTTGGGAAGCAGTGCTATCCTCGCCGATCCTTACCTCGACTTTATCAGAGACATCCACGTCGATATTCTTCCTTTCCGTCTTGTGCTGCACCACTGCCACGATGAGGGTGAACACCGAGTAGAAGACAAGAAGGGCGGTAATCGGCGAAAGGTAACGCTCGTGCTGGCCGCGGAAAATGTAATCCCGCATCATGTATCCGGGACGGAGAAACAGATGGGAGAAGGTGCGCTTGGCATCGTCGTTCATGAACGGGATGGCCTCGCGGGCGCCCATATACACGCCGCCTTTCTCTTTCCGCTTCCGCTCCTTCTTCACCTTGGGCTTCTTCCAAGGGATGTAACCCAGTTCATTATAGATGGCCCACAGACGAAGCCGGGGACGTAACCATTCAGGAATGCGCATCGGGACGATAGTTTTCACAAAGATAGCAAATTATCCTCTGTTTTTGATTACCTTTGTCCATATGGCAAAAGAGAACGTTTACCTTGCGTCCAAACCCCGTTACGAGATTCTGGACGGACTCCGCGGCGTAGCCGCCCTGATGGTGGTCATCTTCCACTGCTTCGAGACCTATGTTCCCGTTTTCAAGACGCAAATCGTCAATCACGGCTATCTGGCGGTGGATTTCTTCTTCGTCCTGTCCGGCTTCGTCATCGGCTACGCCTACGACGACCGCTGGGACAAGATGACGACCTGGGGCTTCTTCAAGCGCCGTCTGACGCGTCTGCATCCGATGGTGATCGCGGGAACGCTGGTGGGCGCGGCCTTGTTCTTCTTCTCAGGACCGGCCTTCCCGCAGACGCTGCAGGTGGAGCCCTGGAAGTTCGTTCTCTGTCTCGTCATGGGCCTTCTGATCCTTCCCTGCCCCAACAGCCTGGACATCCGCGGCTGGGGGGAGCTCAACTCCTTCAACGGCCCGCAGTGGACATTGACCTTCGAATACATCGGCAATATCCTGTATGCCTTCGTGTTCCGGCACCTGCCCAAGATCGCCCTGGCCATCCTGTGCGTCTGCTGCGCCTTCTTTACGCTGGATCTGACTTTGGGCTGGGATGTGTTCGGGCTGTTCCCGGACGGGCCGCAGTATACGGTCATCGGCGGCTGGAGCCTCACGGCTCAGCAGATTTACGTCGGCTTCACCCGGCTGCTGTATCCGTTCCTGTGCGGCCTGCTGATTTCCCGCATCCTGCCGGGACGGCGTTCCGAGAGCAATCCCAGCGGCTCCCCTATCCACCTCCGGGGCGGTTTCTGGTGGTGCAGCCTGGCCCTTGTGGTCATCTTCTCGATTCCTTGCATCGGCGGTCATACGGGCATTCCTGACGGTCTTTATCAGGCTTTCTGTATCCTGTGCCTGTTCCCGATCATCGTCCTGACGGGCGCCGGCAGCGTGACGACGGACAAGAAGAGCACGGCCGTGTGCAAATGGCTGGGAGACATTTCCTATCCGATCTACATCACGCACTACCCCATCATGTACATGCAGATGGGCTGGGTGGCGGCCAATCCGAAGGCGCCGGTCTGGATGCATGTGTGCGTGAACTTGGGCGTCATCTTCATGTCCATCATCCTGGCCTACGGCCTGCTGAAGATCTACGACCTGCCCGTCCGTGCATGGCTCACGGAACACTGGCTCAAGCGGAAATCAAAATAGGGCCCTAGACCAGCAGGTCTTCCACCTGCAGTTTGGGGACGAAATGAACCCCGTCCTTCCGGTAATAGTCGAGGGAATCCCCCTCGTGGCACGGCATCAGGAAAATCCGCTCCGAGGGTTTGCCGATGCCGAAGACGGCGAGCGGCTTCAATGGAAGGGAAAGGGCCTCCTGCAAGGCCTCAGCCTTGAAATTCAGAATGAAAATGCCGCCAAGGCCCATCTCCGTGGCCTTGAGGAGAATGCTCTGTCCGGCGATGCCCAGGTCCATGTCGACCACCCGGCTCTCCGGTTGCACAGAGCAGGCGATGATATAGGCCGACGGTTCCTCGCCGGGATGCGGCAGATGCTCTTCCGGAAGGGCCGCGCCCAGCTTGACGAGCGGATGGACCTTTGCCGCATCATCGCCCGTAACAAGGTAGAAGCGAAGCGGTTGCGCGTTCATGCCGGAGGCTGTCCAGGTGACGGTCCGGACCATTTCCACGAGGTCGTCCTTCGTGACGACGCGGGAGCGGTCATAGCCCCGGTAACTCCGGTTCCGCTTGAGGAGCGTCTCCAGAGAAGCGTTCTTGCGGACGACTACGGGACGCTTCTCCCGCAGCTCCGCTTCTTTCTTTTCCAGATAGTTGTCTGCCATATTTACAAAGATAAGCTTTTTCCGAAAAATGGCTATCTTTGTCTGTTGAACAAAACACTGACCTCATGAAAAGAATCCTCTTCTCCCTCGCCCTTTTAGCAGGCCTCGCCTGCGGTACCGTCCTTCATGGACAGGATACTTTCCGGGTCCGGGTGGCTCAGCCGCCGCATGGACGCGTGACCGTCACCCCTGCCATCCCCGAAAGCGGTGTCGTCCCCGCCGGAACCGTCCTGAATGTGAAGGTCGATGTCACCGATCCGGGCTGGGTCTTTGACAGCGGCTACGAGCTCTCCGTCACCGGCGGCATGTTCTACCCTACCTACAAGGAGTCGATGACCCCGGAATTCACCGTCAAGGTGGACCACAACATCATGGGCATCGGCGCCTCCATCATCGAGGCGGAACGCCTCCAGGGCTACCGGACTGTCAATGACGTCGTGTACGCGCAGCCGGGCGTCAAGCCCCTCAAGTACGATGTCTTCATCCCGGACGGCGCGAAGAAACTCCCCGGCATCATCATCATCCACGGCGGCGGTTGGGCGTCCAATACGGAGGATATCATGCGTGGCCTGGCCCGCGAACTCATCAAGGGCGGCAAATACGTCGTCGCCAGCATCGACTACCGCTGGCTGAACACCGCCGACGGTGACGCCAAACCCAACACGATGAACCAGCTCATCGAGGACTGCTACGGCGCGATTCTCCACATCCAGGAGCATGCGGCCGAGTATGGTATGGATCCCAAGAAACTTGCCGTGACTGGCGACAGCGCGGGCGGTCATCTTTCCGCCTGCATGATCGACCTCATCGAGCGCGTCGGCAATGGTGGCTTCGGAAAGACGCCGGACGTGTACGAATACCGTCCCACCTACATCCCTGCCGGATGGTCCATGAAGAAGGTCCGCAGGAGCCTCAAGGCCATCAAGGCGGCCGCCCCGAGCTACGGTGTCTTCGACCTGAAGACCCTCGCCCGCTTCGGCGAAGGCTTCGCGCCCATGGGCCTCGTTGCCATCACCCCGGACTGCAACATCCCCTTCGCGAAATCCCGCAAGGCCCCGCAGTTCTTCGTCCTCGGTACCCAAGACCGCACCGTCGGCCGCGAACCGATGGAAGAGTATGTGAAGCACCTCCAGGACGTCGGCCAGAAGGCCGAGCTCGTCATTGTCGATGGTGCCAGCCACGCCTTCTTCGACTGGAAGCCTGACCAGCGCACCAAGGAAACCTTCGCCAAATACGGCGTCCCCTACGCCGCCAAGATGAAGCAGTTCTTTGACGAGGTGTTTAATTGATTGAATCCTAGCCTGAATGAAAAAAGAGAACCGGGTTTCGGTTCTCTTTTTTCATGGATAGGCGATCATTCATTCGTCAATGATGAGACGGACCGCCAACTTATGCATTGTATGAGGGATCCTGCTTCCCGTATACACGCTGCCATAAATATTGACTGGATTGCCTTCTATTGCTTGTGCACAAAAGTAATAACCTTCTTGATAATAGGGATCGTCCTCTTCAACCGGTGTGCTGCTCCAGTAATAACCCTCATCTTGGTTATAATGGGTGTTCGTCCAAAGATCAACGCGTCCGGTTACGGGAAGATAAAGCATGCTCACCACGAATGTTTCCGGATCATTTCCGTAGGTCATCCGTATTCCGGCGAAGTTTCCGTCAATGTCATAGTAGCGGCGGGGTTGGTGGTTGGTGGCCTCAAAGAGAGCATCCCACTCATCCATCGTTGGAAGGCGCCAGCCATCGCCCCATTCACTATAGGCGGCTGCTTCATCCCAGGTCATTAGGGTTCCGGCATCGTTTTCATAGCCGGCACCCACATTATCCACGGCCCACTTGCGGCCGTCGCCCATTCTCACCCACCTATGGCCATTGAGATAGCCGCCGGTCTCGCTCGAGGGCAAACGCTTGACCCAAATCGGGTTATCGAGCGGAAGAAGTTCGATGGCATCCTTGCCGAAGAGTTTCGCTCTTCTGGAATACGCATAGACGACATCATCCGTAGTGCCGGGAGAAGTCATGTTGTCGGTTATCGTGATGACGTAGTCCGTATACTCGCCGATATAGTCGGAACTGCTTATCCGGCCATTGAAAAATGCTCCCTCCGGACGGTATGT
>CAMJHJ010000078.1 GCA_946405485.1 uncultured Bacteroidales bacterium | reverse complement strand
TGCCCATATCATAGATGTGCGTGTGGTAGTCGTCGCTGTGGGCGGTCATGCGCTCAACGGCGGAGAGGATCTCCCGGACCCGGACCGGCTCATCTGCCCTGGCCGTGATATAGGGGAAAAAACGACTGCTTGTATGCATGGGTTCGGCCGCATGCCAGCGGCTGTCGTCAAACCCGGGTTCGCACCAGCCCTTGACGGCAGCCTCACGACCGGCGTCATATCGCTCGCCCTGACTGAGACCTGCGGTACGCACGGGACCTACATCGGAACTCTTCCATTTTTCCGGATGCGAGACGATCCGTTCCGTCGAGCCGTCTTCATAAACCAGATCGAGACGGCACAGGAGGGCGGGAGCGCCGTCCATGTACCAGCCCTCGAACAGCTCGGCACCGATCGCGTTCTGTCCGCTGCGTACGAGCGGGGTCACGTCATAGGCCCGGTAAGTCACCCGCTCGGGATACCGGCTCTCGCCAGGGGCAAACCAGTCATCTCCGACTCTCTGGCCATTGAGATAGAAATCACACACACCGAGGGCGGAGGCATAGAGTTTGGCCTTCCGGACCTTCTTACCGGAAGCCGTAGAGAACTCGCGACGCAGCAGTTTGGCGCCGCCGTAACTGGGATCGATGGTCTCAATCACCTCCTGCTCAGCCTTGTTGATCACGACAATGTCGTTCTCATAGGCATTCTGGTTGCGGTAGCGGGGAAGCCGGATGCAGGACAAACCTTCGAAACGGCGGTATTGTCCCGCGCCGGCGAACAAGGGACCACCCCTGCCCTGCCGTCCGGCGTCGATCCGGTAGCCGGTGTATGTGACATCCGACCCGGGATCGGCGACAAAACCGATGGAACACAAATGCGGGAAAGTATTGACATCCGGTCCTGCGCCGGCAGGTGAAACCGTGAACCGGGCCGGTTTCCCATCCGCCTCCGTCGCGAGCGCCTGCCTGTCGATCTCGAAGGCAAAGGCACCGTCCTGGACAATGAGCTTGAAATGGTGCTCATCGCCCGGACCGCCTTTCAGGATACGGTCCAGATTGGTGTCCGGGTACGTAGCTTTACTGATAGTGAGCAAAGGTTTTGAAGGAGTGTCCTCCGGCGCGTAACCGACACGGTAGACATGCAGTCCGCTGCCGGCGGCCGTGCCGTAACCGCTGAAATCAAGTACCACTTTGAAATAATTGTCACCGGCCAGGTTCCAGCTGTTCTGGAAGATATCCTTCAGCCGGAAATCGTCGGCGCCCAGGATGAATCCGGCGGTCTTACCCTTCACGATGATGAAATCGGAACTGATGCTGAAACGATGCAGGGACGCCGCGTCGAGGCAGGGACGGGTGTTCCCGATCCATTCGGCGCCTCTCCAGGCAGACTGGCGCGGGTCCATCAAGCCCATCTCAAAACGGGAGGAGGCGCTGTGTGTCCGGCCGGCCTTGTCCGTCACAGTCAGGTCCCAGTCGTAAGCCATCCCCGGCTGAAGCGCCATCCCCAGATAGCGGATGCCCGTGGAAAGGGAATCCAGTACTTCACCGCTGTCCCAGACTTGGCGGCCGTCGCTTTCGCGCCGGACCCGGATACGGTAGGCGGTCTGCCTCTGCCCTTTTTCCGAAGACTCCATTTTCCAACTGAAAGAAGGGTGGAGTTCCTCGAGGGTGAGAGGTTCGGTCCTATGCTCCACCCGCAGATCCTTGAGGGCCGTTCCAGCCTCAGCCCGGACAGACAAGAGGAGGGAGAAAAGGATGAGCGGGAGAAAAAGTATCTTGCGTGCTTTCATGATTCGTCAGGGATTGATCATACCAAAGTTAGGCATTTTTGTATTATTGTTTGAAAAAATGATTATTTTAGAGGTCGAAATTCAAATAAAATACTATGAGACTTGACGGAAGAAGAGAAAGCACCAACGTGGACGATCGCCGGGGCAGGACCGTGGCGACGGCCGGTGGTATCGGCCTGGGAGGCCTGATCCTGGTGGGACTGATCACCATGCTGCTGGGAGGCGATCCCACCGATGTGATCCGCATGGCGGGCCAGAGGCAGCAAACCACCACTACCCAAGACTATACGCCTTCTGCAGAGGAGCAGGAGCTCGCGACCTTCGCGAAACGCATCCTCGCCGGTACAGAAGACGTCTGGACGAAGATCTTCGCCCAGTATGGCAAGACCTATGTCCCCCCGAAGCTCGTGCTCTTCACGGGTGCGGTGCAGTCCGGCTGCGGCGGCGCAACCTCCAGCAGCGGTCCTTTCTATTGCAGCGCTGACCAGAGCGTCTATCTGGACCTGTCCTTCTTTATGAACATGAGAAAACAGATCGGGGCCGACGGTGATTTCGCCTATGCGTATGTCATCGCCCACGAGGTGGGTCACCATGTGCAGAACCAGCTCGGCATCCTCGGGCAGGCCCATCAGCAGATGAGCCGCCTCAGCGAGAAGGAGAGCAACAAGATCAGCGTGCGCCTGGAGTTGCAGGCCGACTATTTCGCCGGCGTCTGGGCCCATCATGACAACCGGCTCTTCGGTTCCCTGGAGGAAGGTGACATCGACGAAGGACTGGCCGTAGCGGCCAAGATCGGCGACGACTATCTCCAGAAGCAGGCCTACGGCTACAGCGTCCCGGATTCCTTCAACCACGGCACGTCCCAGCAGCGCTCGCGCTGGCTCAAGAAAGGCATCCAGACCGGCGATATCAACCAGGGAGACACTTTCTCCGTCCGTTACGAAGCATTATAACCAATAACCAAAACATTTTACGATTATGGCATCGATTCAGGATCTTATCCTCAATGCAGTCAAGGGTTCCATCGGCAACGTCGAGATCCCTACCAACATGACCAACCAGGTCATCGGCGGCCTTTCCGAGTCCATCCTCGGCGGCCTCACCCAGACGGCTGTCAAGCCCGGCGGCCTCGAGATGGTCAAAGCCCTCCTCACCGGCAAGCAGGCGGCTGCCACCAGCCCCATCACCGCCCTGATCGGCAAGATCTTCTCCGGAGGCGCGGCCAAGAAGCTCGGCCTCGGCACCGCCCTGACCACGGCCCTCGTCGGCCTGCTCCCCAAGATCCTCGGCAATCTTTCCGGTGTGTTCAAGGATCAGGATGGTGACGGTGACGTCGACCTCAACGACATCCTCATCGCCCTCTCCGGCAAGAAGGCCCAGACCCAGCCTGCAGCCGCCACTGCCGGCGGCGGCCTCTTAGGCGCAGCCACCAGCATCCTGGGCGGCCTGTTCAAGAAGAAATAGGCGTCTGTCCCTTGGAAAGATGAAGCGGTGGCCCGACGGGTCACCGCTTTTTCAGTCCCAGTCCGGGACGGTCGGGAAGTATCATCCGGCCGTCCCGGACTGTCATTCCCTCGAAGAGGTCATTGGATATCAGCAAGTTGCCATCCAAGTCAGCAAAGTCCACCCCGGGAGAGAGATGGGCTGCGGCCGTGCAGGCGCAAGAGGTTTCCGTCATGCAGCCGAGCATCACTTTCATCCCCTCTGCGCGCGCATAGGTCAACATCTTGCGAGCCTCCAACAGACCGGTGCATTTCATCAACTTGATATTGACGCCGCTGAAAGCGCCTTTGATGGCAGGGATATCCCGCAGGCGCTGGATGGATTCGTCCGCAAAGATGGGGACGGGACTGTGCTCCGTGATCCAGGCGATGTCGTCCAGACGCTCCTTGGGCATGGGCTGTTCCACCATGACGACACCCTGCTCCGCGAGCCAGAAGATTTCATCCAGGGCCTTTTGACGGTCTTTCCAACCCTGGTTGGCATCGACGGCGAGGGGCAGGTCCGTCACGCTCCGGATGGTCTTGATCATCTCTTCGTCGTTATCCAGACCGACCTTGACCTTCAGAATGTTGAACTTCCCGGCACATTCGAGGGTCTTCTCACGTACGACTTCGGGCGTATCGATGCCGATGGTGAAAGTCGTAGAGGGCGCCTTGGCGGCGTCCAGACCCCAGATACGGAAGAGCGGCTGACCCAGCAACTGGCCGAAAAGGTCATGCAGTGCGATGTCCACGGCCGCCTTGGCCGGGGCGTCTCCTTCCGAAAGGGAATCCACGTATGCCATGATTTCTTCCAACTGGAAAGGGTCCGCGAACTGCCCCAGGTCCACCTTCTGCAGGAAGGCGCAGACGCTTTCGACGGTATGTCCGAGGTAGGGCGGCATCGAGGCTTCCCCGTGACCGGTGAAACCGTCATATTCGATGCGGACTTGCACCCCGGGCGTAGTCTTGCGGGAATAGGATGCCACCGTAAAGGTGTGTCTCAATTCCAGTTCATACGGTTCCCAACTCAGTTTCATCCGGGGAGAGAGGCTCCCGGACTTCAGCAGATAGGGTCGGGGCGTCCGGGACGTTTCCGCCTTGCAGCCCGACAGACCCGCGACGCTGAGAAGCGCGCCCGCGGTAACTCCCGTCTTAATGAAGTCTCTTCTTTTCATATCGTATTATTCTTAATATCCATACCGTTTCCGCAGGCCAAACACAAGCGCCGCCGACAAGACCAGGGCCAGCACCTCCGCCACATTCACCGCCAGCCAGATGCCGTCGATGCCCAGCAGGGCGGGCAGCAGGAATACGCAGCCCAGCTCGAACACGAGGGTCCGGGTGAACGAGATCACCGCAGAGACGGGACCGTTGTTGAGCGCCGTGAACCAGGCCGAAGCGAACATGTTGAAGCCGCAGATCAGGAACGAAACCATATAGATGCGCATCGCATAGGTCGTCAAGTCGCGCAGAGCCGGGTAGTATCCGACAAAAACGGAAGAAAGCCAGGGGGCGGAAGCCTCGATGAAAAGCGTGATGAGCAGACCCGCCAGGCCGATAAGCGCGCAACTTTTCCGGAGCAGGCTGCGCAGTTCCGCCCTGTCCCCCGCCCCATATTTGTAAGATATGACCTGGGAGATGCCCATGTTGTAGCCGATGAAGACCGAGCCGAAGATGAAACCGATGTACATCAGGACTCCGTAAGCGGAAACGCCGTTCTCACCGATGTATTTCATCAACTGCAGGTTGTAGCAGATCCCTACGATGTTGAAGGAAATGTTCCCGACGAATTCGGAAAGTCCGTTGGACAGCGACTGGACGATGGCCGGCCAGTCCCCGGGACTGTCGGGAAGGAAACGCAGGGGCGTCGGGTTGCGACGGGAAGCGAAATACACGGTCGGTATGGCGCCGCCGACCACGAAAGAAATGGCCGTGGCGATGGCCGCGCCGGTCAAGCCCCAGCCGAAACCCGCGACGAACAACGCGTCCAGGGCAATGTTGGTCAGGCCGCAGGCAATGCTCGTCATGGTCCCCAGTCCAGGCTTCCCCGCCGCCATGCAGAAGGGTTGCAGCGCCAGTTGGAGCATGTACACCGGCAAGACCGCCGTGAGGATGCGGCCGTAGATGACGGCAAGGTGTATCATCTCCCCTTCCGCGCCCAAGGCGACGGCGCAGGGACGCATGAACACGAAAAAGATCGCGGAAATGACGACTCCGGCCAGGAAGGTCAGGCGGATGAGCATCGTGAAGATGTGGTTGCCCCGCTCGACGTCCCCTTCGCCGAAGGTCTTGGATACCAGTGCGCTGCCTCCGGCGCCGACCATCAGTCCGAGGGCTGAGATGATGGCGACGGCCGGCCAGATGATATTCATCGCCGCAAACGCCGTGCTGCCGGCATAGTTGGAGATGAACCAGCCGTCCACGATGCTGTAGACCGAGGTAACGATGAGCATCAATACCATCGGCCACAGTTCCCGCACGATGCGCCTGTATCCGTAATGTCCTTCCATTGCGTCCATGACGGACACAAAGGTAGTGCTTTTTGTTTTTTTTCTTATCTTTGTTAATTAGTGTTACTTAAATGAAGTGTCCATGAAAAGAAGAGTCTTGACGGCCCTTGCCCTTATTTTCCTCGCATATATAACTATCCAGGCCCAGGAAACGCCCCGCTGGCTCAGGCAGAGCGCCCTCTCCCCCGACGGGAAGACTGTCGCATTCTGCTACCAGGGAGATATCTTCACGGTCAGCGCGAAAGGCGGAGAAGCCCGCCAGATCACCAGTTCCTCCTCCTACGAGGCAGACCCTGTCTGGAGCGCAGACGGCAAACAGCTGATATTCAGTTCCTACCGCGAAGGGAGCAAAGATGTGTGGGCTGCACCGGCCACCGGAGGCACGCCGAAACAATTGACAACCTGGCAGGGAGCGGAGACGCCTTTGGCCGCCCTGCAGGACGGGCAAATCCTCTTTTCCGCGGATATCCTGCCGGACCCGCAGTTCGGAGAGTATCCCGGCCGGCCCCAACTCTATCAGGTTTCCCTTGAAGGCGGGCCTTGCGGGCGCGTCACCTCCCTCACCCTGTCTTCATTGAGTGTTTCCCCTGACGGGACGGTCCTGTACGAGGACTACAAGGGCTATGAGGACCCCCTGCGCAAGCACCACACTTCTTCCGTCACCCGCGACATCTGGTGCTATAAGGATGCCAAGCCCGGGTTCACGATGGATGCGGAAGGAAGCTTCACCCGCATGACCTCCTTCAACGGCGAGGACCGCAATCCCGTCTTCGCTCCCGGCGGCAAGGAGTTCTATTATCTCAGCGAACTGGGGGGCAATTTCAATGTCTGGAAGGCTTCCCTTGACGCAAATGCCGCGCCGAAACAGATCACCCGCTTCCCTACCCACCCTGTCCGTTATCTCAGCATCTCCGGCGACGGCCTGTTGCTCTTCTCTTACAATGGGGACCTCTATACCCTGCGGGAAGGACAAGATCCTGTCAAACTGGAGATTACGCTCACGAAAGACAAGACCGTCAAGGACAAGATCCGGCGCTCGGTCTCCTTCGGAGCCACGGATATCGCCGTCTCTTCCAACGGCAAGGAGGTCGCCCTCGTCTCTCGCGGAGACGTGTTCGTCACCTCGATAGAACAGAAAACCACCCGCCGCATCACCTGCACCCCGGAACGGGAGCGCGGCATCAGTTTCTCCTCCGACGGACGGGAACTGTATTATGCGGCGGAGCGCGAGGGATGCTGGGGCATCTGGAAGACCGTCCTGGCCAACAAGAAAGACAAGTATTTCACCTTCACCTTCGATTTCAAGGAAGAGCGGGTCACCCCGGAAGGCGTCACCTGCACCGATCCCTCCGTCTCTCCCGACGGCAAGCAGCTCGCATACTTCAAGGACAGGACTGACATCGTGGTCCGGGACCTCAAGTCCGGCAAGGAGAAAACCGTGCTCTCGGGTGCCTTGTATTCCTATCAGGACGGCGACCTGGGTTTTGAATGGAGTCCGGACAGCCGCTATCTGCTGAGCAAGTACGAGGCGGACGGGGGATGGAACAACGCCGACGTCGCCCTGATCGAAGTCGAGACCGGCAAGGTCACCAACCTGACCCGGAGCGGATACTCCGACGGCAACTTCCGCTGGGCCTTGGGCGGCAAGGCGATGACTTGGTCTTCAGACCGTGCCGGTTACCGCAGCCACGGCAGCTGGGGTGCGGAGAAGGACATTTACATCATGTTCTTTGACGGAGAAGCTTATTACAAGTTTACCCGGGACAAGGAAGATGAGGAGATCGAGAAACTCCTGAAAGAAGATGACAAGAAAGCCAAGAAGGAGGAAGCCAAAGACAGCGTCAAGGCGGAGAAAGGCAAGGTGGACAAACTCGTCCTTGACCTGGACAACCGCGACGACCGCATTTTGCGCCTGACCGGGGTTTCCGCCCGGATGGGAGACCACTTCCTTTCCCCGGACGGCACGAAACTCCTCTTCATCCAGCGGTTGGAAAAGGGTTACGACCTCTGCCAGATCGACATCAAGACCCGGTCCGTCAAGGTACTGGAGAAAGGCGTAAGCGGCTCTTTCTATCCCGCCCCGGACGGGAAGTCCGTCTATATGCTGACGCCCCTGTCCGTCAGGAAAGTGGACCCTGCGACCGGCAAGGGGACGTCCGTCAGTTTCTCCGACGAGTATGATTACTACCCGGCCGCCGAGCGCGAATACATCCTCGCCCACGCCTGGAAGCAGGTGAAGGAGAAGTTCTATGACGAGACCATCCATGGCATCGACTGGGACGGCTTCTATGCCAACTACAAGCAGTTCCTGCCCTATATCGACAACAACTACGACTTCCGCGAACTCCTCTCGGAGATGCTCGGCGAACTCAATGCCTCCCATACCGGCGCACGCTACCGGACTCTGGGCTCCGGAGTCAACGCCGGCCGGCTGGGCGTCCTGTATGATGAGTCTTACGACGGCGCAGGCCTGAAGATCAAGGAGGTCCTGCCGGGCAGTTGCCTCGCCCTGGTCAAGCCTGACCTCAAGGAAGGAGATATCATCACCTCCGTCGACGGGGTTGAGATCGCCGCCGGCACGCCCTGGTATGAAGCCCTCAGCTACAAGGCCGGCAAGAAGACGGTGCTGGGTCTCCGCAGCGGCAAGAAAGACGCGACTGTCACCGTCAGTCCGGCTTCCTCCGATGCCGCGCTCCTCTACAAGCGCTGGGTCCGGAGCAAGGAACGCCTCGTCGAGACGCTTTCCGGCGGCCGGGTCGGCTATGTCCATGTCAAAAGCATGGATTCCGAAAGCTTCCGGGAAGTCTATTCCAAAGCACTGGGCCGCTACCGGACCTGCGAGGCGCTGATCGTCGACACCCGGCACAACGGCGGCGGATGGCTCCATGACGACCTGGCCACCTTCCTGGGCGGCAAAGCCTACATGGACTTCAAGCCCCGGGGCCAGTACATCGGCACGGAGCCCTACAGCAAATGGAACAAGCCTTCGTGCGTAATCATTGGCGAAGACAACTATTCGGACGCCTCCGGATTCCCTTATATATACAAGCAGCTGGGCATAGGGAAACTCATCGGCGCCCCCGTCCCCGGCACGATGACCGCCGTCTGGTGGGAAACCCAGATCGATCCCACGCTCATTTTCGGCGTGCCGGAAGTAACCTCCGTCAGCCGTTCGGACGGCTCCGTCCTGGAGAACCAGGAAATCGAGCCGGACATTCCGGTCCTCAACGATCCCGCCTCCCTCCTGCGCGGTGAAGACAAGCAGATCGAAGCGGCCGTTCAGGAAATGCTCAGACAATTGCAGAAATAAAGACAACTTATGATAAGAACGCTCAGAATCATCGCTTTAGCAGTGCTGCTGACCCTGTCGGCCAGCTATCCGCCGGGCCTGAGGGCCCAGCAGAAAGGCTTCACCGTCCAGGGTGTCGTCACCGACACGGAAGGTGAATCGCTGATCGGCGTATTCATCTCCGTCAAAGGGACCAAGACCGGCACGACGACCGACCTGGACGGCCGGTACTCCCTCCATCTCTCCGGCCCGGCCACCCTGGTCTTCCAATACATGGGGATGGAGAACCAGGAAGTGGCTGTGAACCAGGCCCGAACCCTTGACATCACGATGAAGGGAGACAACACGCTCGAAGAAGTTGTCATCTCCGCAGGCTACGGCCTGGCCCAGAAACGCTCGGATATGACGGGATCCGCCTTCCAAGTCGCCTCGGAGCAGCTCAAAACCCTGCCTGCCACCCGTGTGGATAATCTGTTGCAGGGTATGGTCCCCGGGCTCGCCATCGATGAATCGACCAACTCCGCCGCCCGTACCCGCTATACCATCCGCATACGCGGCGACGCCTCCCTCAACGCCAACAGCGAACCGCTCTGGATCGTGGACGGGGTGCCCGTCTATACGGGCAGCAACGGTTCCATCAACGGTACCAGCTACGGCGTCAGTCCGATGTCTTTCATCAATCC
>CAMJHJ010000077.1 GCA_946405485.1 uncultured Bacteroidales bacterium | reverse complement strand
GGCCGGGATAGGCCTGGAGGGCGGCGGCGAGGATGCGCATGGCTTTCTCCAACTCCGGGACCTCCAGCACATAAGCGATACGCGCCTGGCGAAGCCCTTCGCCGGGCGTTTTGTAGAAGGACGCGGCGGGCGTGATCATCACCGTCTCGTTATTGATGCGGAACTCCGTCAGCATCCAGCGGATGAAAGCCTCGGCGCTGTCCACGGGCAGTTCGGCCACCGTGTAGAACGCGCCCATCGGCGTCGGGGTGAAAACGCCGGGCATCGCGTTGAGGGCCGCGATCGCAAAGTCGCGACGGCGGATATATTCTTCCCGCACTTCGTCGAAGTACGAGAAAGGCGTGTCGAGGGCGCCGATCGCCGCATATTGGCCGAGGACCGGCGGGCAGAGGCGCGATTGGGCGAATTTCAGGGCCGCCGCCATCACGTCCTTGTTGTGGGAAACCATGCAGCCGATGCGCGCGCCGCAGAGGTTGTAGCGTTTCGAGACCGAATCGGCCAGGATGACGTTCTGTTCCGCGCCCGGGATGAACATCGCCGAGAAATGCGGCTCATCCGAATAGCAGAACTCCCGGTACACCTCATCGGAGATCAGGAACAGATTGTGCCGTACGCAGAACTCGCCGATCTCGAGCATCTCCTTCTTGCTGAATAACTTACCCGACGGGTTGCAAGGGTTGCATAGAAGCACGGCCTTGGTCCGGGGTGTCACCAGCTTTTCGAATTCTTCCATGTCGGGGATGGCGAATCCGGCACGGATATCGGTGTGGACGGCTTTGAGCGTGATGCCGTACAGGAAGGCGAAAGTCTGGTAGTTGGTGTAGAAAGGCTCCACGACGATGATTTCGTCTCCGCGGTCCGCCACGATCTGCATGGCGACAGAAAAAGCCTCGCTACCTGCCACGTCGACCAGGATCTCACTGACATCGATATCGATCCCGACCTTCTTGTAGTACTTTTCGATGAAATCGCGGCGCAGTTGGATCAAGCCTGCGGAGTTGGTGTAGGACAGGTGGTGCATTGTGCGGCAGCGGTCCATCACGCCCGCGATGGCACAGTCCGGGGACTTGATGTCGGGCGCACCCACGTTGAGGTGGTACACTTTTACGCCGGCGCTTTCGGCGGCGTCGGACAAGGGTACCAGTTTCCGGATGGCGGACGCCGGCATTTCGGCGGATTTCCGGGAAATGGAGAGTTGTTCCATCTTATTGTTGTTTCAGTTCGTTGTATGCTTCCAATGCTTTCTGCAAGACGACCAGTGCCTTGGCCAGGTCTTCTTTCTTGAGGACATAGGCGAGGCGCACCTCATCGCGCCCGTCGGCCGGGTCGGAATAGAAGCCGCTGCCCGGTGCCATCATGACGGTCTGTCCTTCGTAGGAGAAATCGGTCAGGCACCATTTGCAGAAGGCTTCCGCGTCATCTACGGGGAGCCGGGCCATCGTGTAGAACGTGCCCATCGGAGTGGGGGAGAAGACGCCGGGAATGCGGTTGAGCCCGTCCACCAGGAAGTTACGGCGGGTCAGGTATTCCTCATATACCTCATCCATGTATTCCTGGGGTGTGCCCAGGGAGGCTTCCGCGATGATCTGGCCGACCAGCGGGGGAGACAGGCGTGCCTGGCAGAACTTCATGACCGCTTCGCGTACGGCCTTGTTCTTCGTAATCAGGGCTCCGACCCGGATGCCGCACTCGGAGTAGCGTTTGGAGACCGAGTCGAGCAGTACTACGTTCTCCTCGATCCCTTCAAGGTGGAAGGCGGAGATGTACGGCGCCTTGGTGTAGATGAACTCGCGGTACACCTCGTCGGAGAAGAGATAGAGGTCGTATTTCTTGACCAGGTCGCGGATCTTGCGCATCTCCTGCTTGGTGTAAAGGTAGCCGGTCGGGTTGTTGGGGTTGCAGATGAGGATGGCCTTGGTCTTGGGCGTGATCTGCTCCTCGAATTTCTCGATCGGGGGCAGGCGGAAACCATCGTCGATCGAGGTCTTGACGGACTTGATCACGGCGCCGCAGCTGATGGCGAAAGCCATATAGTTGGCGTAGGAGGGGTCTGTCACGATAATCTCGTCGCCGGGATTCAGGCAGGCCATGTAGGCGAACTGGACGGCTTCAGAACCGCCGGAAGTGATGATGATCTCGTCCGGACTGAGATCGATCCCGTAGGCTGCATAATAGCTCACCAGCTTGGTCCGCAGGCTCTTATATCCTTGGGATGGACTGTATTCCAACACCTTCCGGTCTAAGTGACGGGCTGCTTCGATGGCGCATTCCGGCGTCGGGATATCCGGTTGGCCGATGTTCAGGTGGTACACGTGGATGCCGTTCCGCTTGGCGGATTCGGCATATTTGGCCAGCTTCCGGATCGGGGAGCTGGGCATATTCTGGGCCCGTTGAGAGATCTTCATATCCCAAAAGTAGTCATTATTTTGTAGTTTTTAAAAATTTTTTCATACCTTACAAAAAATTTGTCAAGTAGTGTATCCTTAATTGTATCGTAAGATGAAAGCAGCGATTGTCGGCGCCAGCGGCGCAGTCGGCCAGGAATTCCTGAAAATCCTCGAGGAAAGGAATTTTCCGGCCGACGAATTGGTCCTTTTCGGTTCCTCCAGAAGTGCGGGACGCAAGTATAAGTTCCGCGGCAAGGAGCTGGAAGTCAAGTTGCTGCAGCATAACGACGATTTCAAAGGCATAGATGTCGCCTTCACTTCGGCAGGCGCCGGCACTTCCCGTGAGTTCGCGGAGACGATTACGAAGTATGGCGCGGTGATGATCGATAATTCCAGCGCCTTCCGGATGGATCCCGACGTACCGCTCGTCGTCCCGGAGTGCAATGCCTCAGACGCACTTGTGCGCCCCCGCGGCATTATCGCCAACCCCAACTGTACGACTATCCTGATGGTGGTCGTCCTGAAGCCTATCGAGGCCCTTTCCCATATCACCCGCATCCATGTGGCGAGCTATCAGTCCGCTTCAGGCGCCGGCGCCCAGGCGATGGCCGAACTCCAGCAGCAGTATCGGGACATTGTCGAAGGACGTCCCGTCAAGGCGGAAAAATTCGCTTATCAATTGGCCTACAACGTCATCCCGCAGATCGACGTCTTTACGGACAATGGCTATACCAAGGAGGAAATGAAGATGTTCAACGAGACACGGAAGATCCTCCATTCGGATGTTCGCTGCTCGGCGATGTGCGTGCGCATCTCCTCGCTTCGCTCCCACTCGGAAGCGGTCTGGATCGAAACTGAAAAGCCTCTTGCCGTAGAAGCGGTCCAGGCTGCGCTTGCCGCCGCTCCCGGTGTTACATTGGAGGATGACCCCGCTACCCAGACTTATCCGATGCCCTTGTTCACCGGAGGAAAGGACAATGTTTCTGTCGGCCGAATCCGCAAGGATCTGGCCAACGACAACGGCATCACGCTCTGGCTCTCCGGAGACCAGATCAAGAAGGGCGCGGCCCTCAATGCCGTCCAGATCGCGGAGTATCTTGTCTCTTGCGGAGACCTGAAAGCCTGAACCTCCTGACCCTTTATACAAACTATGATTCGGATCTATTGCAAGAACACCGGCACTGCGCAGGATTTTCCTGAAGGGATCTCCCTGCTGGACGCGCTTTCCGCCTTCGATTTCGAGAGGCCCTATCCCATCGTGTCCGCCAAGGTCAACAATGTCTCCCAGGGGCTGAAATTCAAGGTCTACAACAACAAGGATGTCGAGTTCCTGGACCTGCGGGATTCCAGCGGGATGCGTGTCTATTGCCGCTCGCTCTTTTTCCTTCTTTGCAAGGCGGCCCGCGATGTCTTCCCGGATGGCAGGATTTACCTTGAGCATCCGATCAGCAACGGTTATTATTGCAATTTCAACAAGGTGGACGGATCGGAGACGACGCTGGAAGATGTCGCGCGCATTCGTGCCCGGATGCAGGAAATCGTCAATGAAGACCTGGCTTTCCACCGGTATGAGGTCCACACCGATGAGGCGGTACGCATCTTCAAGGAGCGGGGCTATGCCGACAAGGTCAAGCTCTTCGAGACCAGCGGCACGGTCTTTACCGACTATTACACCCTCGGTGATACTCCGGACTATTATTACGGACGCCTGGTCCCTTCCGCGGGCTATGTCAAGGTCTGGGGCCTGGAACCATACCACGGCGGGATGCTGCTCCGTGTGCCGGATCCCCACGATCCGACCTCCCTGCGTCCCTTTGTGGAGCAGCCTAAGACTTTCGAGATGTTCTCCGAGAACCTGCGATGGAACATCATCACCCATCTCAATACCGTCGGCGATGTCAACCACGCCTGTCTCAAAGGCAACGGCAGCGAACTCATACAGGTCTCCGAGGCCCTTCAAGAAAAAAAGATCGTCCAGATCGCGGAGGAGATCGACCGCCGTTACCGCAGAGAGAAAGATCCCGTCCGCCTGGTTCTGATCACGGGCCCCAGCAGCAGCGGTAAGACCACTGTCTGCAAGCGGCTCAGCGTGCAGCTGAAGGCCTGCGGACTGCGTCCCGTCTCTTTCTCGACCGATGATTATTTCGTCAACCGTGTCGATACGCCGAAGCTCCCGGACGGCAGCTATGATTTCGACAACTTCGATACGGTCGACCATGCTTCGCTGCAGCGGGACCTGATGGCCCTACTCGCCGGAGAGCAGATAGAGGTTCCTGAATACAATTTCGTGACCGGCGAACGGGAATACAACGGCAAGCGTCTCAAGCTGGGCGCCAGCACGGTGGTGTTGGTGGAAGGCATCCATGCCCTCAACCCACGCCTGACGGATCAGATTCCGGAGAGCACGAAGTTCCGCATCTTCATCTCGACGCTGACCGGCATTCCCCTGGACCATCACAACTGTATACCGACCAGCGACAACCGCCTCTTGCGCCGTATCGTGCGTGACTATAAGAAAGGCGCCTTCACGGCCCGCGAGTCCATCGCACAGTGGGCGAATGTCTGCGCTGCGGAGGAGAAATGGATCGCTCCCTTCCAGGAGAATGCGGATGTGATGTTCAATTCGGCTTATCTGGTCGAGTTCGCAGTCTTGCGCAACCACGCGGAGCCGATCTTGGCGAGCGTGCCCAAGAACTGTCCCGAATATGCAGAGGCGCACCGCCTGCTCAAATTCATCCATTATTTCGTCCCCGTGCCGGACAATGAGATTCCTCCGACCTCGCTGCTGCGTGAGTTCCTGGGCGGTTCTTCCTTCAAATATTGATGCCTTATGGATTACACTGAGTTGAAAGATAATTGTATCGCGTGGATACGCGACTGGTTTGGCAAGAACGGACCGGCCTGTACCGCTGTGCTCGGGATGAGCGGTGGAAAGGACAGCACCATCGCTGCGGCCCTTTGTGCCGAGGCGCTGGGTCCGGATCGGGTCATCGGCGTAGCCATGCCGCAGAACGGACAGGGCATCAACGATGCCGACGCGATTTGTGCCCATCTGGGCATTACTTATCTCTGTCTTCCGATCGGCGCCGTGACGGACGCCTGCGAGGCGCTGGAGTCTTGCATCCCCGGAGGGAAGTTCTCCGTACAGACCGTGCAGAATATTCCTCCCCGCATCCGGATGACGATGCTTTATGCCGTGGCGCAGTCCAGCAACGGGATGGTCGCCAATACCTGCAACCTCAGTGAGGATTACATCGGCTATGCGACCCTGTTCGGCGATGCCGCCGGTTCCTTCGCCCCATTCGGGCGACTGGTGGTCCGCGAGGTGAAAGGCATCGGGCATGCCCTGGGCCTGCCGAGGAAATGGGTGGAGAAGATTCCGGACGACGGCCTGCCGCATTCCAGCCCGGACGAGGAAAAATTCGGCTTCAGCTATGCAACGCTCGATCACTGGATCCGGGAAGGCATCTGCGAGGATGACGAGATCCGCGAAAAGATCCAGAGGATGCACCGGCGCAACCGGTTCAAGACAGAGATCCTGCATATTCCCGCATTCGATCCGGAGTTTCCCATTCATTATTAGCTAATTACAAACGAACTTAATATGCTCAGCCGTAAAGTTGCGGAACAGTTGCGAAACTACCGCACCCCATTCTATCTCTATGATATCGATCTCCTGCGCCAGACGCTGCAGAGCGCTGTCTCCGTCGCGGAGCGTTACAGCTATGTCATCCACTATGCCATCAAGGCCAATTATGACCCGCGCATCCTCCAGGTGATCCGCGAGTATGGCCTGGGCATTGACTGTGCCAGCGGCAACGAGATCCGTTGTGCCATCGAGGCCGGGTTTGATCCCAAGACCATCGTGTATGCGGGGGTGGGGAAGCGGGACCATGAGATCCGCTATGCCATCGAGCAAGGGATCTTTGCAATCAATTGCGAGTCTCTCGAGGAACTGGAAGTGGTCAATTCCTTTGCCGCCGAGGCGGGCAAGGTCGTGACCGTGGCGTTGCGCATCAACCCGGACATCGATCCCAAGACCAACCACTGTATCGATACGGGCCAGGCTGACAGCAAGTTCGGGATTTCATACGAGGAGGTGCTTTCCTCAGCGGAGAAGATCCAGGCGCTGAAGAATGTGCGCATCCGCGGCATGCACTTGCATATCGGTTCCCAGATCCGGGAGTTGCATGTCTTCGAGTATCTGTGCAACAAGGTCAATGTCATCGTGGAGAACCTGGTGAAGTTGGGATTTGAGCTGGATTTCGTGGATGTGGGCGGCGGCTTGGGCATCAATTACGACGTGCCGGAGAATGAGCCGGTTCCGAATTTCGCCTCTGTTTTCTCTATCATCAACAGCCATTTGAAGGTGGGAGACCGCCAGGTGCATTTCGAGTTCGGCCGTGCGATCGTGGCGCAGTGCGGCGAGTTGATCACGAGCGTGTTGTTCAATAAGACGACGGCCACGGGGCGCAAGTTGGTGATCGTGGATGCTTCGATGACGGAGTTGATCCGGCCGGCGCTTTACGGCGCTTATCACAACATCGAGAATATCACTTCGAGCTCTGAGCGCCATGAGCGTTATACGATCGTGGGGACGGCTTGCGAGTCGACGGATGTCTTCGATGAGAGTGTCAATCTGCCGGAGACGCGGCGCGGGGATTTGCTGACGATCAAGTCGGCGGGTGCGTACGGTGCTTCGATGGCGTCCCGCTATAACCAGCACGACTTGCCGCCGTCAGTCTACAGCGACGAACTGTAATCCAGTCCGGAAAGCAGACAGAGGTCCAAGGAGCGGAAAAGGACCCTTCGGGGAATGCTCCTTGGACCTCTGTCTGCCTTCCGGCTTCAACGTCATGCTTTGCTGCTACGGGCGCGCCAGAGGGCGGTCATCGCTTCGAGGGTCTTGCCCTTGGTCTCGGGGACCAGTTTCCAGACAAAGACTGCCGCGATGAGGCAGATGATGCCGTACAGGGCGTAGGCGAAGAAGTGGCCGAAACTGTCACCCATCGCGCCCAGTTTCATGTTGTACATAGGCACGAAGGTGGAAGAGACGATGAAGTTGAAGATCCACTGGAAGGCGACGGCAATGGCCGTGGCCTGGCTGCGGATGGTGTTGGGGAAGAGCTCGGAGATGTACACCCAGCAGATCGGGCCCCAACTGAACATGAAGCAGGCGCTGTAGACCATGATGGACAGCACCGGCACGATGGCCGGCAGCGTGACCACATTGGACAGGGCAACGCCAAGGGCGCCGACCGCCATGCCCAGCGAACCGGTGATGAGCAGGGGCTTGCGTCCCAGTTTTTCGACCGTGAAGACAGCCACGAGCGTGAAGGAAATGTTGATTACGCCCATGATCACGGTGAAGAGCATGTTGTTGCTGACACCCATGGATTCGAAGATACGTGGCGCAAAATACAACACGGCGTTGATGCCGATGATCTGCTGGAACACGCTGAGCATGCAGCCGATGAAGATGACCATCCAGCCGTAGGAGAAGAGTTTCTCGGTCTTCTCCACGACGGTATTCTTGATCTCAAGCAGGATTTCCTGCGCCTTTGCCTCACCGTTGATGCGCGTCAGGACATGCAGGGCCTTGGCCGGCTCGCCGTTGAGTACGAGGTAGCGCGGCGTCTCCGGCACGAGCAGGATCAGCAGGGCGAAAAGGCCGGCGGGCACACATTCGGATACGAACATCAGACGCCAGCCTATGCTGTTGGTCCACTCCACGACAGCCGGATCGTCGGCGTGGGAGCGGATGATCAGGAAGTTGACGAAATAGACGACCAACTGGCCGAAGATGATGGCGAACTGGTTCCAGGAAACGAGTTTCCCGCGCTTGTTCGCGGGCGAAACCTCAGCGATATACATCGGGCAGAGGGCGGAGGCCAGGCCGACGCCGATGCCGCCCAGGATGCGGTAGAGGTTGAAGGCGACCAGAAGGCCCTTCGTAGGCACACCTTTCTGGAAGAACAGGAACTCGGGATTGTAGGAACCCAGGGCGGACAGGAAAAAGAGGATGCCGGCGATGAAGAGCGACTTCTTGCGGCCGAGGCGCGAGGCCATCCAGCCGGAAAGGAAGGCGCCGATGATACAGCCGATCAGGGCGCTGGAAGTCGTGAAGCCGTGCCAGCCGTCGGTGTAATTGAAGTCCGCGGCGCCCTGGAAGAACGCCTGCAGGCCCCGTTCAGCACCGGAGATGACAGCCGTGTCATAACCGAAGAGGAGGCCGCCGATGACGGCGACAAGCACGATCGAGAACAAGTAGGCTTTGCTGCCTTTTTCCTGTGTTGCCATATGTGGTAAAATGTTGGTTATCAGTCTTTATTCTGTCAGCCAGGCCGTGTTGGCGGCAATCGTTGAGCCGGTGAATGCGCCGAATGCGGCCATCGAAGAGCTGCTCTCGGATGACAGGACACGGCAGGTGCCGGACGGCTTGGAGATGCTCGTCAGCGTACCCCGCAGCAAGTTGCCGGAGACAGTTGCAATTGTTTTGTTCTTGATATCTTCGAGATATCTGCCGTTGAAAGCATAAGTTGTGTTGGCGCTTCCTTTAACCAACACGGCGGTATTCTTCGGAAGAACCTGTCCGGTCGGGATGGCAACCAGCCGGGCATAACCACCCGTGACCTCCGTGACGTAATAAGCCGTCGCACCGCTCGGGATCAAAGCGTCGTAGTTCAGATACAACGTCGCCCAACCGTTGCTGTCCGTGCGGAGGTTGTACTGATTGTAGATCATCTCAATATCGTCGATATACAATTTGTCAGCATTGTTGCCGCCGCTGGAGCCCTTTTCAGCGTTCCCGCCTCCGGGGTAGGAATTTGTCGCAATGTTTATCAAGACGAAAGATGGATTGGAACTGTAGTCGTAAACAAAGGGAATTGAGAACCGTTTCCAAGCATTACCCGTACTGGCGATAGTCTGGTCGGCTGCTTCTCCGATATGATATGCTCCACCGGTGTTATCTGACGAGTTATACCCTGCCTTGTAGTCGGTATTTCCATGTAGAATGGCTTGAACCTTAGCATAAGGATGGCTGGAGTCGGTCCCATAAGGAACAAACTTAAGCCAGACAGATAATGAATCGGGCCTTCCGGTAAAGTCCATATGGAAGGGATTCGCGATACTGTTGAGCGTTACAATTCCATCCTGGTCTGTATAATTATAGTTCCCAGTTCCTGTTGCGGAGGTGTTCGAAGCATGGATACGGCCTGTTGTCAGGTTGCCTTGTGCTACAGCATCAATTTTGGTGAATACAAGATTGATATAAATCCTTCTGGCCCAAATCAGGCAAGAATAGCTTCCTGTCGACCCCGGACGTTTGTCTGTAGACTTGTTAACTTGAGGGTTA
>CAMJHJ010000076.1 GCA_946405485.1 uncultured Bacteroidales bacterium | reverse complement strand
TTGGTCGATCCGAGCAGGGTAGCGCCCCGCTCCAGATGCAAGGTGACATTGTCCTTGACATAGATGGTGCCGGTCACCCAGTTGCCGGGCGTGAAGACCACGCGTCCGCCGCCGTTGGCGCTGGCGAAATCAATGGCAGCCTGGATACTGGCCGAGTTCAGCGTGACGCCGTCGGGTTTGGCGCCGAAGTCCGCGACAGGATAGTCTTTGGCCGAGAGGCTTCCGACCGCGAGCACGGACAGCGTGAGAGCTAGGATAAGGGTCTTTTTCATTTATCGATACAGTTTTACAGGTCCGATCAGTCCCGCCGGCATGAGCGGGGTATTGCGACGCAGGACGAAACGCTGGGCGACAGCATTGTCCGGCATGGTCTGCAGATAATTGCTCATCAGGGTGGTGACTTTCACCTCGATCGTATTCTCCCCATCGACGAGCAGGGAGGAAATGTCGTAAATGCGGCGTCCGAACCAGCGCACGCCACAGGGTTTACCGTTTACGGTCAGTTCACAGATGTCGGCGACCTTGCCGAGATTGATGTATTTAGGCTTGTGCGCACCAAACAACTTCACCGTGGTCCGGTAAGTCACGTCTCCCATGAAATTCTTCCATTCGGGCGTATCCTTGAGGTCTTGCAGGACAGGCATTTCCGCCTCTTTGGTCCAATTCTCCTGAGGTTGGTGCAGGGTCAGTTTCCAGCCTCCCAATTCACGGGTGCCGGTGCCCTTTTCCGGCAGCGGACTCCATTCGTCGCCTAAGCGCTGTCGATTGAATTCAAAGAGGTAGGTCTCGGCCGGACCGAAACTGAAATGCAGGCGTCCGCCGTCCAGTTTCATCTTATAGCGGCGGCCGGTCGCGGCATCATACGCCCAGCAATTTTTCCCTCGTGTCACTGACGCAGGGAATACGATATCCGTCTCGCGGGATTCCGAAAGGTGAGCATTGACAAAGAGGAAGAGATCCGACTTGTCATCGGTTACATAATGGTTCTGAAGAAGGAAACGGTCCGGATTGGTGATCGTGATGGCGTGCGGCAGAGCGTACTTTTCCATCACATCCTGATACCACTCCAGGTAGCGGCCGTCCTCGGGTTTCTCGAGCAGGATGAAATTCTTGTGGGCCTTCAGGCGCCCGACGGCGGCCTTGATCTCGGCGTCCCGCTTCTCATAGTCCTTCAGGCCCAGGGAACGGTCGGGGTACTTGCCGATGCAGAAGACGCGGCCGCCCGTAGAGACGAACTGCTCCAGTTTTTCGAGCGTCTCCGGGAAGGTCCCGGATACCTCGACGAGGAAAAGGGTGCCGTATTCCTTCGGGCCGTAGCAAAGCCTGCCTTTCTTGACCGTGGCGTCCTGCAGGATGGTTTCCGTCACATAATCTGCGCCGCCTCCGGTCTTATGGATGGCTTCCCAGATCAGCGAGGTGTAAGGCACATTGAGCTTGACCGGGAAAGGATCCGTCTGTACGCCCATCGTCGTCCACATGTCATAGTTGGCAGGCAGCAAGGCGATGTCCGTGACCATGTCGGCGTTCTGCAACTGGCTGGCCATGCGAGCACGATAATCATTCAGCAGCTTGAAATACGGCCACCAGGTATTCTTTTCATTATAATAAGAGCCATACTGGACCCAGCCCGGGAAGGGCGCGTCGGCGGGCGAATAGTTGAAGCCGTGCCAGACACTGTGGGTCGTGCCCGAGATGGCACTCATGTCGGAGCCCACCTTCAAAAACTCCAGCGAGGTGGAGAAAACCTTGTAGGTATTGGTCATCTCCTCGGCGCTGACGATGCGTTTGCCGGTCAGGTGCGCGGCGGAAGAGACGTATTTGTTGATCATCGTATATCCGCGGCCGCGACGGTAGTCTTCATCGCCCATTTCCTCGCCGATGCGGTGCCGCAGCCAGTTGGTGGTCCAGGACTCCCCTTCCGGATAATCGTAGCCCAGCGAAGACTCCAGCGGGAAGAAACCGCGTCCGTATGCCTGTGCCCTGGAACCGACGCCTTTCTTCTTGCACCAGGCAAGGAACGTGGCAGTGTAGCGCTCATGCAGGAGCTCGGCCTTGGTCAGCTCGAAGTCGAAACGGACGCGGTCCACCTGCTCCTGGAACTTAGGGCCTTTCTTGGCGCCGTATTCGAAATTCTTGACGTCACCCAGTCGCCCGACCTCGAACATCGTGAAGGGCAGCCAGGGCAGCACATCATAGCCGCGGCGTTTCTTGAATTCTTCAGCGAAATCGCCGGTCCAGTTGTTTCCTTCCAGCTCCATGCTGTCCACAAAGAAAGCCCGGAGATGACCGCTCAGCGGACCGGTCTTGGCCTCGATCGTATCAGCCATATGGTCCAGGTATTTGCGCACCGCCTTGGCATCCATGTGGTTCAGGATCGAACCGGCAGCGCCGGGAGCGCCGTTGATGACGCAGGCGAAGGAATCGAAACGGATGAGGGCGTAGATGACATGCTTTCCCTCAGGGACATCCAGGGTGATCACGTCGTCCACGAACTTGTCCGTAAGATCTTCGACCTGACTCAGGTCGTCGATCGGGTCCGGCGCCAGCTTGAAGGAAATCAATTCGCAGGTCCGGCGGGGATTGACCACCGAGACGCCCGGATCCACCAGCTTGTACAAGTTGAATTTGGACAT
Source organism: uncultured Bacteroidales bacterium (assembly GCA_946405485.1). Next base: position 7,135 of record CAMJHJ010000076.1, on the reverse strand, counting down.
CTCAAACAGGCCGGGCTCCACCGGGGCGGCATATGTCAGCATCACGCTGGCGCGTTCGTCCCTCGGCAAAGTTTCAGCGCCGAAAGGCCAGCCCGATCCGACGATCAGGTCACAGGTCATCCCAATCTTTTTGGCCTCATCGAAAACGACTTGGAGCATCTGGATCCACTCATCACTGAGCCAGGTCAGGGACTTTTTGCCCATCGCGACCTCCTCTTTGCCGGGGAAGGAAATGGGATTGATTTCGACTCCGCCGATGCCTGCATCCTTCAGCAGATGCAGTTCGCGAACGAGCTCTTCGGCCTCAACCTTATCCCCGTTCCACCACCAGCGTACGAAGGGACGATAACGGTTGTCGGGATCTTGGAACTGCTTGTACAAGGCATCGGGGCCGGTCAGCTTGGCCGCCAGTCCGGCGGCCGAGGAGGCGCTCAGGTTTTCCGCGCCGGCTGGCAGGGAGGACAGGACTGCCGTCCCGGCGACCAGCACGAAACTGTCTTTGACAAATTGTCTTCTATCCATATCTATAGATTATAATATTCTTTGTAATAATCCTTTACGTCTTCCCAACGATAATACGGATAAAGATCCGTCTTGGCCGGGATTCCGACCTCGTTTTCATTTAGCAGGAACTTGACCAGCACGTTCCCTTTCCGGTTGCGATAAAAGATCAGCTGGATGTTGCCGCCCATCGGAGAGATACGGTAATTAGCCCACGAGGCGGCTATCTGGCCGGGATCCGTCACTTTGGCGCGGCAACCGTCCAACTGGAGCGTGGTACTGAGCGGGACCAGATGCGAATCGTGTGAAAAACGAAGGTCGGCGGCACAGTCCCCCGTCGCTATGGCCTCGTCCGCCTTGGCGATGATATGCTGCAGAGTCTGGACGGAAGAGCGCTCAAGAACCTTTTCCCCGGCGGCGGGATTGGGTCCCTTGGACATATAATAGCTATAGTTGTGGGGCTGCCAGAGATCGTACCACTCGGTCGTGGTGAAAAGGTCGTTCAGCCTCACGTCCGTATCCGAATCCATGGCGATCGAAGCAAGCTGGTAAAGGACGCGAGTCAGTTCGGGCGTATCCACGCAGTCCTGCACATAAGCGGAGTCGGCAAAGAGTACGCTCATCAGCCGATCCGGACAGACGAGGGAATCGCGCAGGCGGTTCCAATCCTCCCGCCAGGGGCCTTCGTCAGCATAAATGCGGGCTTCGGGAGTCTCATACGCCAGGAAGGCGCGGTCCCGGGCGCTGGCGTCCAGACTGATGTCCAGCCTGGGATTGAGCGAGAGCAACTCCTGGCAGAAAGACTCCATGCTGAGCATCACGCGCGGAGACTGGGTGGCGTTGGCGTTGATGTGCTTGCGGCCGCGGAAGACACGGCGGAAGCTCGTGTACATCCTCCGGGCGATTTCCTTATGCTGGCGGAAGCCCTTCTGCGTCAGCTCGCCGGCGCGGTCCCTGCCGTCCTCCCAAAGGATCGTCACCCGCCGCAGGACATCCTTTCCGTAAGGGGTCAGCACGTCCGCCGAATCGGCGGCCGACAGGACCTCAAAGGGATAGTTGTAAGTCTTGGCACTCGTATGCCAGCGGGAGCCATGGCGTCCGAAATGACTGATATAAAAGGGCTTGTATCCTCGGGGTGCCTTGGTCTGCGCCTTCTGAGGCCCGGGATAGGGCATCAGAAGGCCGGCGGCGCGGGTGCTGTCGGCACGGATCTCTTCCCAAGGTGTCTGCGCCCCGAGATTCAAGAAAACAAGTGCGCACAGGACGCTGAGCAGAATCTTTTTCATGGGACGCTAAAGTTGATAAAGGGATTTATAATAGTCACGTACTTCTTCCCACCTGTAATAAGGCCAGCGGTCGGTCTCCAGCGGAATGCCCAGTTCATTCTCATTCAGCATGAACTTGACCAGGACTTCTCCCTTACGGTTGCGGAAGAAAACAAGTTGGATATTCCCGCACATCGGGGAAATCTTATAATCGACGAAGGCTTCATCGCAACGCTCCGGGTCCTCCGTCGTGCCGGTGCAACCGTCGAGCCGGAGAGTGATGGCCATCGGGACCAGGTAGGAATCATGCGAGAACCGAAGCGTGGCACCGTGGCCCCCTTCGTCGATGACAGCCTGTGCGTGATCCAGGATATGGGCGATCATGGGCTTACAGGAAGGCACGACGACATCCTGGGCACGGGGATCCGCGGCATAAAGATACATATCGTAATTGTCCACACGCCAGCACTCATACAACTCATCCGCCGTGAACACATCCAAGAAGGAAAGCGAATCCAGTTCGTTGTTCTGGGCCATCTCCGCCAGGTAATACAGGTCCCACATGAATTTCTGCGCATCCACTTTTTCCCGCACATAATCCGGGTCCGAGAAGAGCACGCCCGTCAACCGCTCCGGCTGCATGAGCTTCCTTTTCAGGTTCTCTTTCTCGATTTTGACATCGTAGGGCGCGGGACCGGAAGACTTGATACGGTTGGACACGAAAGAGGCGTCGCGCCGGCTGCTGTTCAGGTCGATCTCGAGGCGGGGATTATGTTTCTTCAGTTCATTGCAGAAATAAAACATGCTCATCATCACCCGGTGAGAAGTCGTTGAATTGGCCGTTATCTTTGCCTGGCCTTCAAAGACCTCCGGGAAAGACCGGACCATGCGGTCCGCAATGCCCTGATGCTGACGCGTACCCAGACGGGTGAGTTCGCCGACCCGGCCAGCTCCGTCCCGGGCCATCGCACGGGCCTTGCGCAAAACATCTTCCCCGACGGGGGTCAGGGCAGAAGCCGCATGGGCATCCTCCAATACTGAGAGAGGCATCTCATAATCCTGGACATCGCAGTGCCAGCGAGAACCATGGCGGCCGAAATGGCTGATGTAAAAAGGTTTGAATCCCTTGGGGGCAGGCGTCTGGACCGACTGGGGGCCAGGGTACGCATAGTGCAAGCCGGCCGCCCTGGCCGGATCCGCGGCAATCTCCTCCCGGGCCGGCTGCGCGCCAAGCGGCAGCACGAAAGTCAACAGGAGAAGCGGCAGGAAAAATCTGTTCATATCTGAAGGTGACAGTCGTTGGACAGAAAACAAAGATACAATAATAATTATTATTTTTGCCTCCGCATATGGAAAAAACCAAACTGACCTTTTTAGGGACTGGAACTTCACAGGGCGTGCCGATGATCGGCTGCGACTGCCCCGTCTGCCGCAGCGCCGATCCGCATGACAAGCGACTGCGCTCTTCGGCCCTGGTGGAATACGGCGGACTGACGATCCTGGTGGACTGCGGCCCGGATTTTCGCAGCCAGATGCTGCGCCAGGGCGTCCGGCACTTGGATGCCATCCTGCTGACCCACAACCACAAAGACCACACCGGAGGACTCGATGACGTCCGGTCCTTCAACCTGCTGGAAGCCAAGCCCGTCAACATTTACTGCCAGGAATACGTCGAGAACTCCCTGCGCCGCGAGTATAGTTACGCTTTCGCGGAAAAGAAATATCCGGGCGCCCCGGAATGGAACGTCCACCGCATCGGAAGCGAACCATTCTTCGTCCACTCCAACGCAGCCGAGCGTACCCTTGTCTGGGAGTCGGGATTCGGTTACCATTATGAAGCCCCATCCGGCGCCGAGACCCTGCCGCCCGTAGAAGTCATCCCGATCCAGGGCTGGCATCACAAGACGAAAATGCTTTCCGTGCTGGGATTCCGTTTCGGCCGCATCGCTTACCTGACCGACATGAACCAGATCGAGGAGTCGGAATTCGACAAACTCCGGGGGTTGGACGCCGTGACGCTCAACTGTGTCAAGATCGCCCCGCACTTTTCGCATTTCTCCCTGAAGGAAGCGCTGGACCTGTTTGAGCGCATCGGTGCGAAAGAGTCATATATTACGCACATCTCCCATTTGCTGCCCTGCCACAAGGATTTCGCAGCCATGCTTCCACCCCATGTCCACCCCGCCTTCGACGGCCTTGTCCTGGAGTCGGAATAGCGTCTGTGTTGGGAAATCAAGGGAAAAGTGTTATCTTGCATAGAATTAACTACAGACGATAATACTGTAAGCTATGAGTCCTGAAATCGCCGCCCATATCGACCAGATCGATGTAACCCTGAATGCGGGCGGAATGAACACGATCAACATCGTGCTTGCCTTTGTGATGTTCGGCGTCGCCCTCGGCATCAAGCCCGGCATCTTCATCGAAGTCTTCAAGAAACCCAAATCCGTCATCCTGGGAATGTGCTGCCAGCTTATCCTGCTGCCTGCCTTCACCTTCTGCCTGGCCTGCCTGATCGGCAACTGGATCTCTCCCATGATGGGACTCGGCATGATCCTGGTAGCCTCCTGCCCGGGAGGCAACATCTCCAACTTCATGTCTTCCCTCTCCAAGGCGAATATCGAGTTGTCGGTATCCCTGACCGCCATCAGTACGGCGCTGGCCATCCTGATGACCCCGGCCAACTTTTATATCTGGGGCAATCTTTATCTCCATACCGCGAAAGTCGCGGGCGAGGTCCCGACGCTGGTCATCCCCCTGTGGGATGTCTTCAAGACCATCTTCATCCTGCTGGGCATCCCGCTCACACTGGGCATCCTGACCTCGCGTTTCCTGCCGAAGGTCGCTGAAAAGCTGAAGAAACCTTTCCAGTGGGTCTCCATCCTATTCTTCATCGCGATGGTCATCCTGTCCTTCGCCGGAAACATCGACGCTTTCCTGAAGTGCATCAAATACATCTTCGTCGTGGTGCTCATCCACAACCTGCTGGCCCTTGCCATCGGTTTCAGTGTCGGATCCATCTTCAAGGTCCCCTTCCGCGACCGCAGAACCCTGACCATCGAGACCGGCATCCAGAACTCCGGCCTTGGCCTCGTACTGCTGCTCGGCACCTCCCTGTTCGCCGGATTCCCGCCCCATGGCGGTATGCTCGTGATCACGGCCTGGTGGGGCATCTGGCACATTATCTCCGGCCTGACGGTATCCACGATCTTCAACTTACACGAAAAGCGCATTACCGGATAAGATGAAAAAGACATACGAAAAGGATTGGCGTTATTTCGCGCTAAAAAGCTGGTGCGACGCTACGGTCCGCAGCCTGTTCAGCAAGATAGATTCCGAGGGATGGGAGAACGTCCCGACCGACGGGGCGGTCATCATGGCCCCCAACCACTGCAATACGCTGATGGACGCACTTGTCGTCCTGCAAGACAGGAAGGACGCAACGCTCTTCGGTGCGCGGGCGGACGTTTTCCGCAAACCCATCCTGAACAAGTTCCTGCGTTTCCTGCGTATCCTGCCCATTCCCCGTGTGCGGGACGGTCTCCAGGAAGTGTTGCACAACCGCGAGACGATGGATGAAGTCGTCGAATGCCTGGGCCACGGCATGCGCTACGCCATGTTCGCCGAAGGCACACACCGGCCCATGCACTCCCTGCTGCCCCTCAAGAAAGGCATCACCCGCACCGCCCTGCTCGCCAACGAGCGATTCGGCGGCTCCAAGCCGGTCTATATCGTCCCGATGGGACTCGAATACGAAGACTACTACCGTCTGCAGACCTCGCTCAAAATCCGGTATGGAAAGCCCATCAACGTGACAGAATATGTCGCGGCGCATCCGGATGCCGGAGAGGCTGAAATCCACCGCGGACTGCTGGGCATCCTGAAGGAGCGGATCGCGGGTCTGATCACCTATCTGCCGGATGACGAGAGCTATGAGGGCCGTTGGACCCTCACCAAGATGGCGGGACAGGATGCGGCGATGGCCGCGGACGACGTGCTGGTTTCCGAGGCTGCCGACTTTGAGCACAAGCGCAAAGAAGCCAGACTCTCGTCCTGGTCTTTCGGTCGGAGGCATCTGGCGCTCCGTGTCCTGGGCAAAGTCCTCCTGGCACTGGTTTTCCTCCCCTGCTTCCTCTTTGCCGCCGTTGCGGCAGCGCCTCTCTGGCTGGTCTCCGGCCACATTGTACGGGGCCTCAAAGACAAGGCGTTCGCCCGCACGGCACGTTTCGGCGTCAAGTTCGCGGGCACACTCCTTATGGTCATCGTCTGGGCGCTGGTTTTCTTCCTTTGCCTGCCCTGGAAGGCCGCCGTCATCGCATTCATCCTGGCTGCGATGTCCCACCGTTTCTTCTACGCGAGCCTGAACTTTGTCCGGATCCTGGTTTCCGACATCCGCCTGCTTTTCGGACACAAAGAACTCAAAGATACCTACGCGCGCCTTTCTGCAAAGGCCAACACGCTCATGCCTAATAACCAAACAAAATAAATATGAAAAAAATGATCCTCGCAGCCGCCATCCTGATCGGCTGCACCCTAAACTCTTTTGCCCAGGAAGTCGCCAAGACCGGGCTTAACTTCGGCCCGCTGCCGGCTGTCGGCTATTCCTCCGACCTGGGTTGGCACTATGGCGCTTTGTCCGACATTTACTGGTACGGTGACGGCTCCACTTATCCGGACTATGTCTGGAAAGGCAATGTTGAGATTTCCCGCTACTCCAAGGGCAACACCGTCCTGCACAGTTTCTTCGACAGCAAGTACCTGATCCCGGGACTGCGCGTATCCGCAGCCATCTCCTGGTTTGGCAACAAGACCACCAATTTCTACGGTTTCAATGGAGCTTCCTCGCTGTATGTCCCGCAGATGGACAAAATCGTGGACGGCCAGGGCCTGTATCTGATGCGGCGTGACATTTTCCGCGTCCAGACTTGCTTCCAAGGCAATATCGGCGACAGCCACTGGGGCTGGGCCGCCGGCGTCACCTACTGGAACATCAAGACCGGCCATGCCGCGAACAAAGACCTGAGCGGCACGGCCTCCGACGTGTCTCTCTATGACCTGTACGTCAAGCACGGCATCATCCCCGAAGCCGAGAAGGACGGCGGCCAGCACCTCGAGTTCAAGGCCGGCGTCGTCTTCGACACACGCGACCACGAGAACAATCCGACCAAGGGCACCAACCTCGAACTTTACGCTTTCGGTTCTCCGGACTTCATCTCCAAGCACAACAACAGCTATATCAAGGTCGCCGCCCACTTCAAGCAGTTCTTCCCGCTGACCGACCGACTGGTCTTCGGCGGCCACCTCGCGTTCCAGGGCCTGGTGTACGGCAATGCCCCTTATTACATGCTGCAGAGCATCCAGTCCATCAA
>CAMJHJ010000075.1 GCA_946405485.1 uncultured Bacteroidales bacterium | reverse complement strand
AGGAAAAGATCGGCATCGCCAAACTCAAGAACGACATCTACAAGATGGTGGCCGAAATCCATGCCGGCCGCTATCCTTTCAATAATTTTCTCTGGTAGTTTCACGAAGGAAGAAAGCCAGCGGACGGCCGCCCAAGATGCCATGGAGTGCAGCGCCCATCATTTTGCCCAGGTATTTAACGACTATCGGCAGCCGTTCATCCACTTCGCATACACCTACACGCGCAATGCGACGGTCGCCGAGGACATCGTGATGGATGCCGTCCTGTCGTTCTGGGAGCTCCGGGAGTCTTTGCCGCAAGAGACGGACATCCCGGCTTACCTCTTTGGTACGATCCGCAACAAGAGCATCGACCACCTCCGCAAGGAACTGCGGAAACGGAAAGCGGCCGGGGTCCTTTCGGAACAGGCAGAATGGGAAATGAAACAACGGATCACGTTCCTGGATGAGAGCGGACAATCCTTGTTTACCAAAGAGATCCGGACCATCGCGGAGGACACCCTGGAGTCCCTTTCGGAACGGTCCCGGGAGGTCTTTGCGATGAGCCGGGTCGAAGGAATCAGCCAAAAGGAGATCGCCTGGAAACTGGGGATGAGCGTCAAGGGCGTCCAATTCCATATCACAAAGATTCTCAATGAGTTGCGCATCGCGCTGAAAGATTATCTGAAATAATCTGGTTTTTCACTAGGCATCCCCCCGTTTCGTTCGTCATATCTATGTATGAAAAACGAAACAATGGACCGTTCACTTTTATTCCGCTATTTCGAAGGACAGGCTTCGGAAGAAGAAATCAGGCGCATCCGCGAATGGGAGTCGCTCTCCGCGGAAAACGCCTCTGATCTCCGCGAAGAAAGGAAACTCCACGATATCCTGATCCTCTCCAAGGAGCCGGCGCGGGCGGATGCCGCAAGGCGCGGCGGGCGTCGCTGGATCGCGTATGCCGTTTCGGCCGCCGCCTCCCTCCTCCTGGTGTCTGTCCTCTGGCTCAGCCTCCGTCAGCAGCCCTTCACCGAATTGGCGCAAAATGTAATCACCGTTCCTGCCGGACAGCGGGTCAACGTACGGCTTCCGGACGGGACCGATGCCTGGCTGAACGGCGGTACGACCCTGACTTACCCGGCCCGTTTCGAGAAAGGCCGGCGGGAAATCTCCCTGGACGGAGAAGCGCTGCTGGAGGTTTTCCGGGACGAGAAGGCGCCCTTTGTCGTAAAGACCCACGCCGGGGACGTCTCTGTCCTCGGCACCCGCTTTGACGTGGAGGCCTCCGCTTCGAGACAGGTGTTCGTCACTTCGTTGCTGTCCGGAAAGGTCCAGGTCCAGTTGGACGGAGACACGGATCCCGTTACCCTCAGCCCGGGACAGGAAGCCCGGCTTGAAGGGGGCCGGCTCGTCGTTTCCCCAATCGGGCACCCCGAGGTCTTCCGCTGGAGCGAAGGCCTGTATTGCTTCACGGAAAAGACCTTCCAGGACATCCTTTCCGACCTGGAGCGTTTCTATGAAGTCGACATCGATCTGCAGTATCCTGCCGTACAGGGCATTTCGCTGACGGGTAAATTCCGGATTTCAGACGGTCCGGAGACGGCCCTGAGGGTCCTGCAGGGGAGTTTCCCGTTCCATTATACCAAAGATAACAACCATATTGTCATTTTCAAGTAACCGGTACGACCGCCCAAAACCACATCTGCCTATGAACGAATAACGCCCTAGAACGCGCCAAAAAAAAGAACCGGCAGTCTCCCTACAACCGCCGATTCAAAGCAAATTCAGTCAGTAACCAAATTCATTACAAATTTAAAAATCTTCCTGCAAATATGAGACTGCAAGCACGTATTTTTTCCGTGCTCTTAGCCATCGTAACCTCATTCTCTGCATTTTCACAAAATGTCGGACAAATAACGATTGAAAGGAGCAAAGCACCCATCTCCGTCATCCTGGACGATATTGAGCACCAGACGGACTATCTGTTTGTCTATCAGAAAGATGTCGACGTGACAACCGTCAAGGACATCAAAATGAAAAACGCCGGCGTGGAAAAAATCCTCGACCATATCCTGTCGGGGACCGGCATCGGCTACAAATTCTCCCAGAATTATATCATCCTCTACAAAATAGATAAAAACAAGCCCGCCACGGAAGCCGTTCCCACCTTGCGCGGAAAGGTCACCGACGCAAACGGGGAGCCTCTCATCGGCGTGTACATCCTGCAGAAGGGGAAAGATGTCGGAGAAATCTCGGACCTCGACGGCAACTTCTCCATCAAGGCAGACCGGGGGGATGTCCTCACCTTCTCCCACATCGGATTCGTCCCCGTCGACGTGACAGTCAAGAATCTCAATAACCTCGTCGTGCGGATGGAAGAGGACCTGCAGACCCTGGACGCCGTCGTCTATATCGGATACGGCACCTCCCGGAAGAAAGACCTGACGGGGTCCGTCTCCCAGTTCGTCGCGACCCAGGTGGAGAAAGAAGCCCCCCGCTCGATTGCCGACGCGATCCGGGGCGGCGTCGCCGGACTCACGCTCGGGATGTCCACCACGCCTGCCGGTACGGCGGATATCCAGATCCGGGGTAAGAACACCCTCAGCGCGGGATCTTCTCCCCTTTACGTCCTCGACGGCGTCATCTATAAAGGAGAGCTTACCGACATCAATCCGAACGACATCGAGAGCATCGACGTCCTGAAGGATGCCTCCTCCGTCGCCATCTACGGCGCCAAAGCCGCCAACGGCGTCATTGCCATCACGACGAAAAGGGGCAATGTCGGAAAACCGCGGGTGACGCTCAACACCAACATCGGCCTCGCAACGGCCGCCAATGTCGTCAAAACCGTCGACGGACAAGGATTCATCCGCTTCCGCCACGACTTTTTCGAAGGGCAGCGGACCGATGCGGAGCGGCAGGCAAAGCCGGGAATGTATGACGACCCCCGCACCCTGGACGCCGGTATCAACACCCTGGACTGGTACAACTACACGCAAAACGTGCCTGCGTCTTCGCTGCCGGACGAGGACGCGCTGGTGTCGACCTGGCTGTCCCGGCTGGCCTTCTCGGACATCGAAGTCGAGCACTACCTGAAGGGCATCGAAACGGACTGGGACCGGGAAGTCTTCAAGACGGGACTGCAGCAGGACTACACCGTCAGCATGTCCAACAAGAACGACAAGGCATCGTATTATGCCTCGCTCGGCTATGCCAACCGCGAAGGCACCGTCGTCGGCGCCGGATACGAGAATTACCGCGCGCGCATCAACCTGGATGCGGACATCACCCGCTGGCTGACGGTCGGCATCAACACGCAGTTTGCCGCCCGCAACAGCGGATGGCTCCGGGCGGATACCGACCAGCGCAGAAACCTCTCCCCCTGGTCCACCAACGACATCGACGACCCGACCAGCATTTACCGCCAGTATCCCAACGGGAACAACAACAGCGTCAACCCTTTCTTCAACAATTACTTCATTGACCGGCGCGCGTGGAATTACGAGCTGACGGCCAACATCTTCGCCAAGGTCAAACTCCCGTTCGGCTTTGACTATCAGGTGAATTTCTCTCCCCGCCAGCACTGGTATGAGTATTTCAACCACCAGTCCGCGGACAACCCGAGCTGGGCCGGAAAGGGCGGCGAATCGGAGCGGACAAACGAGCATACCTTCAACTGGATGGTCGACAATATCATCCACTGGAACAAATCGTTCGGAGCCCACCGCTTCGAGCTGACCCTGCTTCAAAGCGCGGAGCAGAACCAGTTCTGGTCTTCGAAGGCGACCAACAAGCAGTATTCCCCCAGCGACGTCCTCGGATACCACCGGCTTCAGTCCGGTACCGAGCCCACCGTGTCCAGCGAGGACCGGTACAGCACGGGAGACGCCCTCATGGCAAGGCTTTTCTATTCCCTCAAGGACAGATATATGCTGACCGCATCCATCCGGCGGGATGGATTCTCCGCCTTCGGCCAGGCCAACCCCTGGGCGACGTTCCCCTCCCTGGCCCTTGCTTGGGTCTTCAGCCGGGAGGATTTCCTGAAGGGCGCCACCTGGCTTGACTTCGGAAAGCTGCGGGCGTCCTACGGTATCAACGGCAACCGGGATATCGGTATCTATGCCGCTCTGGCTCAGCTGACGACCGGAATGAGCACCTATCTCGACCAGACCGGAAATCCTTACATCACTTCCCAGATCTACATCTCCGTACTGGGTAATAAATCTCTGCGCTGGGAGCAGACCGCAGCCTGGAACCTGGGTTTGGACTTCTCCCTGTTCAACGGCTTGGTCGAGGGTAACATCGACGCTTACAAATCGACGACGACGGACCTGCTCGTCGACCGCACGCTGCCCCCCATCACGGGCTATGACTCCATCAAAGCCAACCTGGGCGAACTGTCCAACCACGGCTTCGAACTGGCGCTGAGCGCGCATCCCGTCAGGAACAACAACTTCAAATGGGACACCCAGGGGACCTTCTACTTCAACCGCAGGAAGATCGTCCACCTGTACGGCGACATGGAAGACGTCCTGGACGAAGACGGAAACGTCATCGGCCAGAAGGAAGCCGACGACTATGACTCCCAGCTCTTCATCGGTCACGATCCGGACCAGATCTGGGCCTACGAACGGAACGGCGTCTGGCAGCTGGGTGAAGAAGAGGAAGCCCTGAAATACGGGTGCCAGCCCGGAGATTTCAGGTATGTCGACCAGAACACGAACGACATCCTCAACTCGGACGACAAGATCTTCATGGGTTATAAGACCCCGCGCTTCCAGGCTTCGTGGAAGAATGAATTCACGTTCTGGAACAACCTCACGCTTTCCTGCATGATGTACGGCAAGTTCGGACACTATGGAGATTACAACCGGGCGGCCAATTCCGCCAAGCTGCTGGATGTGTGGAGCATCTGGGACATCCCGTGGTGGACGCCGGAAAACCCGACCAACGACTATGGCCGCCTCGGCTCCTACAACGCCGGCACCAACTTCGTCAAAAAGAGTTTCGTCCGGGTCGAGAGCCTCACGCTGTCATACGCTCTGCCGAAGTCTATCCTGACACCCGTCAATGTCGAGCAGGCTAGGGTTTCTTTCTCCGTCCGTAATCCCTTCGTTTTCACTTCGTGGACCAATGGAGATGTAGAAGGTGGGGATTTCACGATGCGCACCTTCAATTTCAGCCTCAACCTTACCCTCTAACCGATACCCATCATGAAAAAGAATATATTGATTCTCTGTTTCCTGTGCCTGGCGCTTGCCGCCTGTGACAAGAGCTGGCTGACGCCGAAACCGCTCTCTTTCTATTCGCCGGAGAATACCTATATCGACGCGGACGGACTGTATGCCGCGATTGCCGCCTGCGAGAAGAACATGCGCCACGAGTTTTTCGGTGACCATACTCCCATCGCCACGGAAGTGATGACCAGCGACGTGGGTGTCCACGCGGGCACGGACAAGACGAACTGTCTCACCAACTTCGACAACTATCTCACTCCCACCCACCTCCACTCCGACGGCCAGGGCCAGATCAGCTGGTACTGGACCCAGCAGTGGAACGGGGTCAAATACGCCAACATTGTCTTGAACCGCGTGGATGGCGGCACTTACAAGGATGAGGCGGAAAGGAACGCCGTCATCGGACAGGGCTATTTCCACCGGGCCTACCGCTATTTCAACCTGGTCCACCAGTTCGGCAACGTCCCCTGGATCGGAAAAGAAATCGAGGAACCGACCCTGGATTTCTACACTTACGACAGATGGAGCATCCTGGAGCAACTGGAAAAGGATCTGGAGTTTGCCTACAAGTGGATTCCCGAGAAGCAGGATCGCGGCCGCTGCAACAAATGGGGTGCGGGCGTCCTGCTGATGAAGGTCTATATGTCCCTGTGCAAATGGGACGAGGCGATTGCCGTCGGCAAGGCCATCATTGCCGCCAATCCGATGATGACAAAGCGTTTCACCTCCAAGAAGACCAGTGACGACTCCAACCTGATGCTGGAACTGCACAGCGTGGAGGGAAAGCTGGACATGTCCAACACCGAGGGTATCCATTATGTCATGAACGTAACCGGCATCGCGGAGGACCAGGAACGCTGCCAGTCCATGCGCACGGCCACCCCTTATTGGGCGAAAGGAGCCGCCATCAAGACCCCTGACGGAAAGAATGGCACCGCCATCGCCTGCCACGCCGACGATGCAGGGACCGAGATCGACAATGACTACCGGTACGGCCGCGGGATCGGCACGCTCCGTCCCAGCAACTATTATCAGTATGAGGTCTGGACCGCGAAAGAGGCCAACGACCTCCGCGGACGGAACAACCACAAGAGCTGGACCCACATGACGGACCTGTACTACAACAACCCCAACCTGAAGAATTCCGGCAACAAGTATTACGGGCAGCATCTGGTCTTCCCGAAAGGAATGACGGTGGCCGACACCATCCGCTGCTGGTATTCCTGGCCCCAGTACAAGCTCTTCGTCCCGGATCCGACCGTAACGACGGACCGGCGGGGAGGAGAGACCCCCTGGTATGTCTACCGGAGTGCGGAGGTGTACCTGATGCTGGCGGAATGCTATTATTGGAAGGGCGACAACGCCGGCATCCTGCAGTATCTGAATCCTGTCCGGGAACGGGCACAGGCGGAACCGCTGAGCGGCACCGTGGGAATGGCTGAAATCCTCTCCGAGCGCGCCCGGGAGCTGTATTATGAGGAGCACCGGCACATCGAACTGGTCCGTATCTCCTATACCTACGCGAAAACCGGAAAGGCCTGTGAGGCGACCGGGAAAACCTATAAGCTGGAGACCATCTGCGGACCCGACAAGATTGGAGAAACCACCTACAACAAGGATAAAGGCTACAACTTCTATTTCGATTGGATGACGGCAAAGAACGGTTTCTTCAACATCGGTCTCAAGATTTCGACGGGTGAATACCTCATCAGTAATCACCACATCCACTGGCCGATCCCCGAAACCGCCATCAAATCCAATACCGGCGGTGTCATCAACCAGAACCCCGGCTATCCCAGCACGACACCGTACAAGGAGCCTCTCGTCGTCGAGGTCGAATCCAGAATGTAGGTTGTTCCCATGCGAAGGAATCCTTTCTATCCGGCAGTGGCTGCTACGGGCGTCGTAGCAGCCCTGGCCGGTTGTACCTGCGACAAAAAAGAACCGGAAAAGGAGAAAACGGTACCCCCTAACATACTTGTATTCATCTCTGATGACCAGTCTTTCCCGTACGCTTCCGCGTATGGATGCACGGAGGTCAGCACACCGGGTTTTGATTTCGTCGCATCCCACGGCGCCCTGTTCACGCAGGCGTACGTGACTTCACCGGGCAGCAGCCCGTCCCGGGCCAGTATCCTGACCGGACTCTATCCCTGGCAAATCGAGGAAGCGGGCACACATGCCAGTTCGTTCCCCTCACGCTATCACTGCTATCCCGATATCCTGGAAGATGCCGGATACAGTGTCGGCTATACCGGCAAGGGATGGGGACCCGGGGATTGGAAGGTGTCCGGCCGGCGGCGCAACCCGGCCGGAACCGAATTCAATGAGTTGACGACGACGCCTCCGTACAGCGGTATCTCGAAGATCGACTATGCGGCCAACTTCAAAAAGTTTCTGGACCGGGTCCCCGCAGGCAGACCCTTCTGCTTCTGGCTGGGCCCCAACGAGCCGCACAGAGGCTATCAGAAAGACTCTTGGAAATCGACCTCGCATTCGCTTTCCGAAGTCCGGGTGCCGGGATATCTCCCGGATGCGGACGTCGTGAAAGGAGATATCCTGGACTATGCGGTCGAAATCGAATGGGCGGACAGCCACCTGATGGCCGCCATCCGGGAGTTGGAATCCAGGGGACTGCTCGAGAATACCCTGATCGTGGCCCTGGCCGACAACGGGATGGCCTTCCCGCACGCAAAAGCAAACTGCTACGATGCGGGGCTGCACGTCCCGCTGGCCGTCTGTTGGATGGGACATATCCGGAGCGGACAGACGATCTCACAGGAAGTCAGCACAATAGACCTTCTGCCCACATTCCTGGATGCCGCGCAGGTTGACAGGCATTATGACTATGCTTTCAGCGGGAAAACCCTGCTTCGCAGCCTGACCGGCGAAGGACCTCTCTTCTCACCCCGTCCCTCCCTTTCCGGCCGGGAACGCCATTCTTCGGCAAGGCCCGACAATCTGGGCTATCCCATCCGCAGTTACCGTTCCGGAGACTATCTGCTGATCTGGAACTTCCACCCGGAGAGATGGCCGGCAGGCGATCCGCAGGTTTTGAAGGAGGACGGGAGCCTGGGAGAAATGCATAAAGCCTATTTCGACATAGACGGAAGTCCGACTCTTACCTACATGGAGAATCATCGGGAAGAGGACGGCGTGTCCCCTTATTTCCTGGCAGCGACCGCCCTGCGTAATGAATTTGAGCTGTACAACGTCGTACAGGATCCTGATTGTATGAAGGATCTTGCCGGGGATAAGGATTATTTATCTATATTTACTTCCCTTAAAGGCAAACTGTTTGAATCCCTGAAGGAGACAGGAGACAGCCGTTTGGGAGATAATCCGGAAATATGGGAAACTTATCCTCGACTCAGCGGACCAATGCGTAATTTTCCAATATGAAACATCCATTCCTAATCCTTGCACTTCTCTGTGTTGCGTGCGGGCAGAAAACTTCCCTTCAACAATTCAAATTCCTCCCGGAGAAAATCCAGGTGGAAACGATCGGAAACAGAGTAGCCGAGCAATTCCTTTCCTCCAACCCCTTGGATTATGGTCCGGAAGGATATTCCGCTCCCTATACCTATGGGGGAGGAGGTTCGATGAATTATTCCGTGGTCAGCCTTTGGGTAAACTCCCTTGAATTTGCCCGCAACACGGGCAACAAAGAATTGGAACAGCGGCTCATCGACTTTTTCGAACCCTTTTTCGGAGAGAAGAATGCCCTGTGCAATCGGGATAACCACGTGGATTTCTCCATTTTCGGAGCCATTCCCTTGGAAATCTATTTATTGAACGGAGATGAAAGGGCGCTGAAGATGGGACTGAGATATGCGGACCACCAGTGGGAGAATCCGGAAGGTGAAAGCGGCGCGCGCGTGGGAGGGAACGGAAACTTTCCCCTGGAGGAGCAGCGTGCTTTTCTCGAAAACGGATACTCGCCCCAGACACGCCTGTGGATAGACGACATGTATATGATTACCGCGCTGCAGACACAGGCCTTCCGGGCGACAGGGGACAGTAAGTATATCGACCGGACGGCACGGGAGATGAAAATGTACATAGACACGCTGCAGCGGGACAACGGACTTTTCTACCACGCTCCGAGCGCACCTTATTTCTGGGGCAGGGGCAATGGCTGGATGGCCGCGGCACTTCCCTTGATTCTCACCTATCTCCCGACAGACAGTCCCTACCGTCCGGTCCTGATGGACGCCTATCAAAAAATGATGGCTACGCTGCTTTCCTATCAACATCAGAGCGGATTATGGGGACAAGTAGTGGATGATGCCGAGTTTTGGGAAGAATCTTCCTGTTCGGCCATGTTCGCCTACGCTTTCATCGAAGGAGTAAGACAAGGTTGGCTGGATAAAAAGACATTTGGTCATGCAGCCTTGAAAGCATGGGTATCCCTCTGTGGAAAACTTGACGGTTTCGCAAATATATCCGATGTTTGCATAGGGACGAACTGGAAGGACAGCCGGGAATGGTATATGGACCGTCCCAGGGCAAACGGAGACCCTCATGGACAGGCTGCCCTGATGTGGATGTGCAATGCCCTTACAAAGTAATCCAGGATATCATCATGCAGGCGGTTAAAAGATTCTCTTTCCTCTTTCTGCTCGGGACGCTGCTCTCGTGCAGTTCCCCGTCGAACAATCCCCTCCCGGTCAACATGGGAGACCCTTTCCTGCTTTGTCCGTCCAGCGGAGGATACTATCTCTACGGGACCAGTGAAA
>CAMJHJ010000074.1 GCA_946405485.1 uncultured Bacteroidales bacterium | reverse complement strand
TTCTGCACATCGAAAAAGGCCTCGCCCGTCAGGCTGACCGTTCTTTTCCTTTTGGAGAAACGCTCGGGATAGCTCAGCGTCGAGTTGGAGTTGAGCCACACCTTCGTGCCATCCGGAAGAATGCATTCCTTGACCTCGCTGAGGCCGTTCCGGACCTCCCGGGTGGGCGTGTCCGGACGCAGGAAGAAGAACCAGATGCCAGCCACCAGCAAGACGGTGGACGCTATGACGGCCCCCAGCCAGCCGGACCGGATCCGCTTCTTCCGGCGGTCCGTTTTCGCCATGTTCCGATGGGCCAAGGCAAGGATCTCCTTGTCGCTCAGCGACCGCATTTCCTTCGCGGCACCCAGATATTGCTCCAGGCGACAGAATTGTTCCGCCTGCTTCCTGTTCTCCGGATCAGCCAGGATCCACGCCTCGACTTCACGGCAAGCGTCCTCATCCAGCTTGCCTTGAATGTAAATGGGTAATAGGGAGTCTATAGTTTTCATATTTATTTATAAGACGACAAAGACCCCTTTCTCCCTAATTAATCTCTGTATTTTTGCTTTACGACTCCTTTTTTCTTAACTTGCCCAAAATTATGTATCAATTCGAGGATAAAGAACTCTGGGAACGGATCCGCAAGGATTCTGACAGGAAGGCCTATGACATGCTGTACCTGAGGTACTTCGCCATCCTGGTCGGTTATGGCGAATTGTTCGTCACCCATCCTGAAGCGGAAGATATCGTCCAGAAAGTCCTTCTTTCCATGTGGGAGAAACGTTTCTCCCTCCAGGTCAAGGGAACGGTATCCTCCTATTTGTTCATTGCGACCCGGAACGCATGCCTGGACCTGCTCAAGCACGGCAACGTCCATCAGCGTGCCATGAGCGACCTGCGGCTGTCGGTCATCGACAATGCTGCGGACTGGAACCACTACCAATTCGATGAGTTGATGATCCTGCTCCGGAAATCCTTGTCCGAATTGCCGGAAGAGCAGCGTATCTGTTTCGAAATGAACCGTTTCCAGGATAAGACCTACCGGGAGATTGCCCGGGAACTGGACATCTCCGAGAAAACGGTAGAATACCGGATCTCACAGGTCCTCAAGAAGTTGCAGGTCGACCTGGCAGACTATCTGCCGCTGCTGCCCATCCTGGTTTCCTCCCTGTTCCGCTCCGTGAACTGACAGCCCGCTCAATACACCAAGGAACGGAAATCCCGGACCCGGTGGAAGGTCACGATGTTACCGTCGTGGGCCGTACGGGCGTTTTCGTCGCCGGAGCGGCTGACGATGCAAAGGTCGTCCCCGTCGAGGATCATCGCGGCATAGTGCCGCGCGGAATGGTCCGTGGGCCCGACCGCCACCAGACCGGCGAAGGTCCAGCGGAGCAGGTCCGGCGAATAGGACAGCGCCAAGCGGCGCCGGGCGTTCATCCGGCCGTCGGTCTGGGAATGCAGCAACCAATAAAGCTGCATCTCAGGGTCATAGAGCACATAGAACTTCAAATCCGCGCCCGGGATATGGACGAAATAGACTTCACCGTCCTTCCGGGGCAGGCGCCCGATCGCGAGCGACCCGTCTTCGCGCTCATAACCCCGCAGCATCACGCCGATCTCCGGCACACCCAGGTGAGCGCGGCACATCAGCACAAGCGAACGACCCGTAGAGTCATAGAAGGAACTGGTCTTGTCGTACATGCGCACCACATTCGTCTCCAGGATGCCGGGTTCCCCGGGAGGAACGACGGGGATACCCGATGGCCGGGCCGCCTCCAGATCCCCGTCGGGATTGTATAGTTCCGAGAATTTCCAATTCGACGCCTGCGTCAGGTCGGCATCCACGCTCGCCTGCATCAGCACCGGGCCGACGCCGGGCCACTTATGCCCGTCTGCAACCCATTTCTCATACACGAGGGTCACTTTGCCGTCATAGATGTCCACAGCCGTGCAGCTCTGGTGCCAGCGTGGCTCCGGGCAGAGTACCGCCGGCTCTGACCAGGTTTCTCCGTTGTCGTCGCTGCGCGTGACCAGCAGACGCCCGGAGTGACCGACCATATACAAGGACTTCCCCGCCTTGAACAGGATCTCGTGCATCATCGGAATGCGGGCAGGGGTCTCGCGCCAGGACTTGCCTTTGTCGTCGGAGAGCAGCACCCGGATCTGGTTGCCGGCCCTGTAATCCCCGAAATCCGATTTCGGCCCGTCCAGCGCATAAGTGCCCGGCCCGCCGTAATCCACCGCCACCACATAGCGGCCGTCGAAACCTTCAATGATCGCAGGCGTATAGAGATAAATGCTGTCCGGCTTCGGAGACACGGCGATCACCTGCTCACCGGCGACCAACTCCCCGCAGTTGCGCGAGCGCGTACAAGCACCGGCCAGCAGCAGGGCGGCCAGCGAAAGGAAAAGAAGGGGTCTGGACATGGACGGATCAGTCGAAATTGCGAGAAGCGAACGGCAGCGACCAGCGGAGCGCAAGATGCCAGTATTCCCAGTTATGAACGCCGTTGCGCACACGCAACTCGCTCTTAACCTTATGGTTGCGCATCTTCTGATACAAGGCGAGATTCATGTCCAGCAGGAAATCATCATCGCCGCAGTCGATGAACCATTTGACGGTCCTGAGCTGCGCGAGGGTCGCCTCATCGGCATTGTCGATGAAATTCAGCGCGGAATGCTCCCGCACCGCTTCCCCGACATAGTAAAGGCAGTCCTTCGGCGAATTCTTGGCCCGCACTTCATCATTTTGGTTGTCAACCCAACCGCTCATGTCATAGCAGCTCGAGAACTTGTCCGGATGCCGCTGGGCATAGACGACGCTGCCGCCGCCGCCCATCGACAGGCCCATCACGGCGCGGTGGCCCTTGTCCCCGACGATGCGGTATTTCTTCTCCACCTTTGGTATGAATTCCTGGAAGAAGAAATCCTCATAATTCCACCCCGGCATGTTGAAATAGCCGTTCCAGGTGTTGTGCGTGTCGGGGCCGCCGGCGTTCGGCATGATGATCACCATCTCGCAGGCCTCACCCGTGCCCATCAGTTCGTCCACGACAATCTGCATGTTTCCTTTTTGGACCCAGGCGGTATAGGTGTCGCTCAGGCCGTGCAGCAGATAGACCACAGGATAGAGCTTCTCCGTATTGCCGAAGCTGTTGGGAAGATAGACGTTGTACTTGACCTGAGCCCCTAAGATCTCACTATAGAGGGTATCGGTCACGACCTTGCCTGCACGGGCGGAAAAGACCGGAACGAGGAGGGCGAGGCACAGAAGGGAGAGGATTCTTTTCATGTTGCGTCTTGCGTTTGTTTCAGTCTCAAAAATAAACATTTTCACTATCTTTGTCAAGCAATGGGAAAGACGAAGTGGATAACCGGCCTGCTCGGCTGGGTGACTTTCGGCCCGATCGGGGCCTTGATCGGCTATTTTGTAGGGTCTGCCGTAGAGTCCTACATCGAAATGGCACGCCAGATCCCGGGCGGTTCCTCCGGCCAGGGAGGATACAACCAGGGTGGATATAACAGGGGCGGCTATCAGCGCACGACCGGCCCCTACACGGCCACGCAGCAGCGCAACAGCTTCATGGTCAGTCTCCTCGTCCTTTCATCCGCCGTCATCCGGGCCGACGGGAAGACCCTCCAGTCCGAGCTTGACTACGTGCGCAATTTCGTGCGCAGCAACTTCGGCGAAGCCGCCACCTACCAGGCGATGTCGATCCTGAACGACCTCAACACCAAGCAGGTCAACATCTATGAGGTGGGCGCGCAGATCGCTTCCTACATGAACTACTCCCAGCGCCTGCAGCTCTTCGACTATCTGGCACGGCTGGCCGCTGCCGACGGTGACTTCAGCGCCTCCGAGAAATCCGTCCTCGAGGCCATCGCCTCCGCCATCCGGATCAACTCCTCCGACGCCGCTTCCGTCATCGCGATGTTTTACAAGGATGCGTCTTCCGCCTACGAAGTCCTGGAGATCTCCCCCAACGCCACGGACGACGAAGTCAAGAGCGCCTACCGCCGGATGGCCATGAAGAACCACCCGGACAAAGTCTCCACCCTCGGCCCCGAAGTACAAAAAGCGGCCGAAGAAAAATTCCGCAAGATCCAGGAAGCCTACGAGACGATCAAGAAGCAGCGCGGGATGAGTTGATTTACCGGCGGATTACCGGCGCTTGCGAAGACTTCGAAGGCTGGCCTCCGACGATGACGGGCCAGCCCTTTTTCCATTCCACCCGGTCCATCAGGAGGCAACGGCCCTTGTAATCATTGCCCGACCAGTAGGAATGGTAATACAACCAGTCATTCCCGGCATCGTCCCGGACCAGGGCTGAATTGTGCCCCGTACCACGGAAAGTGGCGTCCGGACTAGAGGAGGAAAGGATCGTGTACTGATAATCATCATCCAGGAACGGTTTGCCCGAAGGATCCGTATAGGGGCCCAGTATGTTTCGGGAACGGGCGACTACCACATGATAAGTGCTGCGTGCGCCGTTGCAACAGGACCCGCGGGAGGCGAATACATAATACCAGCCGCCTCGTTTGACTACATAGGCGCCTTCGGTATTGATGGCCGATATCTGGACCGGTCGGGCACCCTCTTTAATGGAAAGACCGTCAGGAGCCAACTCCACGACCCATATGCCGCTGCCTTTGCCGAAACTGCCCCAGAAAAGATAGCGTTTCCCCCTGTCTTCGAAAAAAACGGGATCGATCGAATTCATCACGCCGGTATTGTCGGCGCTGACGATCATCCCACGGTCGTGGAAGGGTCCGGTGGGGCTGTCACTCACCGCAACGCCGCTCGCACTCCGGACATGGTCACCCCAGTGCCCCATCGCGTAGTAAAGGACATAACGCCCGTCAATGCGGTTGACGTCCGGCGCCCAGAGAACCCCGCCGGGGCTCCACTCCGGAGCTTCACCGCCGGCAAACCCGTCCCCGACAAACTCCCAGTGCACCATATCCTTCGACCGGTAAACCGGCAGCCTGACAAATCCGTCTCCCTGTCTGATACGGGTGGAATAAGCATAGAACCAACCGCTCCCATCCCGGTCATCAATGACGCTGGGATCCGGACAATCGCTTGAAAGAACCGGATTGGAATAGGTAAGTGACGGTCCCGGGACCGCATTCCCGCATGAAACGACGAAAAAAGACAGCACCCAGACGACGGTACTTAAAAGGAAAAATCTACGCGTATCCATGGTCTAAATATAGGTAGTTTTTCGTATATTTGTTTAGATAGACACGAATTCTTGTTCCCATGCAGAAAAAACTGATCCTGACCCTCGCCCTGATTCTGGCCGCTGGAATGCTCCGTGCCCAGACCACCCCTCCTGACACGACGCAAACCTTTGCACTGACTTGCTCCGAAGCACAGCCCGGACAGCCCAACCAGTGGATCGCCTTCCGGAAAGATGTCACGCTTGATGAAGTCCCGGCCGAAGCCATCGCGAAGATTGCCGCCGACAGCAAGTACTGGCTTTGGGTCAACGGTACGCTGGCCGTCTTCGAGGGTTCCCTCAAGCGCGGGCCCAATCCCGACGACAGTTATTTCGACGAAGTGGACCTGGCTCCCTACCTGTGCAAGGGAGAGAACCGTATCGCATTGCTGCTCTGGCACTTCGGCAAGCAGGGTTTCTCCCATAAGAACAGCGGACGGGCGCAGTTGGTTTTCGACTGTCCGGCGGCGGGTATCGGGAGTGAAGGCTGGCTATGCCGCATCCATCCTGCCTACGGCACCGCCCAGTGTCCTCCTCCCAATTATCGCCTTCCGGAGTCCAGCATCTCCTTTGACGCCCGCAAGGACATCGAAGGCTGGCAGACCGGCAGTTTGGAGGGTTTCGCGCCCGCACAAGCCGTGGAAAGCAGCCTCGGCGCCCTGCATCTCCGCCCCATTCCCCAATGGAAAGACTTCGGCATCAAGAAGTTGAAATTCGAGACCCGCCGCGGCGCCACATGCGACACCGTGATCGCGCGCCTGCCGCACAATATGCAGATGACGCCCATCCTCCAGGTCCGGGACGAGCAGGGCGGACACCGCATCCTCATCGAGACCGACCATGCCTTCATCGGCAGCACGGAGAACCTCCGCGCCGAATACATCACCCGCGCCGGAGCCCAGACCTACGAATCCCTGGGATGGCTCAACGGCCTCAAGCTCATCCTGACCGTCGAGCACGGCGCCACCGTCACCGGCCTGAAATACCGCGAGACCGGCTACGACACCTGGCCGGAAGGGCATTTCTCCTGCAGCGACCCCTTCTACAACCGCTTCTGGGAGAAAGGCTTGCGCACGATCTACGTCAACGCCCGCGACACCTTCTTCGACTGTCCGGAGCGTGAGCGCGCGCAGTGGTGGGGTGACATCGTCGTGATCCTGAACGAATGCTTCTACACCTATTCCACCTCCCTGCACGCCCTGGTCCGCAAGGGTATCCGGGAACTCTGCGACTGGCAGAAGGCGGACGGCAGCCTGTATGCCCCCGTCCCCGCCGGCAACTGGATCAAGGAACTGCCGGTGCAGTCCCTGGCCGCCGTCAGCCGCTACGGTCTCTGGAGCTATTATATGAATACCGGCGACCGGGAGACGGTCGAGCACTGCTACCCCGCCGTCCGGAAATACCTCGACTGCTACACGATCGGTCCCGACGGCCTCACGGAATACCGCACCGCAGGCTGGAACTGGGGCGACTGGGGCGACAACCGCGACATGCACCTGCTCCAGACGACCTGGTACTGCATCGCTCTGGACGGCGCCATCCGGCTGGCCCGGCTTCTGGATCAGCCTGAGGACGCAACACGCTGGGAAGAGCGTCTGGACGGCGTGCGCAAGGCCCTCAACGATGTCTGCTGGACCGGCGCGGGCTACCGCCATCCTGCCTATGAGGAGGAAACGGACGACCGCGTCCAGGCCCTCGCCGTCCTGGGCGGCGTGGCCGGACCGGACAAATTTGACGCCCTTCTCGAGGTTTTCAAGAAAGAAGAGCACGCCAGCTGCTTCATGGAGAAATACGTCATGGAAGCCCTCTTCGAGATGGGACATGGCGACTATGCGCTGGAACGCGCCAGCCGGCGCTACGACTTCATGGTCAACCATCCCGATTACGACACCCTGTTCGAGAGTTGGGAGGTCGGCGTCAAAGACTGGCGCTGCGGCTCGGTCAACCATGCCTGGACGGGCGCCCCGCTGGCCGTCCTGCCGACGAAGATGTTTGGCCTCTACCCGCTGGAAGCAGGCTGGAAGCGTTTTGCGGCCTGTCCGGACCCGGTCATCTTCGACCGTTGTGAACTGGATTTCCCGACTGTCGCCGGCACGGTGAAGATGTCGCTGCGTAAGAAACGGGGCCGCATCGTCTGGTGCCTGGATGTACCGGAAGGAACGACGGCTGCCGTCATTATCCCCTGGGCTTTCACCAAGGCTTCCATCGACCGTACTCCCTGCAGTGCGCAGGAGCTCACACTGGGTCAGGGAAAGCATAAAATCCGGCTGAAATTAGCAGAATAATCCGTATCTTGCGAAAGATTTCATTCCGATACGCATGGGTAGCATCCTGATAAAAAATATCCTTCTGGGCGATGCCAGGCGCAACGTCCTTATCGAGGGTAAGCGTTTCGCCTGCCTGGACGCTGCGGAGGGTGCCGTCGCCGAGACCGTCCTCGACGGCAGCGGCAAGGCGCTCCTTCCCGGCCTGTACAACACGCATACGCACGCTCCGATGACCTTGCTGCGCGGCTACGGGGACGATACGCCCCTGGAGGCCTGGCTGCACGATTATGTCTGGCCCAAGGAGGCCGGATTCGACAGCGGGGATATCCGCCGGGGCTATGACATCGCCGTCCGGGAGATGGTCCAGACCGGCACCGTGTTCTGCAACGAGATGTATTTCGGCATCCGGGAGGCCGTAGACGCAATCGAAAAGAGCGGGCTGCGCGCCTGCATCGGCCTGACCATCCTGGAAGGGCATCCGCTCTCCATGACGGAGGAGGAATTCGACTTTTTGAAGGAATGGCAGGATCCCACCGGCGGGCGCATCCAGTGGGCCGTAACCCCCCATGCGCTCTATACCGTCAGGCCGGAACTGCTGAGATGGACGGCACAGTTTGCCCGCGAGAACGGCCTGATCCTCCACACGCATCTTGCAGAGACCCGTACGGAGAATGATAATTGCGTCCGGGACCACGGGATGCGGCCGGTAGCCTACCTGGATTCGCTGGGGATGCTGGGACCGAACACGGTCGTCGCCCATTGCGTGCACGTCAACGACGAGGAGGCCGACCTGCTCGCCGAGCGGCAGGTGACAATCTCCCACTGCCCCTGTTCCAACATGAAACTGGGCTCCGGCATTTTCCCTTACGCTCGTCTGATCAAGGCGGGCTGCCGCATCACCCTGGGCACCGACGGCGCCTCTTCCAGCAACAACCTGGACTTGCGCGAGGCGATGAAATTCGCCGCCCTGCTGGCGAAAGTCGGGGGCGACCCGCAACTGCTGCCGGCCTCGCAGGTCTTCGACTGGGCGACCCGCTGCGGCGCGGAGGCTTTCGGCATCGATGCGGGCGTCATCGCAGAAGGCAAACTGGCGGATTGCATCCTGGTAGACCTGGATAACGTCAAGATGCAGCCCTGCCACAATCTCATCTCCAATTTCGTCTATTCCGCCGACTCGTCCTGCATCGCGGGCGTGGTCTGCGACGGTCATATCATTTACCAACGATGAAAAGAATCCTTTCCCTGATCCTGCTTGTCCTGCTTCCCCTGACGGGACAAGCCAAGAATGCCGTCGCCTTCGGCTGGGGCGACAGCGGCCGCCACTACCCTGCCGCGGAAAAACCGGCTTTTGACAAAGTGGCCTTCCCCTTTGCCGCCTGGCGCGGCGAACGGGTCAACGCCCAGGCGCTGGTCTGGAGTCCGGAAGCCCTTTCCGGCGTGACCGTCGAAGCCGGGGCCCTGCGCTGCGGAAAAGTCGTCCTGCCCGCCTCCGCCTTGAAGGCCTCCTTCGTCAGCTATGTCATCGGCGACAAACTGGCCGAAGGTTACCAGCAGTGCGGCAAGCGCGACACGGTCAACTGGGAAGCCATCCGAGAAGCCGACCTGATCGGACGCCATGAGCGTATCGACATCCCTGCGGGGACGGTCCAACCCGTCTGGCTCAGCATCGACGTGCCTGCCGATGCAACGCCGGGACGCTACAAAGGCAGCCTGACCCTCCGGAGCGGTGCCAAGATGCTGACACTCCCCTACACCCTGACCGTCGGCACCCGGACCCTGACGCCCCCTTCGGAACGTCCTTTCCACCTCGACCTCTGGCAGAATCCCTACACGTTTGCGCGGGTTGCGGGTGTCCGGCTCTGGAGCCCGGAGCATTTCGCAGCGATGAGGCCCGTGATGGAGAACCTGGCCCGTGCCGGACAGAAGGTGATCACGGCGACCCTGATGAACCGTCCCTGGAACGGACAGACCGAGGATGCCTTCGGCTCGATGGTCACCAAGATCCGCAGGGCGGACGGTTCCTGGCTCTATGACTATACCGTTTTCGACAAGTGGGTGGAGTTTATGATGAGCGTGGGCATCGACCGGCAGATCAACTGCTACACCTTGATTCCCTGGAAGTTGGCATTCGAGTACTTCGATCAGGCTACGGGCGCCGTCACCACCGTCCTGGCGCCGACCGACTCCCCGGAGTACGAGGACTACTGGGGTAGTTTCATCCTGGATTTCTCCCGTCACCTGCGAGAAAAAGGATGGTTCGACAAGACGATGATCGCGATGGACGAGCGGGGCGAGGAAGCCATGCGGAACGCCCTCAGCGTCATCCACAAATACGAGCCCGAGATGAGGGTCGCCCTGGCGGGCAACTTCCACGCCTCCGTCGCCGACGAGATCGACGACCTCTGCCTCCCCTTCCGCTCGGAGTGGCCGGAGGGCGTCATCGAGCGCCGCCGGGCCGCGGGACAAGTCTCGACCTACTACACCTGCTGCGCCGAAGGTTTCCCCAACACCTTCATCGCCTCCCAGCCCGCCGAAGCCTGCTGGCTGGCCCTGATCGCCCTGCAGAAAGGAGTGGACGGCTATCTCCGCTGGGCCTTCAACAGCTGGACCCTGGATCCGGAGCATGACGCCCGCTTCCGCAGCTGGGCCGCCGGCGACACCTATATGGTCTATCCGGAAGGCCGCAGCTCCGTGCGTTTCGAGAAGATGGTCGAAGGCCTGCAGGA
>CAMJHJ010000073.1 GCA_946405485.1 uncultured Bacteroidales bacterium | reverse complement strand
GTAAAGATATGCCCAAACTGGAAAAGACCAATGCGGCCCGGCTGCTGGACAAGGCTGGCATCTCCTACGAGCTGATTCCCTACGAGGTTGACGAGAACGACCTCGCAGCCACCCACATCGCCAGCCAGCTCGGGGAGGATATCGCATGCGTCTTTAAGACCCTGGTTTTGCAGGGGGACCGTACGGGTTTTTTCGTCTGCGTCATTCCCGGGGACAAGGAAGTGGACCTGAAGGCCGCCGCCAAGGTCTCGGGCAACAAAAAGTGTGACCTGATCCCGATGAAGGAGCTCTTGCCGCGCACCGGCTACATCCGGGGCGGCTGCAGCCCGGTCGGGATGAAAAAGCCCTTCCCCACCTGGTTCCACGCCACGGCCGCGGAGTTGCCCTACATCTATGTCAGCGCCGGCGTACGCGGCCTCCAGTTCAAACTTGACCCCCTGGCCCTGGCTGCCTATGTCGGGGCGCAATTCGCTGAAATCATCAAAGATTAACGATATGGAAAAGATTCTTGACCGTTTCCTTAGATATGTGTCCTACGACACGCAGTCCTGCGAGACCTCCGAGACCCAGCCCAGCACAGACAAGCAGTTGAAACTGCTGCGCCTGTTACGGGACGAGTTGAAAGCGATGGGCGTTGATGCCGCGCTGGACAAATACGGTTATGTCATGGGGACCTTGCCCGCCACACCGGGCGTCAAGGCTCCCAAACTGGGTTTCATCGCCCATGTCGATACGGCACCCGACGCCTCCGGAGCAGACATCAAGCCCCAGATCATCGAGAATTATGACGGCGGCGACATCGCCCTCAGGGGCGTACCGGGCCTGTATCTCAAACCGTCCGAATTCCCTGAACTGCTGGACCATAAAGGCCAGACCCTCATCACGACGGACGGAACGACCCTGCTCGGCGCCGACGACAAGGCCGGCGTCGCGGAGATCATGGATGCGGTCCAGTATCTCGTCGGGCATCCCGAAATCAAGCATGGTGAAATCAAGATCGGCTTCACGCCCGACGAGGAGATCGGCCGGGGCGTGGTCAAGTTCGACGTCAAGAAGTTCGGGGCCGACTACGCCTACACGATGGATGGCGGCGAGATCGGAGAGTTGGAGTTCGAAAATTTCAACGCCGCCGCGGCGACGATCCGCATCCAGGGCCGCAACGTACATCCCGGATATGCCAAGGGAAAGATGAAAAACGCCATCCGCATCGCGGAGGAGCTGGACAGCCTGCTCCCGGTCAACCAGAAACCTGAATACACCGAGGGGTACGAAGGCTTCTTCCATTTGATCGCCTTCAATGGAAGCGTCGAGGATGCGACGGTCACTTATATCCTGCGCGACCATGACCTGGAACTATACGAAGAGAAGAAAGCCGTGGTGCGCCGCTGCGTGGATTTCATCAACGCCAAGTATGGCGAAGGGACGGCGACGGCGGATATCCGGCACCAGTATTACAACATGCGCAAGCAGGTGGAGCCGCATTACCATATCATCGAAAAGGCCATCCGGGCCATGGAGATGGAAGGCATCAAGCCCAAGGTGCAGCCCATCCGCGGCGGCACAGATGGCGCCAACCTCTCCTTCATGGGCCTGCCTTGCCCCAACCTCTTCGCCGGAGGGCTCAATTTCCATGGAAAGATGGAATTCGTTCCTCTGGAGAACATGGAGGCCGCTTCAAAGGTCATCCTTAACCTGGTCAGACTGTTTACGGAATAAACATGAAAAAACTGCTTGTACTCCTTGCCGCGGCATCCTTGATGCTTGCGTGCTCCACTCCGTCGTCCAAGATCCCCCGGAACCTGGCAGGGACCTGGAGCGGTGAGATTGAAGGACTTGGCCTCGTCCTCTCCCTCCACTTGGACGACACCCTCTGCACGGTGGATTCCCCGGACCAGGGCGCCTTCGGCCTCAGGGCGGAAGTAAAAAATATATCGGAAGAATCCATCCATGTCAAATTCCCTGATTTCCATGCCGGCCTCAAGGCTACCCTCCAGGGAGACTCCCTGATCGGAACCTTCTCGCAGTTGGTGATCAAGAAACACATCGCCCTGGGCCGCGGGCTTATCATCAGGAACCGTCCCCAGACACCGGTACCCCCGCTCCCTTACGAGACCGAAGAGATTTGTTTTAACAACGGGGAGGTTTCCTTGGCCGGAACATTGACTTTGCCCGATAACGCCCGGGATGTCCCCGTGGTCGTAATGGTTTCCGGCAGTGGCCAGCAGGACCGGGACGAGACATTGATGGAACATAAACCGTTCGCCGTCCTGGCGGATGCGCTGGCCCGTGAAGGAATCGCTTCCTTGCGGTATGACGACAGGGGATGCGGCGGCTCGGCGGGAGTGTTCGCGGATGCCACCACGGCAGATTTCGCTTCCGATGCCGCGTCGGCTGTCAAGTTCCTGCGGGACAGAGGCTTCACGAAGGTAGGTGTCCTGGGTCATAGCGAAGGCGGCACCATCGCCTTCCTGCTCGCCGGAACCGAAACCCCTGACGCGGGCACCCCGGACTTCATCGTCAGCCTGGCCGGTATGGCGGACCGCGGCGACAGCACCCTCCTGCGCCAGACGGCCAAGATGCTTTCGCTTCAGGGTGCCCCTGAAAAAGTAGCGGACTTCGCGGCGAAAAAGATGTACAAGAAAATACTGAAGCAGAAGTCTGTCTGGATGGATTATTTCGTCACGATGGACCCTGCGCCGTATGTCGCACGCATCAGTTGTCCGGTCCTTGCCGTGAACGGGAGCCTGGATACGCAGGTGATTCCCGAATATAACCTCGAAAAGATCCGACTCCTCTGCCCCTCGGCCGACTGCCGTCTGTATCCCGGACTCAACCATCTGTTCCAGCATTGCGAGACCGGACTGAGTGACGAATACGCAAAGATTGAAGAGACGATGTCGGAGGAGGTCATCTCCGATCTGGTCACTTGGATTTCGTCTCAGTCTTAGCAGCCTTCGTTGCCTTTTTCTCTGCCTCGGCCTGAGCCTTTGCCGCCTTTTTCTCCTTGGCGGCCTGTTCCTTGGCGGCTTTCTTGTCTGCGGCAGCCTGGGCCTTCAGGGCCTTCTTCAACTCGGCCTCCGCTTTTTTCCGGGCGCGTTCGGGATGCTTGGCCGCACGCTCGTCGCGGCGGGCCTTTATCTTCTCGAAGTGCTGGATGTATTTGTCCAGGCGGGCTTGCTCGCGGGCGGCCTCCTTGTCACGGATTTCCAGTTTCCGGGCAACCTCCTTGCGGTATTTCGCCAGTTTCTTGGCCGTCTTGATCGAGTCTTTGATGGCATCCTTGCGGTCGAGTTCGGCCCATTTGGCTTCCCGCTTCGCCTCTTTGACCTGGCGGACGGAATCGCGGACCGCCTTCTTCATGGCCAGCAGGGCGTCCTTGGCAGCCTGGATGGAGTCTTGGACCGCCTTGACAGAATCCCTGGCAGCCTTGAGGGCCCGCTGTTCGGCGCGGATGGAATCCTTGTAGGCTTTAACCCGGGCGATGGAATCGGCCACATGCGGGTCCATCACCGGCAGGTCCGTCCCGGTCACGGGCTGTATCGCTTCTTCCTGGGTATCGGGCTGCTCATTACCGGGTTCCGGCGAGATTTCAGCGGTTTTTTCCTCCGGAGTCAGCTGCTCTTCTTCAGGCACTTCCGGCGCGTTGACCCGGGTCGTATCCGAAGAGTCGGGCACTTCCGGTACGTCCAGTGACACGGTGTCCGGAGGCGGGGTGACCCGGGGCTTGTCGAGCTCCAGGGAATCACGCATCCGGCGGCTGGCCTTTTGTGCGGAATCGCGGGCGGCCAGACCGTCATAGACCTCTTTCATATAGCCGGGGAAGTACTTCTCAGTCTGGGGGAACTTTGCCTGCGGGCGGGCCTCATAGGCGATGCGTTCGGACTGGCGCGGCTTGTAGGGCGTGATATCCGCCATCCCGGTCGGTCGTTTGTCCGGATCCCATCGGAATCCCTTCATCTGGCGGTCGTCGTGCGGCAGCTGTACGGTCGGATAGGCGTCGTTGTGCGGATTCTCGAAATAATAAATGCGCTGGATCTCTCCGTCCTTGAAATAGGCGGACAGCATCTTGCTCTCTACCTTGTTGACGGTGGCCAGGGCGTCATTCTCTTCCAGATAGAAAACGGCGCTGGCTCCTCCCAGCGCGTCGAAACGCTGGAGGACCGTGGCCGAGTCGAAATAGGCCATCATCTCCGCACCCCGGATCTGGTCGAAACTGACCGAATCCTCCTGGATGGTGATGAAAGCATTGGACATCAGGCTCGCCTTTTTCATCCGGCTGTCCTGGATTACGACCGTGATGCTGTCCGAGACATATTGGCGGTTGCCCTCATTCCAGACGACCGGATCGATATAGAGCAGCGCCAGCGAATCCAGGTCAGAGTACAGGAGGGAATCGCAGCGTGCCTGCATGTCAGATTTGAACACGCGGACCTTTCCGACGGCCTTGATGAAGGAAATCTTGCTCGTATCCTTGGCTTCGGTCCGGGTCGAATCGGAAGGGGCGCTTGCCTGAGGATCGTCTTGGGCCGGGTCGCCGCTGTCCGAGGGAGGGTTGTTGTCAGACGGATCCGCTGCAGGCTGATCCGCAGGTTTCTCTTCCGGAGGTTTGACGGTCTCTTCCTTGGGTTTCGCCTGCTTCGCTGCGGGTTCCGTTGTTTTCTTGCCCATGGCTTCATCCCGCTTGCGCGCTTCTTCATCCGCCTTTTTCTGGGCCTCTTCGCTCGCCTTCTTGCGGTAGGCGGACACAGGATCGACATCCAGGTCACTGAGCCTCTTCTGCGAATCCTTGACCAGCGTCTCCGACAAGTCGCCACGGGCGACACTGTGCCGCACGATCTTGTCTGCGGCCATATAGAGCGTGTCCCTGGGCTTGGTCTTGTTGTTCTCGTCCTCCATCTCCGCGATGATGGTGGCATCGACGCTCATGGTCAGGAGATCCAGCGAATCCACGTACCAGATGTGTTCGCCGAGGCCGGAGACCTTGCGGGAATCATCGGTCACCTGGACGTTGCCGTGGAGTTCGATATCCTGGGAAATCTTGTTGAAATGGAGCGTATCCGCCCATCCCTCCTGCTTGTCGGTCAAGCCGTGCACTTCGTCGAAGAAATGGAAGATCTCCTCATTCCGGTTATATTCTCCGCGCCTTGCGGACAGCATGTTGGCGTTTTTCCAGATGTCGACCCCGTAATCGAAGGTGGCCAGGCTGGTGTTGCCCTGGTAGACCAGTTCTTCGGTCTTGACGAACACGGAGTCCGTAAACATGTTTACGTTCCCCTTGAAGTGGAAGATCTTGGTCTTGGAGTCGTAGGACCCGTTGTTGCTCTCAATCAGCTGGCCGTCCTTGTCCCGCATCGCGCCGCCGTTCTTGAAGATGGCGACGGAGTCTTTGGTGTTGTAATCGAGGTGCCGGGTGCGCAGCGTGTTGCGGTCTTTGTCCTGAAGCTGCACCAGGGTGCCGCGGAACTGGGCCAGGTCGTCGTCGATGTAGTAGTCCAGCTTCTCGCTGGTCAGCACCGTCTCGTCCTGCAGGATGCGGACATGGCCGAACGCCTGGATGAAGTGGACGTCCACGTCCCAATAGGCGGTGTCGCAGATCAGATAGGTCTTGTTATGAAGGAATCTCGCCGGTCCGATGACCTTCCTGTAGTTCCGGTTGTTCTCCTGGATGAGTTCCGCGGATTGCGCGCTCATCAGACGCACGAGGCTGTCCGTCGGCTGCTGCTGGCGGTTCTGACGTTTCTGGGCAGCCAGGGGCAGGGCGGCGGACAGGAGGAACAGGATGACGAGAAATCTCTTCACGGGAGCTTATTTCTTCTTGATCTTGTCGTACCAGGCGGCGTTGCGGAACTCGCAGTCTTTGAATATCGGGTCGATTTTGACCTTCGTTTCCTTGATCTTCTTTCGGAGATATTCGTCTATCGCACGCATCTGCATGTCGTTCTGGACCTGCTCGGAAATCTGCGTGAAGTCATTTTCGAAGGTGGCCGTATGGGCGGGGATGATCTTGTCCACGCGAAGGATCTTATAGACGAGGTTTCCGTTGCGGCCCTCGTTGTCGAGGGATTCGATCGGTTCGGAGATTTCCCCTTCCTTGAGGTCTTTGATGGCCAGGTAGTCTTGGGGTTTCAGCTGGTCGATTTCGAAGTAGGCGGAACCGGTGTTGGGATCGGCCATCTGGCCACCGTTGGTACGGGTGGCGTTATCCTCGGAATAGAAACGCGCCGCCAGTTCGAAGGGGAGCGCCTTGTTGTTGATCTCGGTGCGGATGGAGTCCAGCACATGGAAGGCGTGCTCGCGGTCCTCCACCGTATACTGGGGTTTCATAAGGATGTGACGGGCGTTGAACATGTCGCCGCTCTTCTCGATGACTTCGATGATATGGAACCCGTCCGGTGTCTCGACCACCTGGGAAATGATGCCCGGCTTGAGCGACATCGCCACATCGGAAAAGGCCGGCCAGAAGATGCTCTTGGAGGCCATGCCCAGTTCACCGCCCTTGCGCGCGCTGCCCGGATCTTCGGAATAGATGCGGGCGAGGGTGGAAAACTTCTCGCCGTTGAGGATACGTTCCCGCAGGGAGAGTAACTTCTCCTTGACTGCCAGGTTGGCCGCTTCGCGGTCCGGATACAGGCAGACCTGGCTGAGCTGGTATTTGATCGGGACGATGGGCAGGTCCGCCGCATCGGTCGTGTCGATATAGCGTTTGACATCCGAAGGCGTAAGGTCCGGGACCTTCTTTGCGATCTCCATCTGCTCCTGCTGGGTCAGGGACATATCTTCCATCTGCTTCCTCCATTCCTGACGCAGCTTGTACATGGATTTCCCGAAATACTCTTCCACCGCGTCGTCTCCGCCGAGCGCGGTACGGACCTGGTCGATCCTCTGGCTGACCGAACTTTCGACCATGTCCTGGTTGACCGAAAGGGAGTCCAGCCGGGCCTGCATGAGGAAAAGCTTGGATTCGAGCATCCGCTCGAGCAGTTCGCAGCGGGCTTTTTCGTCAGAAGAGCCTCCCTGGGAGCGGGAGACCTGGATCTCCTGCTCGAGATCGGAGATCGTGATCATTTCGTTGCCGACGACCGCGACGGTCTTGTCGATCACACGGCCGTAGCGTTGGGCGGCGGCGCCGGTGCAGAGGGCCAGGAGGGCCGTGACGGCCATCAGTTTGAGCGTATGGTTCATCTTCAATAAATTATCAGTTTTTCTTGCTCCAGGGCGTCTTTCAGCAAGTCTTGTTCCAAACCGGCCAGCAGCGCATGTTTCCTGTTGCTGAGGATGATTTCCCGGATGCGGTCCGTACAGTATTCCAGCGGCGCGACGGTCCCGGGCTTCCGCATCTCGCAGACATAGCCGATCTTGATATCGCCCGCGCCTTCGTCCATCACGATGAAACCGTCGGGACGGAGATTGGAAAGGACCGTGCCATAGTCAACGCCGAAATATTTGGCATAGACCGGCATGTCGAGCCATTCTCCGGAACGGTCCGCATAGCGCAGTGCGGAACTGAATGCGATGCTGTCCGCCGTGACGGGATGCTCCTCCTCGTCCGAAGCCATCATTTTCTTGACCGGCTCCAGATCTGCGGATTCCTTCAGGATGTCCAGGAAACGGGCGCGCACGATGGGCACCTGCAAGGCGAACAGATCCTGGTGGTCCTGGTAGTAGGCCTCAATCTCGGCGGGCGCCACTACGGTATCGAGACGCTCCTGGAGGTACTGCTGTTCGTAGCGGTATTTCAGCAAGGAACGGCGATAGTCCTCGATTTCCTTTGTCACGTCACTGTCGGTCTTGGACAGGCGTTCTCCGGCCAGGTCGACGAAAAGGACTTCCTTGGCCCAGGTGTTGATATATTGCCCGGCCAGCTTGGCGCTGTCTTCCGGCGATGCGTCATGGGGGATGAATCCGGCCAGCTCGGAACGGTACAGCTTGTGCTTTCCGATGCGCGCGACGACCTCGCCGTCATGGATCAGGTCGGAGACCCAATTGCAGGACGCCAGGAGGAAAAGCGTGGCCGAAAGAAGGACGAATCTATGTATCAATTGCTTCATGGGCAAATGTTGCAATCTGCAAATATAATACATTTATTTGTCTCTTCGGTTATTTTCTCTCGGGCCGGGTTGCGAAGATCATGTAAAGGATGAGGCCGATGAAGGGGATGATGGCGATGGCTTCGCCGTACTGCGCATTCCAGGATCCCATCCACCAGTCGACATTCGCAAACTTGAGGATGGCGCTCACGACACCCATCAGGGCACCGCCGGCGATGAAGCCGCTGGCGATCAGGGTGCCTTTTTCCTGCCGAGCCGTATTGACGGCCTTGTCCTGGCTGCGGGTGCTGACGAACCAGGCGATGGCGCCGCCGACCAGCAGCGGGAGGTTGAGGTCGATCGGGATGAACATGCCCAGGCAGAAGGCGAGGGCCGGAACCTTGAAGACCGTCAGCAGGATGGCGATCACGGCGCCGATGCCATAGAGCAGCCAGGGCGCGTTGCCTCCGTTCATCATGGGCTGGATGACGGCCGCCATCGCATTGGCCTGCGGGGCGACGAGCGCGCCTTCCCCGGTGAAACCGTAAGTCTTGTCCAGGATCATCATTACGCCGGCGACGGTCGCGGCGGCGACAAGGGTGCCGAGGAACTTCCAGGTCTCCTGCTTGGCCGGGGTCGTGCCGATCCAGTAACCGATCTTGAGGTCGGTGATGAATCCGCCGGCCATGGAGAGCGCGGTGCAGACCACTCCGCCGATAATCATCGCGGCGCACATGCCCGCATTGCCCTTCAGCCCGACCGCCACGAGCACCAGGGCAGTGATGATGAGGGTCATGATGGTCATGCCGCTGACCGGATTGGTGCCGACGATCGCGATGGCGTTCGCGGCTACGGTGGTGAAGAGGAAGGCGATCACGGCGACGATCAGCACGCCGATGAGCGCCTGCCAGATATTGTTGACGACTCCGCCGAAGGCGAAGAAAGCGAAGACGGCGAGCAGCGCGATGACGATGCCGGTGACGACGGTCTTCATCTTGATGTCCTTTTCCGTCCTGGGGGCTTCTTCCACGCTCTGGCCCGGCTTGCGCTTGAATTCACCGGCCGCCAGGCCCACCGCGGATTTGATCACACCGGCGGACTTGATGATGCCGATGATGCCTGCGGTCGCGATGCCGCCGATGCCGATATGGCGGGCGTATTCCTTGAAAATCTGCTCGGGCGCCATCTGGGAGATGGTCTGTGTGATGCCGGAACCCATCAGGTCGATGACGCTCCCGCCCCAGATGAGGTTCATCAGCGGGATGATGACAAGCCAGACGAGGAAGCTTCCGCAGCAGATGATGAAGGAGTATTTGAGTCCGATGATATAGCCCAGGCCGAGGACGGCGGCTCCGGTATTGAGTTTCAGGACGACCTTGGCCTTGTCGGCGACGACCTGGCCCCAGTGCATGACGGTGGTCGAAAGGGTCTCGCTCCAGGCGCCGAAGGTGGCCACGACGAAGTCATACAAGCCGCCAATCAAGCCGCTGACCAGCAGGGTTTTGGCACTCTTTCCGCCACTCTCTCCGCTGACCAGGACCTGGGTGGTCGCCGTCGCTTCCGGGAAAGGATACTTGCCGTGCATGTCCTTGACAAAGTACTTCCGGAAGGGGATGAGGAAGAGGATGCCCAGCACGCCGCCGAGCAGCGAGGAAAGGAACATCTGCCAGAAATTGACTTCCAGGCCCAGGATATAGATGGCGGGCAGGGTGAAGATGGCGCCGGCAACGATCACGCCCGAGCAGGCGCCGATGGATTGGATGATGACATTCTGCCCCAGGCCGCCCTTCTTGCCGAGGGCGGAGGTGAAACCGACGGCCAGGATGGCGATCGGGATGGCTGCTTCGAAGACCTGTCCGACCTTGAGCCCGAGATAGGCTGCTGCTGCAGAGAAGATTACGGTCATCAGCAGGCCTACCGTGACGGAATAGGCGGTGACTTCAGGGTATGTCTTTCCCGGTTTGAGTATGGGCTCGTAGGATTCGCCCGGTTTGAGTTCGCGATTGGCGTTTTCGGGCAGGGAGATGGGTTTGTTCTCGTCCATTGCTTTCTTCTTTTACCGCATAAAGATAAATATAAAAATGACAGGCGTGTGCGCGTGGGAGGGAAAAAACAAAAAATATAAAAAAAGATTTGCAAGTCCGAAAAAAGTCCTTATCTTTGCAGCCCGTTTGAAAAAGACGGTAGTTCATTGACAAGTTTGAGAAAGATAACGAGGTAAAGAAAAACAAGAAGCAAAT
>CAMJHJ010000072.1 GCA_946405485.1 uncultured Bacteroidales bacterium | reverse complement strand
CGGGCGAGGGATTACCGTCATCCCGGAAATCGACCTGCCCGGCCACATGATGGCCGCGCTGGCCGCCTATCCGGAACTTGGCTGCACCGGCGGCCCCTACGAGGTGGCGACCCGCTACGGGGTGCTGGACGACGTGCTCTGCGCCGGCAAGGAGTCGACGAGGGTGTTCATCAAGACCGTCCTTGAGGAGGTGATGGACCTCTTCCCTTCGAAATACATCCACCTCGGCGGAGATGAGTGCCCGAAAGTACGCTGGGAGCAGTGCCCCGACTGCCAGGCGAAGATCCGCGAACTGGGTCTGAAGGATGCGGACGGCAAGTCCAAGGAGAACCGCCTCCAGTCCTGGCTGATGGACGAGGCGGCGAAGATCCTGGCTGCCCGCGGCCGGAAGATGATCGCATGGAACGACGTGCTCTGCGACTGGGGTGACAAAGTCTGCGGAACACCTTCGACGAATACGGTCATTGCGGGATGGATGCGTCCTTCCTCAACCCGGATCGCAGCGGAAGAGGGGTATCCGGTCATATTCTGTCCCTGCGGTTATCTCTACTTCAGCGCCAAGGAGTTCAACGCTCTCCCGCTGCAGGAGTGCCTGGAGCGGGTTTATGACATGCCGTCCCTCTTCGACGGACTGACCGAAGCGGAAGCGGACATGATCCTGGGCATGCAAGCCTGCATCTGGGCGGAACGGGTCTGCGACAAGGAGGACCTGGAATGGAAACTGCTCCCACGCCTGGCCGCACTCGCGGAACTTGCCTGGACAGGTCCCTTCGGAAGGGATAAAAAAGACTTCCTCGAGCGGCTGGATCGCCTGAAGGAAGTCTATGAGGCCCGCAACTGGAATTGGCGGAAGGAATAGGCGCTCCCTCGGGAAGCCCTACTTTTTCTTTCCTTCCCAACAGGCTCTCGTAAAGTCTTTTCCCCAACGCTGGTCGACTCATTGATAGAAGAACTTGTAGGTCCGGACCAGGACGGTTTCACCGTTGTTGAGGTCGGTACGTATCGCCGTGTCGATGTTTCCGTCCGGGTTGAACGAGTATTCGATCCGGGTCGAGACGGGGGAGGGGACATTGCCGCCGGACATCGAGATCCGGTTGACCAGTTTCTTGCATCCGGGCAACCCTGCCGCCACCCATACGGGGAACTCGCAGGGGAAGAGATAGACGGCGAAATTCTGCCTGTCTTCCCGGTCGGAGTAGCCGTAATCAACGGTAAGTGAAGTGGATGCGGCAGCGGAGGTCGCCTGTGAGGTCTGGGACCGGACGGAGGTCCCGATGACCGAACGGCTGATGCATCCGCCCGAAACCGTGTATGTTTCTCCGTATTGGGTCCTGGAGGAGTATTGGCCTTGCTGGGCGGCGAATTCCGTGTCCGTGGTCGTGCCGGTGGCCGTGCCGCCTGCATCGAAGCCGGTGACATACGACCAGGCGCCCGTCCAACTGCCGGCGTAGCTTACCGTTTTCTGCGCAACGTCTTTGACGGCCGTGATATAGCGGTTGCTGGTGATCGGGAAAAACTTGCCGGTCGTCTTCATTCCGCTCTCATCCGGATAGGTATATTGCAGGTCCAGCAGCACCGTATTGCTCAAGCGGTCGGTTTTTTTGAGAGAAAGGAGACGGGCCTGGTCGTCATAGTTGTATTCATAACTTTCGATCACCGTGCCGTCGGTACTGACCTCGACCTTTTGGACCAGGGGTGCGGTGAGGCTCCAGACGGCGCTTTTCTTTTCGTCGGGGGTCTTTCCGCCGCCGTTGGGCTTTTCACCGCAGGAAAGGACGAGGGTCAGCAGGATGAGGGAGGGTAGTATGCTGTGTCTCATGGCTTGTAAAGGGTAATGTGCTCACCGTTGTCGCAGAGGGCGGTGCAGGGGTAAGCGAAAGTCTGATGGCCCAGGGCCCCGTTGTGGCAGTACATGAATTCGAAAGACATGCGCCCGTCGATGGTATGGTGCCACTCGTTTTCGTGCAGGTTGCAATAGATCAGGGAGGCATTGTCGGGATTGGGAGCCCGTTTCAGGGCGCTCGTGAAATCGAAGATGCCCTGGAAGACGGGACACATCGCGATGTCGACCTGCGGGTAGTTGGGATAGAACGCCCGCTCGTTTTCGTGCTTGGAGTTGTCTCCGACATGGGCGATGCGCCAGGACCCGATCTGCACGAGGTAAAGCAGGCAGGGTTCGTCACCCTGGCCGGACATCTGGGCCTGGGCGGTGGCCACGCCGCCGATCCGTTCCGGCTCCAGGTGGCTGTCCTTCCAGACGTGCATTTCCCCGGAGTAGCCGGCGAAGAAAGGTTCCATCCTGGGCGGGATGACGATGGC
Organism: uncultured Bacteroidales bacterium; assembly: GCA_946405485.1. The sequence goes on along the minus strand of CAMJHJ010000072.1, from coordinate 8,032 downwards.
CTTCCCTTTCTGCAGCATCATCCGCAGGAGTTCGATGTCATAGTGGTCCCCGTGGCCGTGCGTGGTAAAGACGGCGTTCAGCTTGTCGGCCAGTTCCTCCCTGCGGGCGCCGTCATACAGGCCTTCGCCATAGCAGAGATCGATGCCGATGCAGGCATCCTTCGTGCGGAGGACATAGCCGGAACTGTAGAGTTTGAAAAGCTGCAATTCGTTTCCGCTCGGGCGCGGTCCGTTCAGGAACTGGAAGAATTCGTCCCGCTTGTGCTGCAGCCATTGCTTGTTGGCTTTGTTGAAGGCGTCCGCCTGTCCGGGCGCGGGCTGGATGACGTCATTGGTGAGGGAGACCTGGTGCATCGGGAAGTCGCGGAGCCGGAAGATCTGGCGCCGGATCTTCTCGTAGGGGTCGCTGGAAGCGGTCGTGACGCTCGGATGGGCGATGGCCGGCGGGTAGATGTTCTCCAGGGTGTTGCAGAAGTTGTGGACCTGGGTCATCCAGGCGTAGGGGTCTTTCTTGAAGGTCGCTTCCAGCTCGACCATCAACTGCTGGGCCATGTAGTAGACCGGCTCGCCGACCCAGTCGGCCTGGACGGTCCTCAGGTAGGTCAGCAGGTTGGCGTAGAGGACCTCGTTGGTGGCTGCTTGCCAGACATAGGGCGTAGCGGCGCGGACACCCGCGCCCAGCAGAAGGACCGTAAGCAGGAGCAAGAACTTTTTCTTTCCTTTCATGATACGTGATTATCCAATCAAAATTATGGAAAAATACGGGAAAGACAAAATAAAACCGGCTGGACTTTCATCCAGCCGGTTGACTTATCGCAAGTAAAAATTACTGCTCGTCCTGAAGACGGAGGTGCTGCACGTAGATGGCCTTCTGCATAGCCTTCCTCTTGATCTCAGACGGCTTCTCGAAGTTCTTCCGGGAGCGGAGCTCACGGACGGCACCTGTCTTTTCGAACTTTCTCTTGAACTTTTTCAGAGCGCGCTCGATGTTTTCGCCTTCTTTAATCGGTACGACAATCATTTCTTTATCACCTCCTTTTTCTTTTAGCGGCTGCAAAGGTAGCAAAAAAAACTAAATGTCAAGCTTTTGCCTGAAAAAATATTTTTTGACCCAATATTCGAAGAGCGGATCGATGAAGGAAGGCTCGTCGCTCTCGTCGAAGACGATGATTTCTTTCTTGGCCAGGGCATCCTTCAGGCGCTTGACATTGGCGGAGGAATTGAGGCCGTAGCGCCGGATCACTTCCGCGCTGCTGAATTTCGTATGCCCGTCCGTGATGGCACGCAGCAGGCTGATCTGGAAATTGGTCAGGTCATAGACCGTGGCCTCGAAACGCGGCTCATGGATGGAGATGAGGTTTTCGAGGGCCTCGATAAGGATGGGTTCCATGATGTAGCCCTTCGAAAGATGGTCGCAGATCGAAAAGAAGTGATTGATATAATGCAGGTTGCCCCTCATCAGGGTGATGGCGCCCTTCAGCATTTCCCGGTCGACGACCTTTCCTCCGGCGAGGAAGCCCCGGACGACGTGCTCCGTGATCTCATTCTCCTCGATGGGGCTGGGGTGGTGGATCTCCGCCAGCCGGTGGAACCAGCGCTTGTGCTCGAAGATCTCTTTCATCGCATTGAGCTGCGAGCCCGAGAAAATGTAAGAGAATTGGGGCTCTTCCAGGAAGGAGCGCTGCTCCTTTACTATGTCTTCAATCAGCTTGAAGAGTTTCTCCCAGTTGTCGATAAAGCAGAGGTTCTGGAACTCCCGCAAAATGACGATCAGGCGCCGTTCGCGGAGACGGGAGAGGGCGTAGGGGAGGGTGAGGATGGCGCGGGTGTCTTTCTCGTCGGGGTCCCAGTTGAGTGCGAGGACGCAGCCGTCCTCCGAGAAACTCCGCTGGTCGAAAATAAAATGCGTGCCGCCCAGCTGCGTGGAAATGATATCCCTGAATTCTCCGGGGGTCGTGGCGTATTGCCGGATCACACTGTCTCCCAGCCTGCGCAGGAAGGTCACCAGGTCGCGCACGTCCCTCAGGTCCACCTCGACGGCGTCGAAGACCTTCTTGTCCATCCGCATCTGTAGGAAAACTTGCTGGATCAGGGAGGTCTTGCCTCCCTTCGGGCCGCTGATCAGCACGATGTTTTCGCGCTGGGCGATCAGGTTGGAGAGGATGTTGACATCTTTTCTCCGGCCGAGGAAGCCCTTGCCGGTAACGACGGAGCCATAAGAGAAAGCGGAATCCATAACAAAAATGTTTTCACACAAAAATAAGTAATAGTCGCGAAATAATTTTGCGATTTGCGGCAAAAAATCTATCTTTGCAGTCCCAAAAATATGTAGATGACCGTTAAGCCATTGAAAAAGAGCTGTTTAGTAACAGACGCTTGCGGCCGAAACTTTTAATAAGTTTGTTTTTATGTACGCAATCGTAGACATTGCAGGCCAGCAGTTCAAGGTGGAAGCTGGCAATGAAATCTTTGTCAACCGCCTCGCGGCTGCCAAGGGTGATTCCGTGGAGTTTGACAAGGTCCTCCTCGTCGCCGCAGACGATGCGGCCGTGAAGGTCGGTGCTCCGTATGTTGACGGCGCCGTGGTCCGGGCTACCGTGCTCGACGACCAGTGCCGCGCTGACAAGGTGCTTGTATTCAAGAAGATCCGTCGCAAGGGTTTCCAGAAGTGCAATGGCCACCGTCAGAAACTCACCAAGGTCCAGATCAACGAAATCGCTTAATTTTTTAGTCAGAGAAACATTATGGCACACAAGAAAGGTCAATCCAGTTCCAAGAACGGTCGTGAGTCCCATAGCAAGCGTCTCGGACTCAAGAAATTCGGCGGTGAGGTCGTAAAGGCCGGCAACATCATCGTCCGCCAGAGGGGTACGGTCCACAATCCCGACAAGAACGTCGGCATGGGTAAGGACCACACGCTGTATGCGCTCGTCGACGGCACCGTGAAGTTCACCCGCAAGAAAGAGGACAAATCCTACGTTTCGGTCATTCCCTTCGAGAACTAACCGCTTCGTAGCGTTTCTGTGAGAAGATAGAGGACTTGCGCTTCGAGGAAGGTGCAGGTCCTCTTTACATAAAGAATCAAAGCTATGCTGACGCTGAAAATGCTTCGCGACGACCCTCAGTTCGTCATCAAGAAGCTCGCTATCAAGAATTTCGATGCCGCCGCCATCGTGGACGAGGTCCTCGCCCTGGATGCGGAGCGCAGAAACTGCCAGACCGAGAGCGACGCCCTCCTCTCCGTCCAGAAGCAGAAGGCCGCCGAAATCGGCGCGCTGATGAAGCAGGGCAAACGGGATGAAGCCGAGGCCGCCAAGGCCGAGGTCGCCGAGTTGAAGGCCAAGTCTTCCGCTCTGCTCGCCCGGGGTGACGAGGCTGCCAAGGCCCTCGAGGCCAAGTTGGTCTTGTTGCCCAACATCCCTTGCGACCTGGTCGCTCCCGGCAAAGGAGCCGAAGACAATGAGGTCGTCAAGATGGGCGGTCCCGAGGTGCAGCTGCCGGAAGGCGCCCTGCCGCACTGGGAGCTCTGCAAGAAGTACGATATCATCGATTTCGACCTCGGTGTCAAGATCACCGGTGCCGGTTTCCCGGTCTACAAGGGCAAGGGTGCCAAGCTGCAGCGTGCGCTGATCAACTTCTTCCTGGACTGTAACACGGCCGACGGTTACAAGGAGGTCGAACCTCCCGTGATGGTCAATGCGGCTTCCGGTTTCGGTACAGGCCAGCTCCCCGACAAGGAAGGCCAGATGTACCACGCCAATCTGGATGATTTCTACATGGTCCCGACGGCCGAAGTGCCCGTGACCAACATTTTCCGCGACGTCATTCTCCAGAATGAGGAGTTGCCCCAGGCCCTGACCGCCTACACACCCTGCTTCCGCCGCGAGGCGGGTTCTTATGGCAAGGACGTCCGCGGCCTGAACCGCCTGCATCAGTTCGACAAGGTCGAGATCGTCCGCGTCGAGAAGCCGGAAGACAGCTACGCCGCCCTGGACCGCATGGTCGCCCACGTGGAGGACATCGTGAACAAGTTGGGCCTGCGCTACCGTATCCTGCGCCTCTGCGGCGGGGACATGAGCTTCACTTCCGCGATCACCTACGACTTCGAGCTGTGGAGCGCCGCACAGGGCCGCTGGCTCGAGATTTCGTCGGTCTCCAACTTCGAATCCTTCCAGGCCAACCGCCTGCACCTCCGCTACCGGGATGAGAATGGCAAGATCCAGCTCGCCCATACGCTCAACGGCAGTTCGCTGGCGCTTCCGCGCGTGGTCGCCGCCCTGCTGGAAGACAACCAGACCCCCGAAGGCATCGTCATCCCCGAAGTCCTTCGCCCGTACACAGGCTTCGACCGGATTGACTGATTCACGCACCATACTCGGCATTGATCCCGGAACCAACCTCCTTGGTTTCGGGATCGTGCGCGTAGATGCCAAGGGCCGTCCCAATTTCGTGGACATGGGGGTCTTGGACCTGCGCAAGGAAAAAGACGCCTATACCAAGCTCCGCCGCATCTATGAGAAGGTCGGTTCCTTATGCGAACTGCACCATCCGGACGACCTGGCGATCGAATCTCCTTTCTACGGGCATAACGCCCAGGTCATCCTCAAGTTGGGACGCGCCCAGGGTGCCGCGATGATGGCGGCGCTCAGCCGCGACATCCCTGTTTTCGAATATGCTCCCCGTAAGGCCAAGATGGCCATTTGCGGGAACGGAGCCGCTTCCAAGGAGCAGGTCAGCCTGATCGTGCAGCGCACGCTCGGGATCGACATCGAAGAGAAGTGGCTGGACGCCACGGACGCTTTGGCCATCGCAATGTGCCATTTTTACCAATTGACCAGTCCGCTGACCAGCGTCCAGGCGGCTACCAGTTGGGAAAAGTTCCTCGCCGCCAATCCGGATAGGGTAAAAAAATAAGAATCCCTTTAAACCTCCGGCTCGCGCGCGTGTCAAAGGTTAGTATCTAATTGTTGGTTTTGATGAAAAGATTAGTCGTAGCGGCTATGGCCGCAGTGTGTTTCCTGCTCTCCGGCTTCCCGCTTTCCGCCCAGCCCCACCATGTCGTCACTGCGACGCTTGTCGAGGAATCGACGGGTGATCCTGTTCCCTTTGCAACGGTCTCCCTGACGCCGAAAGGCTCGTCGAAGGTTTATAAATACGTGCTCAGCGGCGAGGATGGTTCCGTGAAGTTCGAAGGCGTCAAGAGGGGACAGTATACCTTCAAAGCCGAACTGATGGGCTATAAGCCGATTACCACGGAACTGGAAATCAAGGATGTCCTGGACCTCGGAACGCTGAAGATGGCGGATGACAAGGAAGTGCTCGATGCGGCCAACGTGTCGGCCGTGGGCAATCCGATCGTCATCAAGAAGGATACCGTGGAATTCAACGCCACTTCTTTCAAGACCACCGACAATGACGTGCTGGAAGACCTTCTTAAGAAGCTTCCGGGCGTGGAAGTGGCCGAGGACGGATCCGTGACGGTCAACGGACAGACGATCAAGAAGATCACCATCGAAGGAAAGACTTTCTTCCTGGACGATCCCTCCCTGGCGACCAAGAACCTGCCTGCCAAGATCATCAACAAGGTCAAGGTGGTCAACAAGAAGAGCGAGCAGGCCGAGTTTACCGGCATCGATGACGGGGAAGAGGAAACGATCCTCGACCTCAATATCAAACCCGGCATGATGAAAGGCCTTTTCGGCAACTTCTCCCTCGGCGGCGGCCATGACGTGCCGGCCTCCAAGTCTTCTTCCGTCGGCGAAGTCCCGAACGACTTCCGCTACCAGGGCGCCGGTTTCATGGGTAATTTCACGGACAAGCAGCAGCTCAGTCTCGTGGTCAACGCCAACAATACCAACAACCGCGGATTCAACGACCTGTCCGGCTCGATGATGCAGGGCATGCGCGGCGGCGGTGGCGGCATGGGCCGCGGCCGTGGCGGCTGGGGAGGCGGCAACGGCATCTCCACTTCCTACATGATCGGTGGAAACGGGGCCTGGACCCTCTTCGACGACAAGATGGACCTGGGTGGCAATTACCTCTTCAACCATACCTCCAGGGATGTTTCCGAGCGCAGCTACAAGGAGACCTATTACGACGACCGGACCTTGCTCTCCGACAATGAAGGTTCCAGCAACACGACTTCCTCAGGCCACCGCATCGGCGTGCGTCTGGAGCACAAGTTCAGCGAGAATACCTCCATCCTTTTCGAGCCCCGGCTCAACTTCGGCACGGGCAGTTTCTGGGAGAAAAGCGACTATGCGACCCGGATCCGCGACGCGGCCAGCGGTGTCACTTCCAACACCAACGACGGCGACAGCTTCAACAACGGCTCCAACAAGAACATCTCCACCAGCGGTTTCTTCCTCTTCCGCCAGCGTCTGGGGAAACCCGGCCGCACGATGACCCTGATGACGCGCTACAGCCTGTCCAACAATGACCTGGTCGGCGCGAACCAGTCCCTGACTAATACTTACGCCGGGGGTGATGCGGTGACGGAGAAGATCGACCAGTCCTATACCAGCAACCAGAAGAGCTATTCCCTGATGGGACGCGTGACTTATACCGAGCCCATCGGCGAACACTTCTTCGCCGAAGTCAACTACGGCTATACCTGGAACAAGTCGACCTCCGACAAGGAGACGCTCGACCTGACCCGGGGAGGCGTCGTGGACTACACCTATTCCAACAGTATCATCAACCTGTCCCGGCGTCATGAGATGGGAACTAACCTGGTGTACCAGAAGGAGGGCCTGAATGCGCAGATCGGTTTCGCCGCCATCCCGACCTATACCTTCAACAGTACGACCAAATGGGATGCTACGCGTCATCTCTATGAACCGAAGGTGTATGAGAATCCTGTCTGGAACTGGTCGCCCCGTGCCCGTATCTTCTGGGAGTTCAACGACAACGCGAACCTGAGGATGTTCTACTGGGGCATGTCCAGCCAGCCTTCGACTTCCCAATTGATGCCGGTGCCGGATATCACCAACCCGCTCAATATCTCCTTCGGTAACCCGAACCTCCTGCCTTATTTCTCGCACTCGATCCGGGGTGATTACCGCTACAACAACAGGAAGACCTTCTTCTCGGCCAATATCAATTTCGAGGGTGGATTCGTCCAGGATCCGATCGTCAACGCGACCTGGACCAACACGACGGGCACGCAGTATTCGATGCCGTTCAACGGTCCCACCTCTGCCAGCGCCGGTCTCAACGGTTTCCTGAACATCCCGGTCGGGCAGTCCGGTTTCACCGTGATGAATTTCGCGCGCACCGGCTGGTCCCACAGTTCCAACTATGTGGGTTCCAACATCGACATGAGCGGGATGCCCGATCCGACGGTCGACTATTACGACTTCATGGAACAGTTCCTCGCCAAGTACAAGGACATCTCGAAGTCTTCCGATTTCGGCCTCAACACCATCGATAACCTCAATGTGGTGGAGCGCTTGCGCGTGACTTACCGCAACGATGCGCTGGAGCTGTCCACCTCCGGTCGTACGCGGGTGAGCCGCTCCTGGTACACGATCAAGAACACCAATGACCAGACGACGACCTGGAACAACCAGGTCAATGCGGCCGTCACCTGGACCTGGGACCTGGCGGGCATGACGCTCAAGAGCGATTTCAACTATAACTGGTATCGCGGCTATTCGACGGAGCAGCCTTCGGAGTACATCTGGAATGCCGAAATCCAGAAGCTTCTCTTCAAGAAGAAGTTCACCCTTGCCCTCAAGGCTTATGATATCCTCGGCCAGTCCAAGAACCTGACGGTGACGGACAATGCCAACTACCATTCCGAGGTGCTCAACAATACCCTTGGCCGGTACATCATCGTCTCCCTGACCTGGCGTTTCGGCACGATGAACCGGGAAGGCATGCGCGGCGGTTTCGGCGGCCCGGGCGGCCCGGGCGGTCGTGGCGGCTTCGGAGGTCCGGGCGGTGGCCCGGGACGGAGATAGGATTGACGAAAGTGAGAGAGGCTCGACTAGCGGGTCTCTCTCTTTTTTGTATGCAAGTTTATTGTTAC
>CAMJHJ010000071.1 GCA_946405485.1 uncultured Bacteroidales bacterium | reverse complement strand
TTTCGGCGATGACAGAAGACAATTCCACCAGGAGAACGCAGGCGGAGGGGGCAAGGTATTGCTCTCTGAAATCCGTTTTCATGGATGACTATGGATGCTATTGATTACTAATCTGATAACCTATGCCTGGTGCGGCGCTTTCAACAAGTCGAGGACGACCTTGACGGGGCTGAAGGTCTCGGCGGGCACCTCGACGAACAGGGTGTTCCAGCGGCTCATGGAGCCATTCCAGAGACCCGGGAGCTCCAGGGCCTTCAGTTCACGTCCCTGCCAGCTCTTCCGGCTGATGAAACCGGTCTCCTCGTCGACAAAATCGGCCAGGTGGAACTTCTCACCCTGATAGTCGTACACGCAGCAGACGATATCGACCGGATTGAAATGCGTAGCTGACTGCAAGGCGGCCACGGCCGCGGGGTCGTCCGGATTGATCTGCACGCTTTCCAGGATCTGCAGTGAAGTGGAGCCATCCTCTTCCTTGATCAGGAAAGGTCCCCCACCCGGCTGACCCTCGTTGCGGACCATGCCGCACACGCGGATCGGACGGTTCAGTTTCTCACGGATCGCTTCGACCCGCGAGCGGCAGTCCTTCGCCAGCGGCATGTCGATGCATAGTTCACTGGACAGGAATTCTTCAATCTCCTGGCAGAGGGCCTGGACCTCGGGAGTCCCGAAACGGTCCTCCTGCAGGCCGTTATGGGCCGGAACGATGAGAAAAGGCTCGAATCCCCGGATCCCTTCCATCGTGGCCATATCCAGTTCCGTCAGGTACATGTAGATCTTATCCCTGAGTTCCAGGCACTTGCCCATCAGGACTTTCTTCCATTTGGCAGTGAGCGGAAGGAAACGCTCGTTGGAGACGTTGTCGATGTTCTTGATCGAGACCAACTCTTCTTTGACGGCGTCCAGGTTGTGGATCAAAGCCCCATGTCCGGCAGGACGGAAAAGCATCGACCCGTCGTCTTTCAGGAATGGCTTGTTGTCCATATCCACCGCCACCGTGTCCGTCTCCGGATCCTGGAAAGTGAAACGTACGTTGTAGCGCACGCCGTATTTCGCCTCATATGCGTCCTTCACCTCCGCCAGGACCGCCTCGAAGAGCGCCTTGTGCTCCGGCGAAATGGTAACCGTCAGATTGACGCTGCCATCCTCATTGCGCATATAAGCCTGGCCCTCGACCAGATGTTCTGCAAAAGCAGTCCTGCACTCCCCGTCCGCATAGCGATGGAAACGGACCACGCCCTTCGGCTTGGAACCATAGCCCAGGCCTGCGTCAGTCAGGACTTTTTCCGCAACGGAGCGGCGGAACGCTTGGGAGTCCACGATCTCAGGTCCGAACAGCTCTGCCGACCAGAATGCGAAGCGGTCGATCGAGGCGGCGAGTTTCGCAACCGCAGACTGCGGATCGACATCTTCGCCCTTTTTCAATATATCTAGTCCGGCGAAGATATCCTTGAACATCCGGGAGGCCGCTCCGGACGCCGGAACGAACTTACAACGGCCACGGACAGGAAAAGCAGGCTCATAGGCAACTGCAGCCTCTATTTCTTGTTCAGAAAGCTGACAGATCCCACGCTCGGGAGTAGCTGGCGCGATGAGGTTGAGCCAGGGAAAACCTTTCTTGAAGCGTTCGACTTGAGATTCGACTTTATTCATAATTTCAAATGCTTGGTTATTCGACATAAAACTCCCGGCGATAGCTATAATTGAGCCGCAGGTTCTCAAATCCGGCAGGATTCATCCGGAACATGAAATCATCCGTAAAAATCGGATAATTGTATGAAAGCACCGAAGCTATCTCCCCCTGGGGCTTACCCTTCAGGTTCAACTTGATGGCCTCCAGCTCCGCGATCGGTGTCTCGGGATAGAACTCATACAAAGGCTCGATTCCGAAGAAGCGGGCGATGGCACGGACCGCCAGCGCCGTACCGTTCTGCTTTCCCTGATAGGAATAACCGGCGATATGCGGCGTCGCGATATCCACCCGTTCGACCAGGTCCAGATTGATATAAGGCTCGTTGTTCCATGTATCGATGATGACCGCCCCGAGACGGGGAATGGCGCGCAACAGGGACGGCTCATCCACCACCTCACCGCGCGCCGTGTTGATGAACAGGGCGCCCGGTTTCATCGCCTGGAAAAAGGCATCGTCCGCCATCTTCCGTGTCTGTTCCGACAGCGGGACATGCAGGGTCACGGCGTCGGACTGCTCCAGCAGAGTCTCCAGAGAGCAGAAAGAATCGGGGCCTTCGGCCGCAGCGCGGGGAGGATCGCAAAGCAGGGTCTTCAAGCCGATATGGCGGGCCATCGCAGCGACACGGGACCCGGTGTTCCCTACGCCCACGATACCCAGTGTCTTGCCTTCCAGGTCGATGGACTTCCTGGCGGCGATGCCGTACAGGGCGGCGAACACATAGTTCATCACTCCAACCGCATTGCAGCCGGACGCCGTTGCGAAGTGGATGCCATGTTCCAGGCAATACTCATGGTCGATATGGTCGGAGCCGATGCTTGCCGTGGAAATCATCCTGACCGAGGACCCGTCCAGCAGATCGGCATTGCACTTCGTACGCGTGCGGATCACCAGCGCGTCAGCATCCCGGACATCATCGGAAGTGATGTCCTTACCCTCGAGATACACGACTTCGGCATAAGGCTCGAAGAGGTTTTCGATGAACGGAATGGTCTTATCTACAACGAATTTCATTTCAGGATCAATTCTTCCACATACTTGACTTGAGGGTCGTCCTTCAGGAAAAGCTCGTCCTCCCGGAGAATCTCATTGATGCGGTCCACCAGCTCCGCTTTCTGGAAGCCCAGCTGATTCCGGACCATGGACGAATTCAAAGTGATATATAGCTTCCCGTCCCGGAAATAGCGGCGCAGCGTATATCTGGACGCGCCCGAAGCGGCATCCCAGGCCTCGAAAATACGGCGGGTATTGAGACCGGCAGAGAGTTTCATCGACTTGATGAACATCTGCACCAGTTCCTCCATGGCCACGGGGTCCTTCCTGCTGATACCGCCCAACCTTCGCTGCATAGGCTATTGTCTGCTGAATGTGCCAGCCACCGTATCGAAATAGGCGCTGTCGGAAGTAATCTCATCCACGATCCCCCGGATGCGCGCCTTATCCGTATCGGTCAGGAAAATCTGGCCGAAGTCATTGCCGGACACCATCTTCAGGAGATTGGAGACCCGGAGCATGTCCAATTTATCAAAGAGATCGTCCAGGAGCAGGACCGGCGGGTAGCCGTATCGCTCCTTCATAATCTCATACTGCGCAAACTTGAGCGAGACGAGGAATGATTTCTGCTGCCCCTGCGATCCGCATTTCCGGATCGGATAGCCATCCATCTCAAAGATGAAATCATCCCGTTGCAGGCCGGCCGTCGTATATTTCAGCATCCGGTCTTTCTCCCGGCCGGCAGCAAGCAAATCCGCCAGGTCTCCTTTCTCCAGGTCCGATTTATAGCGGATAGACACCGTCTCGCGCCCCCCTGAAACCCGCTCATAATAAGTCTGGACGGCAGGGATCAGCGCACGGACGAATTCCTTCCTGCGTGCATGGAGCGGACGGGAAAGATCCGACAGCCGGGCATCGTAGACCGCCAGGAGCCCCTCGTCGGCGATCCCGTTCTTGAGCAGCTGGTTGCGCATCGAAAGCAGCCGGTTGTACTGCTGCATCGAATTCAGGTACTCGCGGTCTAGCTGGGAAAGCACGGAATTGACGAAACGGCGACGCTCATCCCCGGATTCGCTGACCAGCGAAGTGTCCGAAGGAGAAACCATCACCACAGGCAGGACGCCGATATGGTCAGAGATCTTGGGATATGGCTTGTCGTCCCGACGCAACTTCTTTTCGCCTCCCGAAGTGACGCGGATCGCGAAACGCGACAACACGTCCGTCGGCATCTGGTAGGTCCCGGCGATGGAAAAAGAGTCGCAGCCGTATCGGAAATTGAACCTGTCTACAGACGAAAATGCACTCTTCGTCATCGAGAGATAATAGATGGCATCCAGCAGGTTGGTCTTCCCTTCCCCGTTGTTCCCCCATATACAATTCACATTGGGAGAGAACTCCAATTCCTGGAGTTCGATGTTGCGATAGTCCTGGACGACGATTTTCTCGAGTATCGGCATGAAATACGGCTTCGGTCAATTTCAAAGATAGCGTTTTTTTGGATATCTTTGTTCAATAATCAGGAGAATATGGGACATCGCACAAAAGAGAGCAACAGCGCCTTTTTCTCGGGTGACCGCAAGTCACCCTGGCCGGTCGTTGCGATCTCGATGGTCGGCACTTCCATCTCAGGCGTTACTTTCATCTCCGTTCCCGGCTATGTCGCGGCGACACAGATGTCCTATATGCAGATGGTACTCGGTTTCTTCGCGGGGTACATCGCCATCGCCTTCATCCTGCTGCCGCTTTATTACAAGTTGGATTCTTTCAGTATCTACGGATACCTGTCCGGCCGTTTCGGGCCACGCAGCCGGACCACCGGCGCCGGGTTCTTCCTGCTGTCCAAATTCCTGGGCTGCGGAGTGCGGATGTACCTCACGGCCATCGTATTGCAGATCATCCTGTTCGGGCCTCTGGGCATTCCCTTCCTGGTCAACATCCTGCTGACGATGCTGATCGTCTGGGGCTACACCTTCCGGGGCGGCGTCAAAACCCTCGTATGGGTGGACATGCTGCAGACCCTCTGCATGGTCGGAGCCGTCATCCTGGCCATCATTTTCGTCTGCCACGCCCTCGGATTTGACTTCAAGGGACTCTGCACCGCCATCGGCGGGAGTCCCATGTCCCGCGTCTGGTTCTTTGACAATCCGGCCGACAAACGCTTCTTCTGGAAACAATTCCTTGCCGGCGCCTTCACTACGGTCGCGATGACCGGCCTGGACCAGGACATGATGCAGAAGAATCTCTCCTGCAAGAACTTACATTCGGCCAAGAAGAACGTCCTGAGCTACGGATTCAGCTTTGTCCCGATCAACCTGCTCTTCCTCTGGCTGGGCGTACTGTTGTACCTCTACGGCGCACAGGTCGGACTCTGCGACGGCAGCGGACAACTGCTGGGAGGGCTCAAGGCGGATGAACTGTTCCCGGTCCTTGCAACCGGCAAGAATCCAGCGACCGGACTCCGCTATTTGCCGGCAGCCGTCGGCGTCGCCTTCGTCATCGGCCTGGTCTGCGCGGCGTTCAGCAGCGCCGGATCGGCCGTCACAGCCTTGACCACTTCTGTCACCGTCGACATCCTCGGTGCCGACCGGAAACAGGATGAAGCCACTCTGACACGCACCCGCCACCGGACGCATGCCCTGGTCTGCCTGGTCATGGCCGGCCTGATCTACGCCTTCCGGGCCATCGGCAACGGAAGTGTCATCAATGCGGTCTATGTCGTGGCCAGCTACACCTATGGTCCTCTGCTGGGACTGTATGTATTCGGCCTTTTTACGCGTCTGCGGCCCCGAGACTCCTGGATTCCGTGGATCTGCATCGTCTCCCCCCTGCTCTGCCTGGTCCTGAGCCAGGGCGCCCCGCGATGGTTCGGCTTTGAAATCGGCTACGAGCTCCTGCTCATCAATGCAGGGTTTACGATGATCGGGCTTGCCATCGCATCCATCCGGAAGGAGACAAGCCCGACACAATCGAAACAAGTGAAGGATCAGAAACGGTAGCTCAAGCCGGCCATCCAAGTGCCGGAAAGGGATTCCGATGCCATCAAAAAGGCGAAATCAAGCTCAAACCCGGCGAAACGGGCACCTCCGCCCAATCCCAAGAAACTCGGGATAGCGGCCCCTTTGGAGGCATAGCGATAGCCCCCGCGCAAGAAACCGGCGCCACCGATGCCGAGATCCAGGCCTGCCGCGACGGAATAATTCCCGCTGAAATAATAATCGGCGTCGAGCGCAGCCCGTAAAGCGACGTTCTCGAAGTCGAGACCATAATCAGCGGCCAATTTGACCGAGGAAGGCAGCGGATAGCCGTCCCCTACCTTACCGCCAAGATGGGCGACACCGGCAGCGACATTCAGACCCGCCACACGGTACTGTGCCATTGCCGTCACCGAGAACGCCGAGAGGCTGTAATCCGACATCAGGGCTTCCTTCGCATAACCAGCCGTAACACCGAGGGAGAATGACTCCGTGAACGCGATGCCGGCACCGGCGCGCAACAGCACGTCGGAAGGCTTGAAGGACGACGAAGGCTCGATATCCAGTCCGGGATAACCCTGGCGGGCAAAACCTACGGAAAGGACGACTTTCTCATTTACATGCCCCGTGACACCGGATGCGATGTTCCCGGCACCCGAATAGTGCGGAGCCCAGGAAGCATAAGAGACTCCGGCTTCCACTTTGGAAGAAGAGAAAGCAGCCGCCGCAGGATTGCCGAATGCCGCGTACGCCTGGTTCTGTGACGTCATGGACTCTCCTGCACCGGCCATTCCCATGCGGACGGGATCACGGTCCACCCTGAGCACGCCGAAAGCCTCATTGCCCTCGGCAGAGGTCTGGGCGCTGAGGGTCAGGCCAGACAGGGACAGCACGAGCACGAGAATCGAAAAAGTATGGATTCGTTTCATATTCATCACTTTTTGACGACAGAACGCTTGATCGTGTCACCCGCGATATCGACAAACAAGGTGTACAGACCGGGAGAGAGACGCTGCGTGTCCAGCACGACAGGATTGAACGCGCTGAACTGACCGCTGGTTTCCGCGACCACCGTACCGGATGCAGACACCAGACGGACCGTCGTAGGTGATTCCTTCTCTGCCGCCAGGATCGTGAGCCTGTCCTTAAAGACCGTCCCTTCCAGCAGAGTCAGTTTTTCACCGGGAGCACGTACCAGCACCGGGATATCACAACGGGCGCTCGCACCCATGGCATCAAAGGCCGAAACGCGCACTTGCCCGAGTCCGAGGGCGCGGGCCGTGATACTGACAGTCTTTCCATCCGTAATCTCTGCGCCCAGGATATCGGTATCCAGACTGTTGACCTTATACTCCAGGACTTCCCCATCCTCATCAGAGAAGTGGGAGGGAAGCTCAATGGACACACTCTGACCAACGGAAGGCAGGACGAAGGGCTCTATCGGCGAGGAAAGGACGGGCGCGACATTCTCAAGTACGGAGTAATTGAAAGTCCGCAGGGATCGGGCGCCGAAACGGTCCGAAACGATCAAGGTCGCCTGGAAAGAAGCCGGAGCCCGGACAGCCTGGCAAGTCAGGCGGAAATGCCAGCGCCCGTCTTCATACTCCCGGAACGTGGCCCGCCCGTTGGTCTGGAAACTGACCTGAAGCGTATCCAGGTCAGGATCTGCCAGCGTGAAGGGCACATCTGCTTCCTGATACTGACGGAAGACAAATGAAGCATCCGGGTCCAACGTGATCGTCGGTTTTCCATTCTCGCCGGTACGGATTTTCTTGATCGGAGACAACTCCGAATAGCGTCGTCCATAACTATAGGCGGCCATGGCCAGATAATAATCCGTATCCGGCTCCAAACCCAGCAGCGAAATGCTGCGTGGCGCCATCGGGGCCTCCGGATCAGCGATAATCAGGTGGGAGGATTCGATGCCTTCATCCAGCATCGTCAGGCTCGTATTCTTCAAAGCCGCCTCAGACCGGGCCGCAAGGGCTACATAACCGTAAGCTCCCGCACCGCCATTGAAATCCACTCGCAGGTTGTGTCCCAGCGGTACGGCGGTGAAATCCTCCACAGGAGAAGGAACTCCGCCGTCACCGGTCACAAAGGCCCCATAGGCATCCACCAGGTTGCCGACGGGACGGCTGCCGGTGCCCAGACCGATGTCACGGGCGCCTTCCAGCAAACGGGACTTCAGGTCGTCGACGGTAAAGCCTTGCCCTCCGAAGAATGACAGGACCAAGGCCGCGACACCGGATACGTGGGGACAAGCCATAGAGGTTCCGGAATAAGACACATACGTGCCACCGGGATAAGTACTGATGATACTGGATCCAGGTGCGCAGAGGTCTACCCAGTCTCCATAATTGGAAAAATAGGCTCGGTTACCGTTCGAGGAAATCGCACCGACGGCGAGACAGGGCTCGTAATTGGAAGGTGCTCCGTAAGGGATGTTCTCATTACCGGCTGCAAATACGACCAGGCCACCCTTCATCAAGCTGCCCGGAAGCTGATTCCCGTTGTTGTCACATCCCGCATACTTGACGAAATAGTCGATGGCCCGTGCGATCGAGTAATAATGCACGTTCTCGTGCGCAGAACGGGCTGCCGCCAATTCCGCGCCGGTAATCTGGCCGTCATCATTCTCATCGAAGTTGTAGCCCCAGCTGTTGGAGGCGATCAGGGCTCCCTTGTCCGCGGCTTCCTTGATGGCCGTCTCGAAATCTCCGCCCCGGTCGTAGGCATTCTGACCGGATCCGACCGTATAAAAGCACTGCTGCGAAAGCAGGCTGATGCCGCGACGGCCCTTGGCATAATCGCCGCCGGCGATGCCGGCGATGCCGATGCCATTGTTGCTTACCGCTGCGATGGTTCCTGCCACATGCGTACCATGACTGTGCCCGACCACGTTATTGGCCCCGTACACATAACTCTTGTGTCCGGACTCCAGGCAGTTCCAGGCCAGGTCCGCGTGTTTCAGGTCGATACCGCCGTCGATGACGGCCACGATCACGTCGGGATTGCCGACCGTATAGACGTCCCAGACATTCTGGACATCCACGTCACGGCCGGGATAATGGGTGTTATTGAGCGCCCACTGATCTCCCCAGTACTTGTCGTTGGTCGTCAGGGATGCCTTGATCGGTTCCTCCACATACTCGACACCCCGCAACTCGGAAAACGTTTCCGCTGCCCGGGTGACCGGGACGTCAGAAGCATACACGACCTTGTACCAGCGGTGCAGGCCTTCTTTCCGCGTACGGGGCTCGAACTCCCCCGCGAAGGGGAACAGGCGCTCCATCGACTCGACACCGAGCGTTTCGGTCACGCCGTTGAGCTCCGACGAACGGGTTTTCAAACTGCCCCGGGACAGATCCTCCTCGATCAGGGTGGTCATTTCATCGCTGAAAAGCACCTTCACAAAGGAAGGGTCCGCCTTTTCCGCAACAGGCGGTATTTCCGTTACCTCCGGCACGGTCTCCGGACTTTCCCTGACGCACGACAGCAACAGCGCCGCCAGTAGCACGGAATAAAAAAACGGTTTCAAATTCATCTAATCAAGTCAAAAAGAGGGACATTCCGAAGGAACATCCCTCTTGATGGAAAGTGTTACTGGATCTTCTGGCTCTTCTGCCGGTCCATGCGTCTGGAAGGTTTGACGAACAGGGCCCGATCCATGTCATAATACGCCGTACGGGTAACGGACAGGGTCGAAGTGGAGGCCTTGGTAAGGGTTGCCGGAAGATCGAGATCCGTAACGGCCCTCAAACCATACCAGCCTTGCTCATAACCGTTTCCGTCCTCGGTCTGATAGTCGAGGATCGTCAGGACCGTAACTTTAGCTTCGGAAGTGGAACCGTCCTGATTCTGCGCCATGTAGGTGATACCGTTGATGGTTGCGGTCGTACCGCTGGCAGCCAAGGTTCCCCGGGCAAGCAGATAGTCGTCCGCTTCATCCCCGTAACGGATGTAATTACCGTCCAAACCGATGAAGTAGTAGAGATCGATCTCATATTCATCGACCTTTTGCATCTTGAAGAGCATTTCTCCGGTCTTGTCATCCAGCCACGTCAGATAAGTGAAGCCGCCGAACCCGGAATCCGTCACGAGATAGCTGCTTCCGGCCTCATACTCCTCAATGGTGACCGTGCGGTCGGTACCGGCATTCCAGGTGCCGATCCACTTGCCGTAGGCATCGGAACCCGGATCCGGGTCATCGCCGCCGCCGCCACCGCCGCCGGAGCCGCTGCCCTGTGTCAGCTGGGTCGCGGAGAACGGGAAGCTGTACGGAGTGCCGTTGTCGAAGGACCATGCACTATTGCCTTCCAGACCGTTCAGGCGCATGCCCGTCAGCGGATAGTTACCGTCAGCACCCTGCAGGGTCAGGTCCGGACCGGCCGTGACCGTGAATTCACCGTCACCTGTAATGGCGACCTTACAGATGGTATAGTTGCCGCCAACGGTAACATTGGCGCTGCCATTGTAAGTAATCAAGCCGGTAAGGCGCATCGTCACCGTGTGTTCTTCACCGGAATTGCTGAAGGTAAACTGGCCGAGGTCAGGATGGGTCTTGATCGTGAAGCTGTTGTCCGTAGCATCAAACTCGGCGGTAATCTCATACTCGCCCAGGAAGTCCTGGGAGCCGCCTTCAAGACCGGTGATCGTATAGCTCACGCCGGGCTCTTTCTCGACAATCGTCCAGACGTCCTCGAAGGAACCGCGCTGGATGGACCAGGTACCCAGGAACTTCTCGTAAGGA
>CAMJHJ010000070.1 GCA_946405485.1 uncultured Bacteroidales bacterium | reverse complement strand
TCCATGTCCTTGAACGTGGACGAAATGAAAATGTTGTATCGGCGCCAGCCGGAAGCATCTGAAGCACTCATTATTTACAGTATTTTAGCCAAAATAATGGAAATATTGTCCACACCGCCCGCTTCGCAGGCCATCCGGAAGAGGTCTCCCGCACCGGCCCCGTCCGCGAGCGCCGTTTCGATCGTCTCGTCCGGGACCATGTCGCAGAGTCCGTCGGAGCAGACCAGCAGCACGTCTCCCTCGAGCAGTTTCCCGTCCAGCGAGCTCACGGCCAAACGGCCTTCGGCGCCACCGCCCAGGCAGTTCAACAACAGCTTGCTCGCCGACGGATCGCCGGTGTAGCCGCGCTCCGTCTCGTCGGTCGTCAGCTGGCGGAGCATGCCGTCCCGGAAGCGGTAGGTGCGGCTGTCTCCCGCGTTCAGCAGCCAGGTGCGGCCGTAGTGCCAGACCACGCCCGTGAGCGTACAGCCCATCGGGCGTGCCTGTCCCTGATCCGCAGCGGTGCGGTTCAGCTTGAAGCTGATATAGCGTGCCGCCTCGCGAATATCGTCCTCAAAGGAGTCCGGCTGGACCTGATGCAGGGAAAGCTGCTCGTTGATCTCATCCAGCGCAAACTGGCTGGCTTCCTCCCCTTTCTCATGGCCGCCCATACCGTCAGACACCAGCAGATAGAAGAAGCCGTCGTCGGATGTGGACAGCGTGATGGGCTTGATGTCACCGTCGCGCAGGAACATGCCGCCCACAGCGAGGGCGTCTTCGTTATTGTCGCGAACCATGCCTTTGTGGCAGATCGCCTCGATGCAGAGTCTCATTCCACGGTAAAGTCAAGGGTTGCAATACGCACACGGTCTCCTTTCCGCAGGGAAACGCCCTGGCCGGTCACCATGCGCTGTCCGTTCACGAAAGTGCCGTTGGTG
This sequence comes from uncultured Bacteroidales bacterium, assembly GCA_946405485.1. The sequence continues at coordinate 9,602 of CAMJHJ010000070.1, read as the reverse complement.
GAACCGATGTCGACCAGCACCCAGCCATCCGAGCCGCGGCTGATTTCTCCATGGTTGCCGGACACGTAGGGGCAGGTGGCCAGCTCGGGCCAGATGCCGCCCCGGCGGCCGAAGCCACCGGGCTGGAGCAGGAGCGACCAACCGTTTCCGACCAGCCGGGTCGGCCCGGCGGGCGTCTCGGCCATCGTCGATTGGGGAGCAGGACCGGCCGGAGCCTCCGGGGCCGGTGTCGACTTAATGGGAGGCTGATCCGCAGTGGGTTTCTGCGCCGCGGCTCCCCCGGCCAGATACATCCGCCCGGGAATAAGGTCGCTGCCGCAGAAGGGACACTCCGTGCCGCGCTTGGGTCGCTTGCATTCGGGGCACCACTTCAATTCTTTCCCGCACTGGTCGCAAAACGCGCTGTCGTCTGGAATCATGCTTCTACATTCGGGACACTGTATCATAACGAAACATCCTCCATCTTTATTAGTTTATAATCTTCCGCCGTGTGTGGCTGTCCGTCTTCGCCCAGGCGTGTCGCCAGATTTTCCTTCACCTCGTCGAAAAGGTTGCGGGCCACGCGGCCGTTGCCAAAGGTCCGGTCACGGCTGTTGTACAGCATGGTGAGTTTGCCCCGGACGGCATTTTCGGCCATCGGATCCAGCGTGTATCCTTCTTTGCCGGCGAAAATCATAAAAATCCGGAAGAGCTCCTCGGGGTTGTAATCCTCGAAGGTGATCCAGTTGCGATCCGGGAAGCGCGAAGGAATACCGCTGTTGGAGTGGATGAAGCGTTGCATCTCATGTGTATATCCGGCGGCGATGCACACAAACTTGCCGCGGTCATCCTCCAGGCGCTTCAGCAGGGTATTCAGGGCAATCGTTCCATAATCGCCCTTCAGGTCGCTCTCGGCGAGCTGGTACGCTTCATCGATGAAGAGGATGCCGCCCATCGCTGAATTGATGACATTCGTCGTGAGGGCTTCCGTCACACCGAGATATTGCCCCACGAGTTTGCTCTTGTCCACCTCAACCACTTTGGGGGAAGGCAGGGCGCCCATGGAATACAGGATCTTGCCCATCAGGCGGGCGACCGTGGTCTTACCGGTGCCCGGATTGCCGAGGAACAGATAGTGCCCCAACGAAATATTCGGCCGGCGGTTCTCCAACCTGGCACGCTCGACCTCGTTGTTGATCGTGTGCGCCAGCTTGGTCAGGGAGGTCTTCACCCCCTCCAGGCCGATCAGCTTGTTCAGTTCCGCGAGGCATTCCGCCACGGACACCTTCTCCGGCTCCTCGTACGGGATATCCTCCGCCAGCGCCGTGTGCAGAAGCTCCGGGGTCCACTGTTCATAAGGAATACTCTGGATACGGACGCTGAGCCTGTTTTTGGTCTCCTCCATTTTCTGGATGGCGATGCGGGCGTTGGCGAATTTGTCGTCTTTCACCGCCACGATGGCGCGGAACATGTTCAGGGCCTTCATCCGCACCGCCTCGTCGGCCAGGGTGAAGGAGTACTTGCTCTTCCGGGCGGCGAGTTCGTAGATTTCCAACAGCTCTTCGGCCGTGTAGTCTTCGATGTGGATATGGTGCGAGAAGCGGTCCCGAAGCCCGGGGTTGGCATTCATAAAGTCCTCCATCTCCTTGGGATAGCCGGCGCAGACAACCACGAATTTCCCAGCCTCTTTCTCCATGCGCGTCAACAGGACCGCCAGGGCATCCTTTCCTTCTTTGCTCGTACCACGCCCGGTCTCATCCACCGGGTAGAGTCCGTAGGCCTCATCGATAAAGAGCACGCCGCCTATGGCCTGCGTGATGTAAGCGTCCATCTTCTGCGCACTCTCGTTCTGGTACTGGGAAAGGATGTCCTTGGGTTCCACCTTCACCACCTGGTCTGTGGACGTGACGCCGAGGGCCTTGAATATCTTTCCGAAAGTGTGCGCCACCTTGGTCTTGCCCGTTCCCGGATTGCCGGTCAGGACGAAATTGAACTTGGTTAGGCTCTCCCCGGCCTCGCCCATCTCGATCATCCGTTTCTGCACGGCAATCTGCTGGGCGATGCGGCGCACGGCGTCCTTGACGGTCTGCATACCCACACAGTCGTCCAGCTCCTTCATGACGTCCTCCACGGAAAGCTCTTTCGTATTCTCCTCGCCCACAAGGTCGGCATAGGTGAGGACATGACCTTCGCCCTCGCGGGCATTGTAGCGTTGTACGGCCTCGTCAAACAGGTTCCGCACTTCCCGGGCGTTGCCGAAGGTGTCGCCGCGTTTCATATACATGCGGTCAAAGACCGAGGGGAGCATTTCCTCCGCCTTGTCATCCAGGGTAAACACGACCTTCTGGTTATTCTCCCGCTCGTTATTCCTGACCAGCCACATGCGGAAGATCTTCTCCAGTTCCCGCGCGCTGTAGTCCGGGAATTCAATGGTGACGTTGCAGCGGGACTTGATGCCGGGATTCATGCGCACCAGTTTGCCCATCTCCTTCGTGTAGCCAGCCATGATGCAGACGAACTCGCCCTTACGGTTTTCCAGGAGCGGAAGCAGCGCGTTGACGGCATCCTTGCCGAAACTGCCGCCGGAGCTGGAGCCGCTGGACTCCGCAAAATCATAGGCTTCATCGATGAACAGGATGCCGCCAATCGCCTGATTGACATATTTGCGCATATTGGTCTCGGAATCCCCGACGTACTGGCCCTTGATGCTGGAGGCATCCACTTCCACGAACTGGCCTATGGGCAGGGCCCCGATGGCGCTCAGGATCTCGCCGAACTTGCGGGCGAAGGTAGTCTTGCCCGTTCCCGGGTTGCCCGTGAAGAGGTAATGGTCCGTGAGGAGTTTCTCCTTCACGCCCCCTTCCTTGCGCTTCTTGACCGTCCTGATAATCGCACGAATCTTTTCCTTGACGCTCTCCATGCCCACGAAAGCATCGAGCTCGGCCAGGATTTCCTCTTCGCTCCGGGGGATGAAACACTCCTTATCCGGGATATCCCGCGGCTCCACCGTCCGGCTGCTGCGGGTGGCGGCTCTCATATACAGGGTCTCCGCCACTTTCTGGGCAAGATGTCCGTTGAGGTAGGCCAGATCCGTCTGGCGCATGAACCAGGCGAAATGGGAATTCAATTTCCCGGGCAGGTCTGCCGCCAGCTCCATCCCGTAAGTCTCCTTGAGCAGCAGCATGGCCAGGTTCGACAGGCCCGCGATATCAAACGCCTCCAGGCGGAAATCCAGACCGAACAACCGGGCCACGTCCTTGTTGTTGTCCATGTAATCCGAGAGGTCGTTGAGCGCGCCGCACAACAGCACGATGGGCGTGTCTTTCTCCCTGCGCATCCGGTAGAAGAGCTTGTCCAGCTGGATCAAAGTGGAGGCCGTGGTGGTGGGCAGCAGCTTCTGTGCATTCGTGATGATGAGAATCCCGTCCTTGATAGCCGTGAGATTGTTGTCCAAATCGCCAGAGAACGTATCCCAATCGGACGCGTCCACCTCCTTGGGCGCCATCTTCACGAGGCCGGCCGCCTGTATCTTGTCGGCAATCATGTGCGCCAGGAAATTCTTTCCGCTGCCGGAATCACCGAGAATCATGCAGTCGAGTTCGATCTTCGGGCCATGGCCATTATGGGCGTTCATCCGGGCCACGTTGAGCTTCTGGTCCAACTCATCCAGCCGGGCTTTGATGGAATCCTTGCAAATCAAGCCTGTCTGGCTGTCCGCTTTCACAAACTCAGCGCCGCAGAAGCGACAGAATCTTGCTTCCGGACGATTGTCTTTCCCGCATTGTTTGCAGACCATAACTATTCCTTGTTTTGTTGTTCTGCCTCCCGGGCGGCCTCGGCGGCCAGCCGGTTGATGGTTTGTATCGTTTCCTTGTCAGCATTCCCCGTCACCTCCAGTCCGTTGGCTTTCTGGAAAGCGGAGAGCGCGTTCTGCGTGCCGGGGCCGTAGATGCCGTCCACGAGTCCCCGCAGATATCCGGTATCCTTGAGATAGCGCTGCAGGGCCAGGACCTCTTCGCCCCGGCTGCCGGGTTCCAGGCTCTCGAATGGCAACAGGTCGGGCAGTTCAGGCGCCCGCCGGGCAGGCATGATCTTCTCGATGAACGGCGCCGAGAAACGCTCGAAGCGCTCGCTCTTGGGGATCAGCAGGCCGAAGGCGACCAGCACCCAGGTGACGCCGATGAAGATCAGCATGTGGTTGCGACGCGTCTTCAAATCACGTTTCCAGGCGTCGATCTTGTTTTCGTCGAACGTGCCGTTGAGGGAGGAATCGAATTGCTTCTCGTTGCTGAAAGCGTAATAGAGCGGCTCCAGGATCCGTTCTTCGAATCCCGGCTTGTTGAAGCGCCGGGCATCCCTGGCAAACTGACTGTGGAAGAAGACGGTCTTGATGCTGAAGAAGACCAGAGCGCCCAGGACGATCGCGGCATAGATATACAGGATATAGGAACCCAGGAACCTGACCAGCAGGAAGACCAGGACCGCACCGATGGCTCCGCCGATACTGGGGATCAGGCATCCTCCTTCGCCCTCCGAGGCGAAGAAAAGGATGGCGGCCACAATCAGGCCGACCGGCCAGAAGAAGCGTTCCATCCGCATGCCGGAGGTGTCCAGGACCGGATTGTCAATGATGGAGAAGACCAGCATGCCCAGCAGGATGAGGGCGGGCAGGATTGCAAATATGATCGTCAGCACGTGCTGCAACACACTCCGGACGCTGAGGGTGCGGATGCGGCCCTTGCCGGAGGAGAGGATGTCGTCCGCTTCGCCCTGCGCCTCATAGAAGCGTTCGACGGGCTCCGCCTTGTCGTCGATTTCCTCGACATCATACAGATAATCCAGGAGCAGTTCTTCATAGGCGTATTGCTCCGAGAGGTCCGCATTGGGATCTTCCTGGTGCTGCACGGCGAGCCAGCCGCGAAGGCCCCGGTCGTTGAACTCCCGGAGCAGTTCTTTCTTGCCATGCCGGAACAGTTCATCGCAGTCTTTCACCGTATCCCCGTCGTCCGCGAAAACGTAGACGGGATCCACCCCGAAGCCTTTGATGACCTTCATCCAGGCGGCCTGGGCGCGGAACACATCGTCCTTGGGGCCGGCCTTGGACCGGTAGTCATCACTGTTGCGGTCCGTACAATAGACGAACCAGGAGCGTTGCTGCTTGAAGCGCGTTCCCTTGGAGTCAAAGAAGTCCGTCACATAGTGGTACTGCTCAGGGACGAGGAAATTGAGCGCAATGCTGACCACCGTGGAAGACGGGATAAAGCGGTTCTGCGGAGCATACTCAGGCGCGTTCCAGATCTTGGCAACCTGGTCCACATCCCCGCCACAGATATTCCAGAAGATGGTATATACCTTGTTCAGGAAGCGCCCGAGGCCCTCCTGCGTCATGGCGTAATCGACGTCGTCCGGATTGTTGCAGAGGTTGATATCGGAAAGCGGGTCAATCAGCTGCACACGATTCAAGAGGCTGGCCATATAAGGCGTAGTCGGCGGCAGGGAAGCTGCCACCGCCTTGTTGCGGACGCGGACCCACTCCCGGAACCGGTCGGAATCGACGGCAGTAGCCGTCTCGAGATCCACGTTGGTCAGATAGAAGAAATCGCTCACATCCTTGAGCTGGAAGGCTTCGGTCTGGATAAACTCGCCGTCCAGTTTCTTAAAACCGCCCAGCGCGAAAGGCCGGGACGGATCCAGCGCATAGATGGCCGCATACAGGCCCGTCTGCTGGTCTTTCGGGTAGCGCTTCTCCACGATTTCCTGAATCTCCAGGACCAGTTCGGGATAGGGTTTGAGCCACTTCTCGATCTGACCGCGATAGAGGTACCGGATGGCGAGCTCCTCGTCTTCGGCCATCAAGCCGGCCAACTCTTCCGGCGTATTGGCGATCTGGTGCTTGGTCGCATTGTACGTGATGTTGAGATCCTCATTGATCTCGTCTTCCTCCACGGGAACATCCTCGCCGTTTTTGATCAGGCGCAGGATCTCGTCCAGGTCCCAGCGCTTGGCGGGATTCTTGATCAGGAGTCCCCGGCAGATGTGCGCCAGCGGATCCGGCATGTCCGGAGGAATGCCGATGCGCCCCTTGACCTTATCCAGCGCCTGGTGACTCTCCATCTGGGAAAGAAAAGCCCCCTCGCCCATCCAAAGGGAAAGGATGGTCATACCCAGGGAATAGAAATCCGCTTTGCCACTCAATTCCACGAAAATACCGTCTTCCTTGATGACGGCGTCCGTATAGACTTCCGGCGCCGTATAGATCGGGGTGCGCATCTGGGTGGTCCGGCACAGGCCGTCCGGACCGAGAAGGTCGGCGATTCCGAAATCGCACAGGACACACTTCCAGTTGGAGCTGTCCCGGATCAGGATATTGGCCGGTTTGATGTCCTTGTGCAGGACCCCGGCCTTATGCATCCGGTCGAGGGCGATGGCGACCTGCAGGGCGATCGCCGTGATCGCCTCGGCGTTGCCTTTGATGGGCGCCGAGGCCGCACTCCCCTCCGGGATATAATCCATCAACACGAAATCGTCACCGAATTCGATGATGTCGGTGATGACGCCGTCGCCCTTCAGGGTCTGCAAAGCGGTCATCACGGCCCGATTGGGATGGAAACCTTTGTGGCAGAGCTTGATGGCATAGCGGCGCTTGCGGTCGTTCACCACATAGATATCCCCTTCCGAGCCGCTGCCCAGCAGCTTTTCGATGACATAGGTCTTGCCGCCGGCTTTGATCGTGTCCCCGGGGCTGTGCGTCTGGGCAGCAATGGGCGTGCCCGCGGCCGACAGTGCGCCCAGCACGGCAGCGGTCGACTGCGGCGCAGCAGCGGTCTTCTGCGGGGCTGCGGCAGTCGTTTGAGGCGCAGCAGCGGTCTTCTGCGGGGCCACGGCAGTCGGCTGAGGCGCGGCAGCAGTCGGCTGAGGCGCGGCAGCAGTCGGTTGCGGGGCCTGATCCTCCTGCATCGACTTCTTCATCTCATCAAGATCAAACATATAGCTTACAGTCTTTTATAAACTTTCTTCTCCGTTCTGTTCACGAACTCTTCCGCGCCCTCGGTCCCCTCATCCACCTTCACGACCCGGTCGCAGGTCACCCAGACGCCACCGAATTCCCGGACGACGCACTCCTCAGGGCATTTATGAATCACGTGGCACTTATTGCACTCCCACCCGACCGATTCCGAAACACGGACACCGTACCATTTCTCTTCCATGACTTCCATGACGGCCACCTTGCGGGACGTATAGTAGTTGCGTTGCTCCTGGGGGGTCATGCCGGGCGGAGGCAACATCTCCGAGAGGGTCTTGTTGGCGGCGTCCACCGCCTGCCGGAACTCGGCGAGCACTTCCTCGCGGCTGCGCCCCATCTTGCGTTTGGCAACTTTGGGCCGTTCGGCGGGCGTGAAACCCACCTTGGCCATGAGCTCCTGGAAGAGGAGCTCGCTTTCGGAGGGTTCGGAGGGAGTCTGGTCCCCGTCTTCCACATCATCACCCGGGAGGATGCCATCCAGCTCGGCCTGCAGCTCGGCGACCTGCTTGATCAGCCGGGCCGCTTCCTGCACCTTCGGATCCTGCTTGGCCTTCTCCACCGCACGCCGGGCCGCACGCGACAGCGGTAAGCTGCACTGGCGGCAGAACGAACGGAAGTTACGCGTATGGCAGTTCGGACACTCGACGCCCTCGGCGGGCATGCCGCATTCCGGACAGTCTATGTCGCCCGGCTGCATGGGCGCGCCGCAAAAGGTGCAATAATCGACCAGCTTGCCACCGCAGACGGGGCAGAGTTCAAATCTTGCTTCGATGGGAGCACCGCAGTGCGGGCACTTTCCGCCCGCCTCCCGGGTGTCGGCGGAATGCTCCACCGCCGTCCGGAACTGGCTGCGTTCCCGGGTTCTAGCTTCTTCTTCCATATCAGTCAAACATCACCCGCGGATTCATCATGTGCGGAGATTTCCAATCGATACCATACCGGAGCAGGACGTCGTGCCGGGCGGCCCAATAGCCGAAGCAGAAACCCATCCCGCGGGGCATGCCCTTCAGGCGACGGTCGCACTCCTTCTCCACCTCCGGATAAATCTCCTCCCATTTCTGCGTCCGTTCCACGGGATCGAATTTCAGGTGACGGCCGTATTTGCTGCAGAATTCCTCTGTCGTCACCCGGTCGACATCAATGTAATCCTCGAGACGCGTGATGTGTGCCTGGACGTCCTCCGGCGTGAGCCGCTCGTCTTTCTCTTCAGATTCCTGAAGCCACTGCAACTCACGGCGGAGCAGTTTCAGCGTGAATCTGGGGACATCGTATTCCGGCAGGAGATCCGCCATCACATCGCAGGCGAAAGCCTTGCCCAGCGGACCTTCCTCCGGATCGTCCAGGGCCTCCAGACGGCCGAGCACCTCCTCGACGAGGGGAAGGTTCTTGTAAAGAGCCATCTCCTCGCCGTTGCGGCGCATCTCTTCCACGGCAGCAATGATCCGTTTCATAATCTACTCGGTCCGAAGCAGCCCGTCGACAGCCGCGTTGACGGCATTGAGCGCTTCATTGAACAGGCTCCTGGTGGCAAAGCCCTCAATTTCATAGTCCCCGTCGGTTTCCAGGGCAATGATGATATCGCCATAGAGGGGATACCCGCCACCATAAAGGAGCGTGGCAGGCATGTTGTCGCCCGTCGTCCCGGCGGCGCCGCGGGCAATCATGAACACCAGGTGCCGCTCGTTCAGGTTGAGCTGTTCGGACAGGGCGTTGAGCGGTTTGGTGAAACGCACGATCTCCACGCGCTTGCCTCCGATCCAGTTAGCCAATTCGGGCTCGAGCAGGCCCCATTCCCGCTGATTGCTCTGCTTGAAGGAAGTCATACCATCGAAGCGGATGATCATGAAGGCAGGGACGATTTCATCGTCCGGATCCGCAGGAGCGGCCTCTTCCGCCTCGCCGGCCGACTCCGATCCAGTCGGAGCCGGCAGGCCGCAGGCCTCGGTAACCGTTTGGTACAGCTCATACTCTTTTTTGTGAACCTCTCCGTCTGCCACGACAATACTCGCAAAGAGGTCGGCAAGCTGCTGTTTGGCAGCTTCATCCAACGCATCTATGAGGCGAATGATTTCTTCGTTCGACAGTTCATCGGCTTCGCGCACGATTTGCTGGTATATCTCTTCATTCATCTGGCCAAAAGAATTGTAGAAATCGTAGACGGGCTTGATCTCTTCGTCCGTCACCGATCCGTCGGCATGCATGAGATACTTGGCAATCTGCCAGATTGCGGCAAGGGTTCTGATCGTTACAGTCATAATTGAATGAGTTTATAGTTGTTAATCATTATGCATAAGCGTCCCAACGGCCGTCATCTTCGTCCTGTTCCGGCTCTTCCAGGGCATCTTCCATTCCGTAATTGTACGCCTTCTGGCGCATCCGGGCGGCTTCCTCCTTCATCTCGGGCGTACTGTCCTCCCGGTTTTCCTGCAATCGGGCAAGCAGGAGGCAGCTGTCCCCGTTTCCAAGCGCCGCACCCTTACGCAGTATGCGTTCCGCCTGCGAATAGTCTATCTCGAATCCCAGCGAACCGAAGACATAATACGATCCCAGGTAAAAGCCGCACAACCCCTCTCCGAGCCGGAGTCCCTGCTCCAGCTGG
>CAMJHJ010000069.1 GCA_946405485.1 uncultured Bacteroidales bacterium | reverse complement strand
CCGAAAACGGCGAGTGCTTCATCTTCGACTACGACTGCCGCATCCGCAACAACTTCGACCGCCCGCTGCAAGGCATCCTGAACGACTGCTGCTTCAGGCAGCTCGATGAGTTCAACCGGAGCAAAGAACTGTAATTAGCGGCCGTGCGTCGCCTCGTGGATCATATCCAGGAAGGTGTCCACGATGGCCTTCTGGGCATATCCCTGCTTGTAGCGCGAGCCAAGAACCTCGAAGACCTGGGCGCCGTAGGATTCGTCGTCCGGGATGTAACCGCCCCAGTCGCTGTGGCCGTCGGCCACGGTCGTCATGATCGTGTAGGCATAGGGAGATTTGCTCTTCAGGTCCATGGCAATCTGGTTGTACACCTCCCCCGCGACTGCGCACACGGGGATTTCATCGAGCATCAGCAGGCCTAACTCGAGCTTGATCGGATCGGCGTCCTCATACTCGCCCGCATAGCCGGCGCGGTCGCCACCGTTGGTCTGGCGACGGCCCGGACAGCTGATGACCCGGCGCGCGCAGGACAGCGTGACATCCGTCTCGAAACGGCGCATCATCATGATGACGTACTTCACTTCCTCGCCGAGCAGCTGTCCATAGCTCTCCGCCATTTTCTTCTGCTCCTCCATCAAGCGGTGCACCTCAGGGTCGTTGCGGTCCAGGCCGACGCCGCCCGGAGGCATCCGGTTGGAGATGTCCTCGCCCCGCTTGGCGTAATCCGCGATGCGGATGTCGCGCAGGTCGAAGGTCTGCTGGAAATAGAGCGGATTCTGGTCCCCAGCGGCGCCAGAGGCGAAAACTGCCACGAAATCATCGCCATAGCGGCTTTCGATGTACTTCTCGGACTGCCCCGGGAAGTCGCCGGTAATCATGTCCAACTGACCGGTAATCACCGCATGCATCGCGTAGTTGTAGTAGGTCGCGATCGGCTTGCCCTCCAGGCTTTCGAAATAGATGACGGCGACGGTCTTGTCCGACTTGCCGTCATAATCGGGGCCTTCCCACCACGTTCCGCGTTCGGGGTCGAATAAATCGCGCTTCACGTTCAGGTAGCTCACGCCGCTGCCGTAACCCACCTTCGCGGGAACCATGTTCTCATAGGCCTTCCGGACCGCCTGATATGTCCGCTCGATCAGTTCGTCCTGAGGAACGGTGCCGGTTGAATGACAGTGCGTGCCGTTGTAGATGATGTTTCCCGGATGGATGCCGAGGTCTTTCTCAAGCCGCTCGTTGACGGCGTCGATGACACGCTGGTTGGTGTTCCCATCCACATTGGCCAGGCCGGCGACGGTCTGTCCGTTCGTGAAAACGATGGCCCGTACATGCGTGCGGTCCAAAACGCCATACGAATTCCGCCCGAGCTGGTCATCGGCCGGAGTAACATCCACCTTGGCTGCGCCGGCCATCAGTTGGCCACGGACGGATTCCGCCGCGAACGCCCGGCCGCAAAGCATCAGCGCGGCGCTGGCGACTACGATGAGTATGATTCTTCTATTCATTTTTTGTTCAGCAAGTTACAGTTGTCGAGGAAGTTGTACATCAGCGTTGTCCAGATGTAGACCGACTGCCCGTTGTCGCGATATCCGAACCCGTGAAACCCTCTCATAAAAGAATGAACCTCTAAAGGCTGTCGGGTTTTGTTCCAGGCGTTGTAGAGCGCGGGCATGTCTCCGAATCCATTTGCGGAAGACGCCTCGGAAGTGCTGGCCGCCAGAAAGAGCGGCATCGGATCGGCCGGGACCTCGGACCCGAACCACGCCGGATAGATCATCCCGAGGAAGTCGGGGCGGCTCATCTCGTCGTGGTCGAGCGCAACGTGGTAGACGATGTTGCCGCCCGCAGAGAAGCCGATGATCCCGATCGCGTTGGGATTGACGCCGTACTTTTCCGCATTCTTGCGGATGTAGGCGATCGCCACCCTGCCGTCGTCCCAGGCCATGCTGCGGTCGTAGCCCTGCTCCTCGGCGATTTTGGCGTGTTTCTCCGTGAGTTCCCGCATACGGGCGTCACGTCCTTGGTTGCCATAGGAATGGTCCACGACATATTTCATCTCCTCATAGTCACCGCCGGAGAAGGCGATTCGGTATTTCAGGACGAAGGCTGCGATTCCGTGAGCGGCGAACCACTTCGCGACATTGGGCCCTTCTTGATGCCAGGACAAGGCCGTAAATCCGCCGCCGGGACAGACCACGATCGCCGCGCCGGTTTCGGTGCCTTTCGCGGGAAGGTATGCCCACAGTTCGGGATGGACGACGTTGACGATGCATTCGCCCACCTCGCCGGGGTTCATGGGAGTGGTATACTCGAAAAGCGTTTCCTCCTGAGTCCATTTCTCGGAACCGGGAGCCGGACCGTCGTAAAGACGGATCTTCTCGGCCTGTGCAAAGACACTGGTCGCGCACAGGACAAAAGCGAATGAAGTGATGATTCTTTTCATATTCCACTATCTTTGAGGAGCTCCCTGCCGCGGCGCGCCGGGGGCGCCGCGCTGACCGCGCATGCGGTTCACGGCCTCATACTGTCCCGGACGGACGGTATCGAGCCAGTTGGCGTCGGTACGGGGCTTCGACGACCGTTCCACGCTGTGCATCTTGATGTCCTGGCCACCGAGGACGATCCGGTCCATGAACGAATCGATCTCATTCCAGAACCATTTCAACGGAAGGAGGGCCATGCAATGGTCGCCGCCGGCGTACTCGAAAAGCATGTACGGGACGTCCATCGCATAGAGCTGCTGGCTGACGTAATACGGGCCGAAGCCGTGACGGGCGGGGCCGCGCTCCACATCGAAAGTCACGGTAGGGTCGGCCGAACCGTGGAAGAAACACATGGGGCAAGGCTTCTTTTCCCACTTGAGTTCAGTGTCGTTCTCTCCCGTCAGATAGACGGCTCCCGCCATGGGAATCACGCCGGCATAGTTGAAACCATCGGGAAGGTTGTCCTTCGCAATCTGGTGGCCGGTGCAGATGTAATACTCGGCGTTCATGCTGTTGATCGCGCCGGCGCTGCTGCCGCTGATGACGATTTTTCCAGGGTCGATGTTGTACTCGTCCGCGTGCCGGATAAGCCAGTTTGTCGCCGCGTAAATGTCCTCTACGCCGATGTCGATCGAGTACTGGAAGGGATTATACCCCTCCGGAGGGGTCATGAGCGGTTTCCCGTCCCTTCCGCGGGCAGAACCGAGACGATAGTCTATCGCAACGCAAACCCAGCCTTTCTCGCAGAGATGGTCATAAAGCGGGTTGCAAAGAGCGTCGATCCGGGAGCCCATCGCCCAGGCGCCACCGAAAGAATAAATGAACACCGGACGCTTGCCTTCGGTCTTCTGGTCTTTGAACTGATAGATATCCATCAAGATGGGCTTGCCGTCGCGGACGACGAACTCTACCGTCGACCGGTCTGCCTTGGATTCAATCTGAGGTTCCTTTGATTTCCCGAGTAAAAAGAGAACGGGTACTTCCAGACGCGAAGCCCAGGACCCTTCGACATGGGAATGGCCCGGGTAAACTTTGCTGACATAGTGGGCGTCGTCCCAGCCCGCCTCCCGGAACATTTTGTCCAGGCGATCTTGATACTTGGGGTACTGGGCGTCGAGTGTCTGGTCACCGCGGTCCATGTAGATCTTGGCGCCATTGGGCTTGAGCGTCGCCTTCAGGTAGTCGACGTAACACTGGTTTGCCGCGTCGATGGACTCCTCCTCCGCACCATAATTGGTGATGTAGAGGACGGAGTGGGTTGAGAGGCACCCCGCACCGCCGAACACTTCCGGATACTTGGCGACGGCATAGGTGGAGATCAGGCCGCCCATGCTCGATCCCATGTGGAAGGTGTGGTCCCTGTCCGTGAGCGTCGAGTAGGTCTTGTCGATGAAGGGTTTCAGCTCTTCGACGAGGAACTTGAGGTAGTTGTTGCCGAGGAGGTCTTCTTCGCCCATTCTCTTGCTCTCCGCATACTCCTTCAACGCGGGAGAATAGCGGTCGAAGACATCCTGGGGGAAGTATTCCTGACTCCTCGTACGGGAGGCGTTGGCAACGCCGACGACGATGCAATCCTGGATCTTCCCTTCCCCGAGAAGGCGGCCAAAGACTTCGTCAACGCACCATTCCTGGTGGTTGAACATCTTTTCGGCGTCGAAAAGGTTCTGGCCGTCGCTCATGTACACGACGGCGTACTTTTTCTGCGTCGAGTAGTTGTCCGGAAGCCAGACATAGACGTTTCGAGGCGTGACAAGTCCGGCGTCGGATTTAAAACCCGGGTAGAAATCGAGGCGTCCCGCCGAGACGTTGGGCTTGTCGGGATTTCCCTGGCCGGACGGCCTGGCGCCGCCTTCCGTCTGCATTTGTCGTCCGCTTCTCATACGGTTCAGCATCTCGACCGTCTCGGAGAAGTTCATGGGCTGTTTCTTCTCCTTCCGCTCGGCATCGGCGGCGACCTTGCGGCGGTCCGCCTCGTCGGAAGGAAGGGTGTAGAACGCCTGCTTCTTGAGTTTCAAGGATTTCTTCAGCGCGTCCACGAGAATCCGCTCCATATCGTCGTAGATGTTGACGGCGGGGTGGATTCCGTCGTAGGAAGAGTCGTCGTTCAGACCTTTCTCGGCATTGGCGAGCGGAGTGAAGTAGTCCACGTATGTTACGTTCTTTTGCGTGTCCGCGTAGGCCTTCAGGCGTGCGTTGAAAGCTTCGATGATGGAACCGGCGTCGATGTCGGGAAGGATCATGTAGTGCGCGCAAGGAGTGATGGAGCAGAGGAGGACCTTGATGCCGGCGGCCTCCGCCAGCTCGCACATCGCTACAATGTTGTCATAGATGGTCTGGTCGGGATAATAGGCCTGGGAAGCCATGTTCTGGCAGAGATCGTTGGTTCCCGCCATAATCGCAACGGCCTTGGGCTTGAGACGAACGACATCCTGCATGAAGCGGGCATGCATCTGGCTTGCGGTCTGACCGCTGATGCCGCGGCCCGCGAAGTTGTTCTTCTCGAAGAAGTCGGGGTCGTTGTCGTACCAGAAGTCGGTGATCGAGTCGCCCATCAGCACCAGGAGCGGGGCCTCGGCGAGCGCGGCGTTCTTCTCCTCGTATCGCTTGAAGTTGGGCCAGTCCTGAGGGCCTCTCTGCGGCTGGGCGAAGGACAGGACGGACGAAAGAATGGCCGCGATGAAGATCATTCTCTTTTTCATAGTTTGCAATTAGATGTGTTTAATCTCTTCAGGGATGGGTGGCATGGCACCACTCTGCGTGCAGACGTAGGCGCTCACGTTCACGGCAATCTGGTGTGCTTCGCCCACAGTCTTTCCGGCCAGGATGCAAGCAACAAAAGCCCCGGTAAACGAATCTCCCGCACCCACGGTGTCGGCCACCTGAACCTTGGGAGTCGTCAGGTAGGACATCTCGCCGGCATGGAACACATAGCTGCCAATGGCGCCGCAAGTGAGGATGAGCATCTTCAGGGAATACATGTCGATGAGCTTGCGGCAGGTTTCTTCGAAGCCGAGCCCGGGAATGCCGAATATCTGGGCCACCAGAACGATTTCCTCTTCGTTGATCTTGAGGATGTCGGCCTTCTGCAGGGAGGCTTCCAGAACGTCCTTACTGTAGAACTGCTGACGGAGGTTGACGTCAAAAACCTTCAGACAGTCCGCCGGAACGGCTTCCAGGAACCAGCCGATGGTCTCCCGTGAAACGAGACTGCGCTGAGCCAGCGAGCCGAAGCAGACAGCCTTGGTATCGGTGGCAATGGCGACCAACTCTTTGGTGTAAGGGATGTTGTCCCAGGCCACGCCAGTCTTGATTTCATACTGGGGAACTCCCCGCTCATCCAGGGATACCTGTACGGTGCCGGTGGGCTCCTCCACACGGTCCATGTGATAGTGAAGGCCGTGCTCGTCCAGGGCATTGATGGTCTCCTCTCCCAAGGCATCCCGGCCTACGGCGCTGACGGCCAGACCGTCCAGGCCGAACTGGGACACGTGGTAGGCAAAATTGGCGGGCGCTCCACCCAGTTTCTTTCCGGTGGGGAAGACATCCCACAGGACCTCCCCGATTCCAACGATGTACTGTGCCATCCTACTTTGTGACTTTAGGTAAATAGAAGAAAAGATAGATCACGCCGATGGTCATCACGGCAACGGCTCCGACCTGGCCGACGGCATCGGAGGCGAAGCCCATCAGAAGCGGGAACACGGTGCCGCCGAAAAGGCCCATAATCATGAGTCCGGAGACTTCGTTCTGTTTCTCGGGAACGGCCAGGAGGGCCTGCGAGAACACGATGGAGAAAATGTTGGAATTGCCGAAGCCAACCAGGGCGATAGCCACGTACAGGATGGCTTTGGTGGTACCGAAGAAGAGTCCGCACATGGACAGGGCCATGAGGATGACACTGAACAGGAAGAACTTCTTGTGGCTGAACTTGGAAAGGATGAAAGAGCCCGACAGGCAGCCGATGGTACGGAAGATAAAGTACAGGCTGGTGGCGAAGCCGGCCTCGGTAAGGTTCATCCCCAGGCGCTCTATCAGAATCTTGGGAGCGGTGGTGTTGGTGCCCACGTCAATGCCCACGTGGCACATGATGCCCAGGAAGCTGAGCAGCACGATGGGCATGCCCAGGAGTTTGAAGCAGCCGGCAAAGGACGTGGCCTTATCCGGAGTGGCTTCGCGCTCGATGGGCGTCACGAGCAGGAGGACACTGGCCAGGATGCCGATAATCATATACACCGGGAACAGCACCCGCCAGCCGAGACCCCAGGACGGCATGGCTGCCGTGGCACCCCACATGGCGATGTAAGGGGCCATGAAGGAGGCAATGGCCTTCACGAACTGGCCGAAGGTCATGGTACTGGCCAGGGAATCACCCTTGATGATGTTGGTAATGAGCGGGTTCAGCGAAGTCTGCATCAGTGCGTTGCCGATGCCCAGCAGGGAGAAGCTCACCAGCATGAGACCGTAACTCTCCCCGAAAACGGGCAGAAGCAGGGACACCACCGTAACAATCAGAGAAAGGATAACGGTATTCTTGCGTCCGATCTTGTTCATGAGCATGCCGGTGGGCACCGAGAAGATGAGGAACCAGAAGAACACCAGCGACGGGAAGATGTTGGCCGAGGCGTCGGAGAGGCCCAGGTCGGCTTTGACATAGTTGGAGGCGATGCCCACGAGGTCTACGAATCCCATGGCGAAGAAGCAGAGCATCACCGGCAGAAGTTGTATCTTTTTGTTCATGGCTATTAGAATTTGAAGATGGCCGCCGACACTGGGGAGATGCTCACGACATCGCCCTTCTTGGTCTGCTTGTAGGTGCATTTCTGATAGCCGCCGCCAATGAGTTCGGGCTTGGAAGCCTCGGCGGGAAGCGTGACTTTCACGGCCTTGCCGGACGGGTTGAGCACCACGTAGCAGCGCTCGTTCCCAAGCTTGCGCTCATACACCATCGGATAAGGCTGGTCCAGGGAACTGACTAGGCGCCAGGAAGCATCGGCACCAAGCGCGGGAACCTTCTTGCGAAGACGGAGCAAGGTGCGGACATACTGTAGCAAGGAGGTCGGGTCGATTTCCGCCTTCTCCACCGTCATCCGGCCCGGGTCCGGATCCTGCGGGATATAGATCTTGTCGATGGGAGCCGTCGAGAAGCCCGCATTGGCCGTGCCGTCCCACAGCATCGGGATGCGGCAGCCGGCCCGGAAACCGGATCCTTCGGTGGAAGGCGCGGCGGGATTCTGCTTGAGGCCGATTTCATCGCCGTAGTAGATGAACGGCACACCCGGCATCGTCAGGAAGAAGGTCATCGCGACCTTGAGTTCTTCCGGCTTGGTGCGACCTTCCGTGCACACGCGGTTGAAATCGTGGTTGCCCGTGGGCATGCACACATAGCCTTTTCCCTTGACGGCATCGTACTGATAGGTGTAGAGGTCATACCATTCCTTCAGGCCTCCGTTGCCCGCCACGTCGAAGTAAGGCGTGGCCATCGTAGCGTTGGGGCCAAATCCCCGCTGGCCGAAAAAGAAGAGCGACGAGTAGTTGTAGCGGCCGTCATGGCAGAAGAAGTCCAGGTCGAAACCTGCCTCGATGGACTGTGCGGGATTGAACCATTCGGCAATCAGCACGCCCTCGGGATACTCCGCGCCGAACCATTTCATCAGGTCCTCCTTCCACAGCCGGATGGTTTCCGACTTGTCGGGGTCGTTCTTTACCAGGCTCGCCGCCATGTCCACGCGGAAACCGTCCACGCCCTTGTCCATCCAGAAGGACATGATATTCTTGAGCTCCCGGCGCATCGCCATCGGCCCGGGCGCATCCACCGCCTGCTCCCACGGATGGGCGGGATCGGGATTCGCGAAACCGAAATTCAGCGCAGGCTGCGTGTCGAAGAAATTCTTGATGTAGTAGGGGCCGCGCGGTGCATCCGTCGCCACGAACTTGCTCAAGAGCGAGGCGCCCGCGCTCATTCGGACGGCGTCGTCCAGCGACCCGCCGGTGCCGGGACGCGCGGACGGATCCTCCGGCTTGAAGGTCGGCCAGATGTAATAGTCCGAATACCGCAGGTTCGGCGCCTCCTTGGACTGGAGGAACCACTCGCACTGGTCCGAAGAATGGCCCGCCACCAGGTCCATCACGATCTTGATGCCGCGCGCATGGGCCTTCTCAACCAGTTCCACCAAGTCGGAATTGGTGCCGAAGCGCGGGTCCACCCGGTAAAAGTCAATGATGTCGTAACCGCCGTCCGTCCAGCCCGATACATACACCGGATTGAGCCAGATGGCCGTTACGCCGATGGACTGGATATAGTCCAGGCGGGAAATGATGCCCGGGATGTCGCCAATGCCGTTCCCGTCAGTGTCCTGGAAGGACGACGGATAAATCTGGTAGAACACGGCGTCGCTCAGCCAGCTCGGCTGCGCCGGATTCTGCGCCGACGCACCGGCCGACGCCACAGCGCACGCAAGCGCGCAAGTCAAAAATCTGTTTTTCATAGTCGATTATTTATTGGCGACGCTTCAGCGGAGCGCCCATCGCAGAGGCGTCCTCGGAACCGTCTTCGCTTAGGTCAAAGACCATAAATTCCGGATTGTCAATCGTATAAGGATTCCAGCCAAGGCCGGGGTCTCCCGTCTTGGCGAAGTTGGTCCAGCAAGAAACCACATGTTCGGCCAGGTCCCAGTCCGCCTGGGTGAACGGCCGGTCGCCGCGGTCCAGCGACTTGAACATATACCAGAGTTCGGAGGAATGGAACGCGCCCTTCATGTCGTGCGAACCCGCCTCGTCATCCGGCAGGGCATGGGCGAACTGATAGGCATAAACCGGCTTGCCGGCCTCGTTCCGGAGTTCGCAGAAACGGCGGATACCCATTTCGGAATCGCCCAGGTCATCCCGCGTGTAACCGATCATGTAAGGGATGTCCTTGATCCGGCCTTCCAGGGCCGCCGCATCGAAGCTTTCCATGGACACGTATCCGTCGATGACGGGCCGGGCGGACATCCGGAAAGGAGTGCCGGTCTCGGCGGCATAGCGGTCCACCAGGGTGAAGATCTCCTCGGTGGAAGCGGCACGCATCTTCTCCAGGGTATCATAACCGGCCCAGTCGAAAACGCCCTTCACGGCATTGCCGATGAGGTCGATCGCCGGGGCGGCGGGCTGCGCGGGGGCGGGCGCTCCGGCCGGAGGCACATTCACGCCGCCTCCGCTCTGGATGATCGCCTTCTTGATCAGATCTCCGGTCAACGGCGAGGAAACGAGCGCCTTGACGCTGCCGGCGCCGGCGCTCTGGCCCAGAATCGTGATGTCATCCGGATCTCCGCCGAACGCGGCGATATTGGCATGGACCCATTTAAGGGCGGCAATTTGGTCCAGGAGACCGTAGTTGCCGGAAACATGATTCGGGCTTTCTTCCGTCAGGAACGGATGGACCAGGAACCCGAAGACGCCGAGGCGGTAGTTGATCGTGACCAGGACAACGCCCTTTTCGGCCCAGACCTTGCCGTCGAACTCAGGCTCATAGCCCCAGCCGCCGGTGTAGGCGCCGCCGTGGATCCACATGGCCACCGGCAGTTTCTTTTCCGGCTTGCCCGGGGCGGGGGTCCAGACATTCAGGTACAGGCAGTCCTCGCTGAATTCCGGGTCCTCCCAGTAGAACTCGCTGGTCCAGGGGTTGCTGGAGTCATGATTGACCTGCACCGAACCCGGGCCGAAAGTATCTGCCATCTTGACACCCTCCCAGGGAATGACGGGCTGGGGCTCTTTCCAACGCAGGTCCCCGACGGGCGGGGCGGCGAAAGGAATGCCCTTGTAGATATAAACACCTTTGACGGAAGATTCGACTCCCTGGATCTTTCCGCCCTCGATTTCCAGGACGGGATTGGCGGGGCGGCATCCCGCCAGTGCGGCGGTCAGGATGACGGCCGAAAGAATGGTTTTAGCGCGCATAATGTCAAGTAGTCAGTGAGTTACTCCTTGTAAAGATATGGACAATGTTTGTTTCTTGCAAAATGTTTTCTAATTTTGCTCTTGCTAACTAATAACCACAAAACCATGAACATCATTCTTACTTTGCTCTTCGGCGCCATCGCCGGTTGGCTGGCCGGTTTCTTTGTCTGGAAGGACAAGGGTGGTCTCATCTGGAACATCATCATCGGTCTCCTCGGCGGTGTAGTCGGCGGCTGGCTGCTCGGTAAAATCGGCGCCGGCGGTTCCTTCTGGGCTGAGTGGTATGGCCAGATCCTCAGCGCCCTCATCGGCGCGGTGATCCT
>CAMJHJ010000068.1 GCA_946405485.1 uncultured Bacteroidales bacterium | reverse complement strand
GCCGTCTGCGACACGGACGACAGGACGCTCGCCTGCAGCGGTGTGAAGGAGAAGCATCTCCTGACCGGGTCCTCGCTTCCCGGGGGCGTCGTCATTGGGGCAGACACGGTCATCCTGACGGCCGTCCTCGGCGGCGCCACCGGAGACAGGTACGCACCCGCAATCTGCAGCAAGGCGAAGGAATACGGCGCCAAGGTCTTCGCCATGGTCGCCACCTCGCCGCGTCAGGAAGATGCCGAGCGAGCCACAGCCGCTCTTTCGGAACTCCGCAAGTATCTTGGCAGCAACCTCTGGGTGATCGACTCCCTGAAGCTCTCCCATTGCTACGACCCGCAGCCCATCCCTTCACGGTTGGTCCATATCCTGCTGAATGACCTGGCCGAGAACGCCAGACTGATGGCGGAGGGCAGGATCCGGACGGACTCCGCCCTGAAGAGCATCGTTCGCCATGTGGATGCCCTGATGGAGGATTACGGGTAGCGACTGGCGAAACGCATTACGAAACGGACAAGCTCGATCCTGTCCGGGACAAGCAGGGATCCTTCTTTTGGGAGAAAACAACGCGCGACTGGTAGAAAAGCGCCGATTGGCTCTCTATAATGGAAAAAGGAGGACACCATGACACAGACACACAAGGAAATGATAGCGACTGCGCTCGAAAAACTGATGAAAGCACTGCCTAAGTCTTTCCGCGTTCGCGATTGGCTGAAGGTCAAGGCTGCCTATCGCCTGGCCTATGAGGCGCACGAAGATCAGACCCGCAAGAGCGGGCTTCCCTACATCATGCATCCGCTGGAGGTCGCACTGATCGTGGTCACGGAGATGCGCCAGAAGGACGTCGCCATCATCTGCGCGGCCCTGCTTCACGACGTCGTGGAGGACACCCCCCACACCCTCGAGGAGATCCGCGTGCTCTTCGGCGATGACGTGGCCTTCCTCGTCGGCGCCGTGACCAAGCCCAACAAGCAGCAGGTGGACAATTTCCAGCACATCCTCGGCTCGGTCAAGGGAGACGTGCGGGTGCTGATCCTCAAGCTCGCCGACCGCCTGCACAACATGCGTACGCTGGAGTCCATGAAGCCCCAGAAGCAATGGAAGATTGCTTCCGAGACGCAGTTCTTCTTCGCACCCCTGGCCGGCAGCCTGGGGCTCTACAAGGTCAAGGCGGAACTGGAGAACCGCGCCTTCCATTTCCTGAATCCGCAGGAGTACGACCGTATCTCCAAGCTGATCGAGGAGGACAGGGAGCGCACCCGTGCCTCGGTGGAGTCCTTCGTGGACGAATGCCGCAGCACCGTGAGGGATGTGCTGGGGGACGCCGTGGAGTGGGATATCCGCTACCGCCGCCCCTATTCCATCTGGAGGGAGATGGGGGAACTGGGATGCGATTTCTTCCACGTCCCCTTCAAGCATTACGTCCGCGCCGTCTACGGGATGGATGGCGTGAAGAAGGAGGCCTGCCCGGGCAAGGGAGATGTCTCCGAGGTGCAGGTCGCCATGACCGTCTATTCCTCCCTCGTCGCCCGATACCGGGAGACCGGGAACCTCGTCAACTACATGGTCCAGCCGAAGTCCAACGGCTACCGTTCCGTCCATTTCCGCCTCCTGAATCCCTACGGAGGCATCGAGGAGTTCCACGTGGCCTCGGAAGACATGAGGGAGCAGTCCTGCTACGGCTGCATCGTAGAGAGCAAGGAGCAGTGGATGAAGCGCCTCACCGCCGTCCTGGACGAACTGGCCGGGGACCCCGAGTCCATGATGCCGGGGATCCACGACACCCTGTACAACGAAGGCGTCGTGGCGTTCACCCCTCACGGCAAGTCCATCACCCTGCCCAAGGGGGCCACAGCCCTCGACTTCGCCTATGAGGTCCACACCGACATCGGCAACCACGCCAAGTGCGCGCGCATCAACGGCCTCCTCAGCGACATCCTCACCGTGCTCCATCGCGGGGACTGCGTGGAGATCATCACGGATGAGGGCGTCCTTCTCGAGCCGGAATGGCTGGACGCCGTCGTGACCTACAAGGCCAAGAAGCACATGCGCAACTTCTTCAAGCGTATCCCGGAGCCTCCCTTCGTCCTCTGCCCGCACTGCCACCCCCTGCCGGAAAGCACCGAACTCATCGGCTTTGACGACGGCCAGGGCCATGTCACCGTCCACAACCGCAACTGCCCCCATGCCATCCGGAGCGCGTCCGAACAGGGGAACCGGATCGTCGCGGTCGACTTCAAGCCCGAGGAGGGCAAGCTTTATCCCGTCCGCCTGCGGATCACCTGCATCGACCGGTACCACCTGCTGCAGGACATCTTGAACTGCATCGTGGAGGATTTCCATCTCTCCATGACCGGTCTCGTGACCCACACGAAGAACCACATCGTCGACAGCACCATCGACTTCTCCGTCCACTCTGCCACTGAACGGGATGCGGCCGTCTCCAAGATCGCCGCCATCAACGGCGTGGAGAAGGTGAGCCTGGTCAATGAATAAGTTCGTGACCGGCATCCGCCGGGTCACGATATGCCTGGACGCAAATCCGCTTCTTTATCACACATCGCCGGGCGGTAACAGGTAGAATGCCGTCGTTTTTCACTCTTATATTGATGAAGGCAAGGGCGATGGCGCCCTCTGCCGGATCATTAACAACCTAAAAGCATTAAGAAATGTGCCGCTGCAAGTATTGTCACAAGGATTTCTATCCGCCCCGGCTGGGCCCCAGGAAGGTGTTGCAGTCGGGAGGGCTCTTCACCCCACCCGTCTATGACCTCGGTGTATATATCCATTATGGAGAGTATTCGAGCCAGGTCTTGTTTTATTACTACAAGCACGATCTGTTTTGTCCGAGATGTGGAAAACTATATGAAAAAATGGATTACTATTACGGCGATTACTGGGCTACGGTTTTCGGTGAAAAAGCATCGCATGATGCAATTACCCGCTATTTCAGGTATTGCGCAGCCCATCCAGATGCTCCCCAGAACATCTATGTCGGTACGCAATATGGATACCCGGGGAACGAGGTCTGATTCGCTCTGGCTTGGATGGTGGTTCGTCCCCGTCCGGACGGCCTTCGGGTCCGTCCGGCGCACTGGGGATTTGCGAGACTTGCCGTCCCTGCAAGGTCCGCATTATTCCGCGGACAGAAAGAGAATCCAATTATCTGAAAACACGGCCGCAAAACGACATTGAACCATAACCATATGGGCGGGAGGGCTTTCCGACGGCGGACAAAGGATTCCGCAGCCGCTCTCAAAGAATCACCGTCCGATTAATACCACAGACAGATGATACATCTTGAGGAAGGATATCGATTAGGGGAATACACCGTAGGCCACTTGATCAGGGAAGGCCTCTTCAGCGGCACCTACCACGTCGCTGACAGGGATGGGAATCCCTTTTCCATGAAGTTACTCGACTACGATGCCGTCCCGGAAAAGCTCCGGGCGGGCGGAGAGGTTCTCGAGATCGTCCTGAGCAGGCGCATCCGCAACGAGAACGTCATCTCCTATGTGACGGACGGCAAGACGACGGTTGACGGAAGGGACTATCATTACTTGATAACGAGCCATTTCCATGGGACGCTGCTTTCCGGGCTGCTGGAAGGCGGAAAGGTCTTCCCCCATCAGGAGGCGAAAGACCTGATGAAAGGTGTTTTCGAGGGTCTTCTCTACCTTCATTCCCTCGGCCTGAACCACAACGACCTGACACCGGGGAACATCCTACTCGAAGAAGTGGGCCGGGGCCGGTACGCTTCCAGGATCATCGACCTCGGGCACCTATGTCCTTCCCTGGGGGGGGCTCCGCCCTTCCCGGTCGACGACCTGACGCTTCCCTACTGTGCGCCGGAGACCCTCTCTGGCATCTTCGACGAGGGCGGGGACACCTTCTCCGCCGCCGCCGTCCTGTACACGCTCATGGCCGGTCACGTTCCTTGGCCCTGCGAACCGCAGGAAGGGCCAGACTACGCCAGCAGGAAGAAGGCGGTCAGGACGGCGCGCCGGGATCCCCTGGATTTGGACCCGCTGACGGAAAAGGGTGTCCCGTACGAAGTGGTGGACCTCATTGTGAAGGGGCTGGAAATGGACAGCACAAAACGCATCGGGCTCTCCGACCTCTACGCATGCCTTTATGGCGGGGATTCCACCCGGAACCGCGCGAGGGAGACCCCAGACGGACAGACCGGTCCCGGGAGGCCGAAGGACGCCCAAGCCGCCGCCACCGCCGTCAATGTGGAGATAAAGAAAAAGAAGAAGAAAGGCGGCGGTTTCGACGATGTGGCCGGAATGGAGAGCTTGAAAGCCGAGATGACCAACAGGGTCATCTGGATACTACGTGACAGGGAGAAAGCGGAGAAGTACCGGCTGACACCACCCAACGGAATGATCCTGTACGGCCCTCCCGGCTGTGGGAAAACCTATTTCGCTGAGAAATTCGCGGAGGAGTCACAGTTCAACTTCGTGCTCGTCAACGGCTCCGACCTGGGAAGCATATACATCCACGGCACCCAGGGAAAGATCGCCAACCTCTTCAAGGAGGCGGAGAAGAACGCGCCGACCATCATCTGCTTCGACGAGTTCGACTCCTTCGTCCCCTCGAGAAGCTCGATGGCGGCAGAGCACCGGCCGGACGAGGTCAACGAGTTCCTGGGGCAGTTGAACAACTGCTCAGGGAAAGGCATTTTCGTGATCGGCACGACGAACCGCCTCGACCTGATTGATCCCGCTGTCCTTCGCAAGGGAAGGATGGACCTCCACGTCGAGATCCCGGCCCCGGATGAGAAGACCAGGGGCCTCATCTTCAGCCTTCATCTCAAGGAGCGGCCCGTCGCCGGAGACGTCGACTGCGACGAGCTGGCCAGGTTGACGGACCGCTATGCCGCCTCGGATATCGCCTTCATCGTCAATGAGGCCGCCATGATGGCCGCGCTGGCGGACGAGCCCATCTCGCAGATCCACCTGCTGAATTCCATCAGGGCAAACAGGTCCTCGCTGGACACGGGAGGATATTCCCGGAAAAAGATTGGATTCTAATTTTTAAATACGAATTGATATGAGTACCATCAAACAAGACATCATGGAGTACCTTTCGAATGAAGGGCTCCGGCCGCAGGAAGAAGACTTCGGCATCTATTTCAAGTATCAACTGCTCTCTTTCTTCATTCACTGGGACGATGAGGACGCCTCTTTCCTGAGTATTATACTCCCCGATATCTTCAGTACGGACGAGAACAACAGGACTGACGCGCTGGAAGCCATCAACCAGATCAACGAGAACCACAAGGTTGTCAAGTGCTTCCTTTGTGACGACAGAGTCTGGATCTCCGCCGAGCAGCTGCTGGATTCCTCGCCGAGTTACGAGGATATCATTCCCCGCACGCTGACCATGCTTGCCACGGCCAGGGATCTGTTCTATGAGTATCTGAGAAACGGGTCCTAACGGATCCTTCCTGCAGAAGGCCGAGCAGCCTGCCGCCATGAAACAGATGATGCCGGACTCCCATCGGGGTGCCCGGCATCACTTCGTCTTGCAGACCCTGCCGCCATGCCTTGACAGGGACCTTATGGAACTCTTTAAGGAGTTTCCCGTTTTCAAGCGTGGCCTTTTTTACTGTTTCCCATCATGGTAGCGGTTTCGATGTCTCGACGTCATCGGCAGAGATAGGAAGGATTTCGCGAACCGCCGCGTCATACGCATACAACATAGGGAAAGAGGGCCGTCCCGCGGTGGGAGACGGCCCATCTGCCTATTGCTTTACGACAATCCCCCGCTTGTTCAGGATGACGCTCTCGCTGTCGTGGCCCAGTTCAGCCCTGATCAGGTCCTTGGAGATCATCTCGAACGACCAGTACTTGGCAGGCGTGATGGCCTTGCCCGTCCTGGTATCCAGCAACCCCTCCCAAAGTCCGACCCGGTAGGCGGCGACGTCCGGGACCAGCTCATACTCGTTCTCTTCGTCCTCATGGTACACCGAGACGTATCTCAGCGGATACGTGCTGTCAATCACGAATGGCTCGAGAATCTTCCCCTCGTAATCGACGAGCTGCTTGTGATGGTTCCGGGTGAGGTATACCCCGGCGTGGTCGTCCAGTTCCACATCGTCGTACGAATCCGGGAAGACAGGCTGGTAGTCACGGTCGTAGAGCCAGGCCTCCTTGTCCTTCCAGACCACGCGGTAGCCGAGCGGGTTCGGCTCGTCCAGCCTCGTATATCCCCAGGGAAGGACCAACGCGCCTGTCTTGTCATAGACGGCATAGGTGTTTGTCCCCTTTTCGCTGTCCCAATGGGTCACCACGCAGTATCCGTCCTTGAAGACATAGTCGAATTCCGGCTCGTAGGGAATCTCATAACCGAGGATCAGCTGGTTGTCATGGTTGATGAAGCCGATCTTGCCGTTATCGCCCATGACGGCGGCCACGCCCTCGGAGAAATGCCACGCCTTCTTGTACTGGGCCGGAATCACGATCTTTCCGCTCTTCACGTCCAGGTACCCGCGCTTTTCTTTCCTGTCGCAGAAGACGGTGAGGCTGTCGCGTTCGGGGGTACCGGAGACCCATTTCAGTTTCCGTGTGGTGTAGCTGCCCGTATCCGAGTTCCACACACGGACACGGTCGTCATAAAACGAATGGACGGCGACGGAGCTGGAGAGGGTCCGGTCGTCCCAGTAACAGCGGCCATAGTTATCCCGGTACCAAGACCACGTGGACCGGATACCGACCCACAGAATAACCAGACCGATCAGCACCAACCCCACCTTCCAGGCGACGTTGAGCATGTTTTTTTGTTTTTCTGTCATAGATTACTTGCAATTAGTTGTTAGTAAATAATAATACAGCGGTTCGTTAACCTACCAATGCTGCCCCTATAGAGTGGAGAGCGGATATAATCTACCATGGGCGTTTACGCCAGGGACAAATCCAGGAAGCACCCGGCCGATGCTTCCCGGAACCGGGCGGGGGAACGCCCGTGGGCGCAAGCCCGCGTCATGGCCATCCCTCCTGCAAGGCCGGCCGCGCCTCTTCCCCAGCGGGGGCCGGAGGGCTGACGGCGAGGAGGTCCCAGAAGACCCGGCAGCGGGCCAGATACTCGCGCAGGATGACCCTGGGTCCGTAACCGGCGCCAGCATCCGGGGCATTGTATCCGATGGCGTCAACACCACTTCTGGCGGCGAGGAAGACCGCCCTCTCGTTGTGGAACCGCTGGCTTACGATGACAAAGGAGGAGAGGCCGAAGACGTCGCGCGCCCGGACGACGGACTCCAACGTCCGGTAACCCGCCTCATCGACCAGGAGTGCGCTCTCCGGGATGCCTTTCTCCGTCAATGCCTTCCGCGCCGCATCCGTCTCGTTGTGACGGGAATCCCGGTTGTCTCCGCTGACGAGAATCACGTCCACCTTCCCTGCCCTGTACAGCTCGGCACAGGCATCGATCCGATGGGTGAAATAAGCGTTAGCGGATCCGCTCCCGGTCACCGGCGGTGCTCCAAGCAGGAGCGCAGCATGCGTCCGGGGCACCGTCGACAGGTCGTCGAAGACCCTCCTGGAAGAGAACCAGACCACCCGGATGTTGCAATACAGGATGAACGCCAGGATGACGATGCATCCCAACAGTATGGACTTGACGGTCTTCTTCATACGCAAACAATCAATTTGGACAGACAATCTCGAAATCAAACTCTCGGGCATCATTGAGCAGGCGGACGACATTCAGGTTGTACCTGCCGCAATCATTCCCGTCGACTTTCAGAATCAGTTTCCCGGGGGCGGGAAGCACCGAGAACAGGGCTTTCAGCGTGACGGTGATGTCCTTCGCCAGCAATTCGTCCGAGTACTCCTCCGCAGCGTATTCATGTCTGAAAGGCAGGTAGCATGGATAAGACTCGCCCGTCGTGAAAAGATACCCGTCCCCGGCGAGCCGGATGAGCTCCACGCTCATCTCCAGGCACTCCTTCTTGTCATCAAGGACGCCAATGCCGTATCCCGCCAGTTTCTTCTTGATTCCGCTTATCAGGCGAGGGATCTGTTCGGGGAATTCCGTCATGCAGGCGAGCATGACGGCTTCGTGAAACTGGCTGATCTTCTCCCCTTGTCTGCCGATGTGGAGGCAATTGTTAATGTCTTCGTGGACATGTCCGTTCTCATCGATCGGATATGCCAAGATCTCACCGTTCTCTTGGGCATGGAAAACGTTCCCGCTTGAATCTCCCCCATAGACGTCATACTCCCCGAATGACTGGTAGAATGTGCCGCTTTGAAGGAAAAACTCGCCCGCACCGGGAGAATACACCACCCTCGGCGAGGGTAGTGCAAGGACGTTGCTGTTGATTCTTGTTCTGCTGTTGATTTTTGTCATGATACTTGTCGTTTCTAAGTGTTATGGATAATCAGGAAATGTCACCTCGCCGTCTTTCTCATATTTGCATCTGATAACCGTTTCTCCTGTTTTGTCGATTAAACCGTACTTCATAATGAGATGTAATTGATCAATTATTTGAACGCTTTTTGTCCGGCGCCAGTTCAGCTGTGCACTGTAATTGGGCCTTTCTATCCACAAAAGAGAGTTGGGTCAGCGCAATCTACCGAAACGAAGTAGACCATGGCATAAATATATGGTTGCAACAGACGAATGCGCTCCGCTATTTATTCGCGGAGCGCATTCTACCCGTGCGATGATGAGATCCGGGATGCTGGTTTCGAAGGAAAAAAGCTAGGGCTCTCCCCTACATCATCCCTGCATTTCGCTTCTCGCCGATAACGTATCGCAACTCGCTCGCCGCGAAGTTGCGGGTGACCTCGTCACTGCTCTGTTCAGGAGCTACAGGAACAGGACCTCCGTAGCTGTCTTCTGGTCGATTTTCGCCATTAAGAATGTAGACCCAGGGAAAAAGCATATGTCAGTTGGCGAAGAAGAACGGAGCTGGAATCTCGCAGTCGGCGAGAATACGGTTTCAGTATACCGGGATTAACTCCGGTATTACTCCAAGGGGCGCTATAGCCGAAACGCCCGGCGCATCATCGCCCGAAGATGCCTGAGGGTGACTCTGTGCGTGCTTTCCGCCCTCGCCTTTCTCGCCCTTTGTTTTCTCCTTTTCCACGCAGTATGTGAACACTTTGCAATACTGCTCTCTAACTGATGAAACGGCCATCGGTTTCCACGATAAACTGGAGGGGCGGCTTTTCAGCATCACCCCTCCTTCATTATTGTTTCAAAAGTCCCAACCGGGATACTGAGCATGGAAAGCCGTCGCTGTTTTAGGGTAAACGACAGCATCCTGTTCCTTGTTTCCTAATGCAGTTTCCCCCGCAACGTTGATATCTTTTCTTTCAGACGGGCAACCTCTTGATTGTCCGGACCCGACACCCTCTCCATAATCCCAAGGGCCTTCTCGTAATAATCCAATGCACCGGGATAGTCTTCCATCCGGGAATGGATATTCCCCATGTTTTCATAAGAGAACGCCGTGTCGGGATGATTCTCGCCGAGAACCTTTCTCCTGATCCTCAGAGCCTTACCGCAATACTCCAACGCCTTGGGGTAGTCGCCCATCCGAGAATGCGAAGCCCCGATGCTGTCATAGGACGTCGCTGTATCGGGATGCTCTTCACCAAAAACCTTCTCCCTGATCTTCAGAGCCTTACCGCAATACTCCAACGCCTTGGGATAGTCGCCCAGTCGGAAATGAATAACCCCGATATTGTCATAGGACGTAGCCGTATCGGGATGATCCTCGCCGAGAATCATTTCACAAATCCTCAGAGCCTTACCGTAGTACTCCAGCGCCTTGGGATAATCTCCCATTTCAGCATAGATTCCCCCGATGTTGTTATAAGACGTAGCCGTAGAGGGATGATCCTCTCCGAGAATCATTTCCCTGGCCTTCAGAGCCTTGCTGTAATATTCCAGCGCCTTGGGATAATCTCCCATATCAGCATAGATACCCCCGATGTTGTTATAGGACGTAGCCGTATCGGGATGATCCGCACCGTGACACTTTTCCTGAATCTTCAGAGACTTTTCGTAATACTCCAGTGCCTTGGGATAGTCGCCCAGCCGGGAATAGACATACCCGATGTTGTTATAGCACGTTGCTGTGGCGGGATGATTCTCACCGAGAACCTTCTCCCTGATCTTCAGGGCCCTACCGTAATACTCCAGCGCCCTGGGATAGTCTCCCATATCAGCATAGATACCCCCGATGTTGTCATAGGACGTGGCCGTATCGGGATGCCTCTCTCCGAGAATCTTTTCACAAAGCTTCAGACCCTTAATGTTGTATTCCAGCGCTTTGGGGTAGTCTCCCACATCAGCATAGACACACCCGATATTTTCATAGGACATGGCCGTAGCGGGATGCTCCTCTCCGAGAATCTTTTCACAAATCTCCAGAGCCCTACCGTAATACTCAAGCGCCTTAGGATAGTCGCCCATATCAGAATAGACACTCCCGATGTTGTTATAGGACGTAGCCGTATTTGGGTGCTCTTCTCCGAGATTCTTTTCACTGATCTCCAGAGCCCTACCGTAATACTCAAGCGCCTTAGGATAGTCGCCCATGTCACCATAGACACCCCCGATGTTGTTATAAGACGTTGCCGTGGCGGGATGCTCCGAACCGAGTATCTTTTCACTAATCTCTAGCGACTTACCGTAATACTCCAACGCCTTGGGATAGTCGCCCATCTCATCATATACATACCCGATGTTGTTATAAGTTGAGGCCGTTTTGGGATGCTCCACTCCGAGAACCTTTTCACAAATCTTCAGAGCCTTACCGTAATAC
>CAMJHJ010000067.1 GCA_946405485.1 uncultured Bacteroidales bacterium | reverse complement strand
CCCGAGCAGAAACTTGCCGATGGCTTGCAGGAAGAGTCCGTTCTTGTCCATATACGAATCAGATTTCAGGTTTGTCTTTGCCTGGGGATTATGACGCCAGATTGCACCGACCTTAGGGCAGGATTCTTTTTCCTCACATTCTCCGCAGGTTTCGAACCCCTTAGCCACCGCGCACTTCCGAATTTCGCACAACGAACTGCAAAACAGGGTTTTGGCGCCATCCATCCGGCATCCCTCGCAATTGATATGCTCCGGAAGGATGGGCACCTTGTTAAGCCCGGACCAGAGCATGGCGGTTTTTTCCCTAAGGGTTCGGTCGTCATTCTTCGTGGCAATGTAGGCATCGCATTTTTCGCAGTCCAGCCCACAGATGGCAATCAGTCGTTTCATAGATCCTTAATTACATGGATTACCTTTTCCTCCATGGAACGAAGGTAGCCACATTCCGCCACGATTCCAAGCTGCCGGGCACAAAAAAAGGACCTTTACGTGCCCGGAATGTGTGTTTGGGGCCCTCCAGGCACAGATCAGGGCGTTTTTTGAGCCTGGAGGACCTGCCGGATCAAAAAAGAAAACAGGTCAGCGATATTGCGGACCTGTTTTCCGTTTAGTAGCGGGGGCAGGACTCGAACCTGCGACCTCCGGGTTATGAGCCCGACGAGCTACCGACTGCTCTACCCCGCGATGTGGATTGCAAAGGTAGGGATTTTTTTTATATTTGCAATATGGAAATCAACAATCTGGAAAAATTCCTTGCCAAGGTGCGGGCCGGACAGTGCCCGCTGGGCGGTTGTGTGTCCTTTTCCGATCCGGCCGTGACGGAGGTCGTTGCGGAGGCCGGTTTTGACTTTGTCTTCATCGACGGAGAGCACGGGGAGATTGACCGCAATACGGCGATGCAGCACTTGATGGCAGTCCGTGGAACAGACTGCGCATCGTTCTACAGGGTGCCGGCTTGCGACCATACGGAGATCAAAAAGGTCATCGATTTCTGCCCGGCAGGCATCATCGTACCGATGGTGATGAATGCCGAACAGGCTGCATTAGCCATTGCTGCGATGCGTTATCCGCCCGTGGGCAACCGCGGTTGCGGTTTCCGCAGGGGCCTTCGTTACGGCGCCGGTGACATGGATGAGTATTGGGAGGCGTCCGCCCATGATCCGCTGGTAATCCTTCAGATCGAGCATATCGATGCCGTTCGTGACTTGGACCGGATCCTGGCTCTGCCGGGACTGGACAGCGTGCTGGTCGGGCCATACGACCTGTCGGCCTCGATGGGCAAAGCCGGGCAATGGGACGATCCCGAAGTGGCTGCCGCCTACGACGAGGTGGCACGCAAGGCCAAAGATGCCGGCGTGCTGCTGGGCGTTTCCCTGGAAGTGGAATACGCCGCCTGGAAGAGGCGCGGTGTGGATTACATGGCCGTGCGCAGCGATACCGGTGCAATGCTGGAGGGTTTCCGCAACTCGATGCGCGCTTTCCGGGAAGCCTGACGTCCGTATCGCCAAAACCACCGTGGAGTTCAGAGAGCGGAAGCTTTATCCCCTTCGGGGGAATGCTCTCTGAACTCCACGGTGGCTTTAGCCCGTAAACAAGGGCTCAGGCCAGGAAGGCGAGGATGGCAGTGAGATCGCCGCGGTCGAAACTGCGCTGCTCTCCGGAAGCGAGATTCTTTATCTGGATGCAAGCTGAGGCCATCTCGTCGGCGCCGTTGATTGACAGGAACGGGATCGCCTTGCGGTCGGCGTAGTCGAACTGTTTCTTCAGTTTCGCGCTGTCCGGATAGACCTCTGCCGCGACTCCGGCGCCTCGCAGCGCCTGGGCGACGCCGACGGCATAGGCCGCTTCCTCCCGTCCCATGTTGGCAAACAGCACGCGCGTCGCGGATTTCAGCCCTTCGGGGAATTTACCCAGGCCTTTCAGCACGTCGTAGATGCGGTCTGCGCCGAAGGAAATGCCGACACCGGACATGTCAGGAAGCCCGAAAATGCCGGTGAGGTTATCGTAACGGCCGCCGCCGCAGATGCTGCCGATCTGCCAGTCCAGGGCCTTCACTTCGAAGATGGCGCCGGTATAATAATTGAGCCCGCGGGCCAGCGAGAGGTCGATCTCCACTGCACTGCGGACGCCTGCAGCCTCAATGTAACCGAAAAGCTCCTCCAGCTCGTCCAGGCCCTTCAGGCCGGTCTCAGAAACGAGGCCCGAAGCGCTGCCGCCGTTCATCAGGGCGCGCATGGCGGCTATCTTCTCCGAGGCGCTTCCGCTCAGTTGCAGGATGGGCTCGATCACGGCGACCGCCTCTTGCGTCAGGCCATTCTCCATCATCTCGGATTCAACCGCCTCCAACCCGATTTTGTCCAGCTTGTCGATGGCAACGGTGATGTCCACCACCTTGTCCGGGAAGCCGCAGATTTCCGCGAAACCCGTCAGGACCTTACGGTTGTTGATTTTGATCAAGACGTTGACATCCAACAAGTTGAAGACGCGGTCCACGATCTGCACGAGCTCCAGTTCGTTGAGCTGCGAGCGGCTGCCGATCACATCCACGTCGCACTGGTAGAACTCGCGGTAGCGGCCTTTCTGGGGACGGTCCGCACGCCAGACCGGCTGGATCTGGAAACGCTTGAACGGGAAAGATATTTCGTTCTGGTGCTGGACGACATAACGTGCGAACGGTACGGTCAAGTCATAACGGAGTCCCTTTTCGCAAACCGCGAGGGAGAGAGCCTTGCTGTTGTATGCACGGTCGCCGTCGGGAAGCCGGTATGTATCATAATCGATGCCGGAAAAGGCGTCTCCGGAATTCAGGATGCGGAACAGTAGCTTGTCTCCTTCATCGCCGTATTTTCCCAGCAGGGTTGAGAGATTCTCCATCGCAGGCGTCTCAATCTGTGCGTAGCCAAAAGTCTTGAAGACAGATTTGATGGTGTCGAAAATATAGTTTCTCTCGGCCGTTTCCTGCTGGCCGAAGTCGCGGGTTCCTTTGGGAATGGAAGGTTTCTGTGCCATGGGCAGAATATATTCAATACTGACAGACTACAAATTTAGGATTTTTTACTGATTTTATTAAATTTGCCATCCGTTATATTACATGCAAGAAAATGAAGGATTTCGTTAAAATGGTTCTGGCCGTCATCTGCGGCCTTTTCATCCTCGGCATCATCGGGTTTTTCCTCTTCTTCGGCTTCATCGGTTCCATGGCTGCCGTCGGCAGCGGCACCCCGTCCATCCCTAAGGACGCCGTCTTGAAAATCGACATGGGTGAGATCACGCTGGCCGAGCAGTCCTCCGAAGAACTCTCCATGCCCAGCCTGGCTTCGCTGCAAGGTTCCCAGACTACCACTGTCGGACTTTGGGACGCCGTCCGTGCCATCAATGCCGCCGCGGAAGACAACGCCGTCAAGTATATCTATCTCCTTCCGGAGAACACCGCCATGGGAATGGGGCATATTTATGAGTTCCGCAAAGCGCTGGAGCATTTCCGTGAGAGCGGCAAGCCCATCATTTCCTATATGGACAATGTGAGTACGGGGGGCTATTATCTCGCTTCTGTTTCCGACAAGGTCTATATGACCTCGCATGACGGCATCACCTCCATGTTCCACGGGATCAGCGGGCAGATGGTTTTCCTCAAGGACATCCTTGACAAACTGGGCGTCAACGTGCAATTGATCCGCCATGGTAAGTATAAGTCTGCCGGTGAGATGTATATCCGCAACTCCGCCAGCCCCGAAAACATGGAGCAAAACCAGGAAATGATTTCTTCGATCTGGAATGAATTCGTGCGCGGGATCTCCGCCAGTCGCGGAATCCCTGTCGACCAGTTGAATGCGCTCATCGACGGTTTGAAACTCAACTTCCCCCAGGATTTCCTCGATGCGAATCTGGTGGACGGCCTCTTGACGAAGGAGGAGCTCAAGGGTAAGTTGGCCGATCTGGCTGTCGTCGACAAGTTCAAGGATGTCAAGATGGTGTCCTTCCCTGATTATGTCAACGCCAAAGCGACGCCGAACCTGAAGGCCAAGAAAAAGATCGCCGTGGTCTATGCGGACGGCGATATCGTGGACGGAAAAGGCAAACAGAGTGTCGCCGGAGACCGTTTCGCCAATGTCATTGCGAAGGTCCGCGCCGACTCGACCGTCAAGGCTGTGGTATTCCGTGTCAATTCTCCGGGAGGCAGCGTCCTGGCTTCCGAGAAGATCCGGGAAGAGATTCAGTTGCTTAAAGCCGACAAGCCTGTCGTCGCATCCTACGGCAACTACGCCGCTTCCGGAGGATATTGGATTTCCGCCGGCTGCAACCATATCCTGTCCGATCCTACGACGCTCACCGGTTCCATCGGCGTATTCAGCATGATTCCCGATTTCAGCAAGACGATGAAGGACGTCGCGCATGTCACGTATACGCCGGTCAATTCCAACAAGCACTCCGACGTCATGTCCTTGATGCGTCCCCTGGATACGGATGAAACGGCGTATATGCAAGCGTCTGTCGAACGTATCTACGACCGTTTTGTCAATCTGGTGGCTGAGGGGCGAAACCTGACCTCCGATTTCGTGGACAGCATGGCTCAGGGCCGCGTCTGGACGGGACAGGACGCGCTCGCCATCCACCTTGTGGATGAGATCGGAACCCTGGAGGATGCCATCAAGTGGGCGGCGGATGCCGTGAGCGAGAGTCTGGATGAGAGCGACCTGAAGAATTGGAATGTCGTGGCTTATCCTAAGCCGCTGACAGCGATGGAACAGATGATGGAGATGATGGGGAGCAAGCCTGCGGGGGAGGACATTTTCAGTGGAACGGTCCTGGAGCCTGCTGCGAAAGCCCTACTCCGTTGGGCGGACGGCTTGAAAGCGGGTGGTCGTTCCGTCATGGTCGCCCGGATGCCTTACGAAATCGTCTGGGCTGATTAAAGTGATTTGACAGAATCCCGGACTACGAGACCCGGCGGGAGGAACAAGTGAGACGCGTTCTTCTCGCCGGCAATCTTTTTCAATAACAGCTTGACCGCCATCAAGCTGATCTCCTGAACGGGCTGTGAGATACATGTGATCCGGGGAGTCATGTAATTGAACAGCAGGTTGTCGTCGAAGGAAATGATGGAAATGTCATCGGGAATACGACGGCCAGACTCCGTGACGGCTTTGACCGCTCCCAGAAGAATTTTGTTGCTCAAGGCGATGACTGCAGTCGGGCAGTCGGAACCGCTCAGGAGCAGATTGGTCTCCGCATATCCGTTCTGGATGGAAAACCTGTCCCCGGAAATGCGGATATGGTCTTCAAGTCCGAGACGCCGCATCGTATCGGTGTAGCCCCGCACCCGTTCCCGGCAAGTCATGGCATCTTGGCTTCCTTGGATACAGGCAATCCTGCGATGACCACAGGAAACAAGGTGTTCGACCGCCATGACAGCCCCTTTGTAATTGTCCGTGGTCACGAAGGACCAGTTATCCCCTTTTTTAAAATAGCGGTCCACGATGACCACCGGCAGATCCGCACCGACAGCCTTGTCAAACGCATCGGTTTCCTTTCCGCAAGGGACGGCGATGATGCCGTCAACCTTACGTGCAAGCAGCGTCGAAAGGCCCTCACACTCGTTTTTTACGTTCTCCTGTGTATCTACTACGATGGTAGTATAACCTACGTTTTTAGCCTCTGCGATGATACAGCTGGCAATCCCAGAAAAGAAAGTATCGTCAACTCCGGGGATAAGCAAACCGATGGTGTCGGTCTTGCCGGCCCGCAGTCCTTTGGCCAAGAGACTGGGAGTGTAGTTGGACTGCTCGGCCACCTCCCGGACGCGGGCGACGGTCGCGTCGCTGATCCGATACTTCTCCGCTTTCCCGCTGAGGACGCGGGAAACAGTGGAGACTGAACATTGGGCCTTTTCTGCGATGCTGGCTAGTGTGTCAAGCGCCATCCTGGTGTCGTTTAAACGTTTTTTTTTCCGGATCTCTCAAAAGAAACCCGCTATCTTCCGCAAAAATACACCCAAAAAAGCAAAAAAAACAAGCATGAAAGGTAAAATACCGATAATTTTTATATATTTGTGCCTATCGTTTGCGCAACTAAAATCTAACTATAACCACAAACTTTATTAACTAAAAAACGTAATGATTATGAATCAAAAGTTCATTGTTCGTTTCTGCTTGGCGGCTCTGCTGCTCTTCGGACCGGCCTTCGTGTCCGTCTATGCGGCTCCCGCCAAAGCCGATTCCGACCAGACACCGGGCAAGACGGTCACCGTCCGCGGCGTCATCTACGACGACCAGGGCCAGCCCCTTCCCGGTGCGAGCGTGATGGTCAAGGGCACGACCCAGGGCACCGTCACCGACCTGGACGGTCGCTACACCCTGAACGTCCGTCCCGACCAGACCCTCGTGGTCTCCTTCATCGGCATGAAGGACCAGGAGATCCCGGTCAACGGCCGCACGAGCATCAACTCCGCGCTGGAGGATGCCGCCACGACCCTCGATGACGTCGTCGTCGTCGGTTACGGCGCCATCAAGAAGGCCAACCTGACCGGCGCCGTGGACGTCGTCGATTCCAAGGCCTTCGAGAACAGGGTCGCGGCCAACGTCGACCAGATGCTGCTGGGTAACATGCCCGCCGTCGAGATCGCCACCATCGACGGTGCTCCCTACCGCGACGTCAACAACCTCTCCGGTTATCAGATCCGCGGTACCTGGAACACCCTGGCGTCCAGCTCGGCTGCCGGCGACTACTTCGGCTCCCTGGTCCTCATCGACGGCGTCGAGGGCGACCCCGCCAGCCTGAACCCCAATGACATCGAGAGCGTGTCCGTGCTGAAGGACGCCGCCGCCTCCGCCATCTACGGCAGCCGCGGTGCCTACGGCGTCATGCTCATCACCACCAAGAACGCCCCCAAGGAGGAGATGGTGACCGTCTCCTACAGCGGCAACTACAACTTCATGACTCCTACCGCCACGCCCGACCTCGTCACCGACGGTGAGCTCTACACCCGGGTCAAGGCCGAAGCTTACTATGGCTGGTATGGCAAATATGCCACCACGGACTATGTATGGCCCGCCAAGACCAAGCTGACGGACATCAACGCCGGCTACCTGGATCCCGAGAAGCAGGCCGCTCTCGTGGGCGGAGTCTATACGACCAACAAAGGTAAGTATGAGTACTACGGTGGCACCGACTGGTGGAAGGCCATGTTTAAGGACCGCACCTCCTCTCAGATCCACAACGTCTCCGTCAGCGGCAACAACGGCCGTGTCAGCTACCTGCTCTCCGGCCGTATGTATGACTATGCCGGCATCTATGTCGGGAAGTCCGACCCCTACAAGAAATACAACCTCCGTTCGAAGGTCGACATCAAGATCACCGACTGGCTCTCCATCGGCGAGAACATCGAGTACGCCAAGGACAAGGTCGACTACGGTATTTCTTCCAACGGTAACGGCATGAACGCCCCGCAGGTCCGTGCGAAGACCTACGGCGCCCCGACCTGGCCGGTCTACAACCCGGACGGCACCTTCACCAAGGCCGGCGGCTTCATTCTCTCCGGCTTGATCGGCGACTCTTATGACCCGATCTCCTACAAGCGCAAGGGCAAGACCAAGGACGTCGACGCCTTCAGGACTTCGACCTCCCTCGCCGCGTCCTTCTTCGACAACACCCTCCGCTTCCACGCCGACTACACCTACCGCACCAAGGACATCAAGTTCGAGACCAAGGATGCGGGCGTGTGGTACAGCGACGCCGTGGATCCCGCCACGGGCCAGGCCATCATGACCTTCACGCAGCCCGACAACGGCAATCCCGCGAAGAACGACATGTACCGTCAGAGCATCCGGCGCAACACGACCACCCAGGACTGGAGCGTCGTCAATGCCTACACCGAGTACGAGAACACCTTCGACAAGCACTGGCTCAAGGCCATGGTCGGTTACAACTACGAGAAGCGCAACCGCATGGACGAGGAGATCAAGATGTACGGCCTCGACTACTGGGATGCGGACGCCGCCAACCCCTGGGCCTACGCCCTCGGCACCATCGAGCGCAACGGCGAGGCTGCGACCGGCTATGCGCAGTACTGGGACGGCAGCAAGGCCAAGCACTGGCGCAACGCCGGCGTCTTCTTCCGCCTGAACTACGCCTTCGACGACCGCTACCTGCTCGAGTTCAACGGCCGTTATGACGGATCTTCCGTGTACGTCAACCAGTACCAGTGGGGCTTCTTCCCGTCGGCTTCCGCCGCGTGGCGTGTTTCGCAGGAGCCCTGGTGGAAGATCAGCCCTAAATTCATCAGCGCCCTCAAGTTCCGCGTATCCTATGGTATTCTGGGTGACTGCATGAGCGCGGGCGCCTACAACACCGAGGATACTTTCAACATCGACGTCGCCAGCAACCGCGTCATCAACGGAGCCTCCACCTACCGTGTCTATGAGGTTCCCGACGTGACCAACTTCCAGTACACCTGGTCCAAGCTGAAGACCTTCAACGTCGGTGCCGACGCTTCGTTCTTCAACAACAAGCTCGACGTCACCTACGACTATTTCATCCGTCGCAACACCGACATGCTGACTCCCGGTACCGAGCACGCCTCCGTCTACGGCCAGTACGGCGCCAACAGCAACCTGGGCAACAACGCCTCGATGTCCACCTACGGATGGGAGCTGACCGTGCGGTTCAACCAGCCGTTCATGATGGCCGGCCGTCCCGGACACTTCGGCTTCCACGCCTCCATCAGCGACCACTACGCCATCGTCGACGAGTACAACGGCAACGAATCCGGCAGCATCAAGCCCTTCACCTATCACGTAGGACAGCGGCTCGGAGACTTCTACGGTCTGCGCAGCAACGGTCTGTTCAAGACCCAGGACGAGATCGACAACGCTTTCGGTACCGGCAAGCCTTACGTCATCGCCGACGAAGACATGCGCTATCACTCCAAGCAGTCTGACATCCGTGTCGGTGACCTCTGGATCAAGGACCTGAACGGCGACGACAAGATCGACTTCGGCAACATGCAGCTCGATGACAAGGGCGACCTTGAAATCATCGGTAACAAGTGGGCCCGGTATCCCTTCTCCTTCGGATTTGACTTCGACTGGGCCAACTGGTACCTGAGCGCCAACTTCCAGGGCATCATCCACCAGGACTTCATCGCATACGGCGGCTTCCTGCCGTTCAACCTGTATGCCAACGCCTACGGCCCGATGACCAAGTGGGCCCTCGACAAGTATGCCAAGTTCGATGAGAACGGCAAATTCATCAATCCCGACACCGCCATCCTGCCCGGCCTCTCCCAGGGACACAGGCTCCTGCGTGACCACACCCAGACCAACTGGAACGTCAAGTATGCCGATTTCCCCATCGACTCCTATGTCTACAATGCCGGCTATATCAACCTGCAGAACCTGCAGTTCGGTTACAACCTGCCCCGCAACATCATCAGCAAGGTCGGCATGACCGCCGCGAAGATCTACTTCTCCGGCGAGAACCTCTGGAACTGGTCTCCCTTCTACAAGATCTTCGGCCGCGACTTCGACATCACCACCCTCACCTACGGCGGTGACGACCCGACCGAAGCCCTCAACTGGTTCAACGGTTACGGCTTCCAGTATCCGAAGCTCCGCACCTTCTCCCTGGGCCTGAACGTGACCTTCGGTGCCAAGAGCGCCAAGGCCGCCAACGCCGGTGCCAACACGGCCGCCCTGACGGCCGCCCTCTCCGCCGCGAACGCCGCCGCTGACGCCGCCAACGCCGCCGCCGACAAGGCCAAGGCCGAGGCCGACGCCCTCCGCGCCGAACTCGCCAAGGCCCTCAAGGCCAAGGACGACTGCGAGGCCGCCAAGGCTGACGTCAAGCCGATGGCCGTCCGCCGCGCCGAGGCGATCCATCTCGAGGACATCTACTTCGAGATCAACCAGAGCGTCATCCGCGACTCCGAGGCCTACAAGGTCGACAATCTCGTCAAGGTCCTCAAGGCCAACCCTTCCGCGAAGGTCAGCATCACCGGCTACGCCGACCAGGGTACCGGTACCGAGCAGCGTAACTTCGTGCTTACCAAGGAGCGCGCCGAAGTCGTCGCCGAGGCCCTGAAGGCCGCCGGCATCGGCCCCGACCGCATCTCTACTGAATACTACGGCACCGAGAAGGATTCCTCCTGGACTCCGGAGAACAACCGTCTCGCCGTCTGCATCGTGAACGACTAATATGGATATGATTATGAAAAAGATACTTTCTATCATTGCCCTGGGTGCTGCGTTCGCTTTCGCCGTTTCCTGCGACCTGTCGGAGTACAATCCCAACGAGCCCGGATACGAGAAGGTCTTCAGCAGCGCGACCAACGTCCAGTACGTGATCAACAGCTTCTACGGCGGCTTCGGCTCCGTGACCAGTGCTTACAGCAAGGACGTTCCGACCGATTATTTCCCTGCCCAGAACCTTTCCGCAAGGTTCCAGAAGGGCTATTCTGCGACTTCCACCGACAAATGGGGCGAATGGGACGACATCTTTCAGTACAACTACGTGCTGACCCAGCTCAACAGTTCCGCTGCCGCCGCCCTGTCCGAGGCCGAGAAGGATAACTTCATCGCCCAGGTCCGCCTGTTCCGGGGCAGGAAGTACTACCAGATGGTCCAGCAGTACGGTGACCTTCCCTGGTTCGACCACGTGATCGGCGCGGCCGACACCGACTACGAGCACAAGGACCGCGAGAGCCGCGACGTCATCATGAAGCACGTGCTCGAGGATCTCGACTACGCCATCGACCACATCACCGCGACCAGCCCCGACGCCACCTGCGTCAGCAAGGAGGTCGCCCTGTTCCTTAAGATGCGCGCCTGCCTGTACGAGGCCTCGTTCCGCAAGTACAACAACGTGACCGCCTCCGTCAAGGGCGAGCCCTTCACCAACTACACCGTGGAGAAGCTCTACGAGCTCGCCGCCGATGCCGCGAAGCAGATCATCGACGGCGGCAAGTATGAACTGATCCCCGACTGGCGCAGCCTCTTCCTCAGCGATAACCTGCAGACCAAGGAGGTCATCCTCG
>CAMJHJ010000066.1 GCA_946405485.1 uncultured Bacteroidales bacterium | reverse complement strand
CGTCCGGACTACTACCGCAACCTGCCCAGTTATTTCTACAATGAGAATCCGGACTATGACCGGACCGACATGCGCAAGTCTTACTGGGCCCGGGAAGCCTGGGAGAGTGACTATGCCCCCACGACCCATCTCAACTGGGACCGTCTCTATCAGGTCAACAGGATGAATCTCAATGCGTTCGGCTATGCCAGGTCCAAGTATGTGCAGGAGGAGCGGCATGTCGACCAGAAGGATTTGAACTTCGCCTGGACGCAACAGATGAAGCCGTTCCGCTGGTACGAGATGACCGGAGGCTTCAATATCAAGTTCAACCGGACCGAGAACTACAAGATCATCGCCGACCTGCTGGGCGGTGACTATTTCGTAGACCTGGACAATTTCGCCGAGCGCGATTTCGCGTCCAACCGGGCCCGGGTCCAGAATGACCTGGATTATTATTTCATGGCCGGGGAAGCCCGCGTCCTGTACAAGGGTGACAAATACGGCTATGACTATTACGCCCACGTCCACAAGTACAACGGCTGGATAGACAACCACTTCAAGTTCGGCACCTTCAGTTTCAACCTGGCCGGCCAGATCGGTAACCATGCGATCTGGCGTGAGGGCCTGGTCCGGAAGGGTCTTTTTGCCGGACTGGACCAGAACGGGAACGAGATCTATGACGAAGACGGCAACAAGCTGACTACCTATGACTCTTTCGGCGAAGTCATCTCGTCCAAGGGCAAATCGAAGAAGGCTTATTTCCCGACCTGGGCCGTCAAGGGAGGCGCCGAAGTCATCCTGGGCAGCCGGATGCGGATTTACGGCAACGTGGGTTTGTTCCACGATTCCCCGACCTTCAACCAGGCTTTCCTGTCTCCCCGCACGCGCAACACCCTGATCCCCGACCTGACGACGTTCAAGACCTTCTCGTCGGACATCAACGCCCAGTATTCCTACCAGGGCGTCAACGTCCGCGTGACGGCCTTCTACACCAACATCATGGACCAGAGTACGATGCGCAGCTACTATAATGACCTTCAGGGTTCATTCGTCAATGCGGCCATGAGCAACATCGACGAAGTCCACAAGGGCATCGAGCTGGGATTCAAGGTCCCGACTCCGGTGACCAACCTGGCCCTGCAGGGCGTGTTGAGCTGGGGCTCGTATTACTATACGTCCAATCCGTACATGACGATGACCGTGGATAACAGCTCGGAGATGGTCGTGGACCATGAGATCGTCCCGTACTGGATGAGCCATCCCATCTTCAAGCGCGACGCCGAAGGCAATCTCACCACCGAGGTGGATCATTACCAGAAGCATTTCATCCCTTCGACGCCCCAGCTGGCGGCGAGCCTGGGCTTGAATTACAACAAGAATTACTGGTTCATCGACGCGGATGTGGATTACTTTGCGAATTCATACCTGGAGATGAGCCCGCTCAGCCGGACCGACCTGGCGACGGCGGGCGGCGACGGCGTGGTCACGCCCGTGGAAATCGAGACGCTGGCTGCCCAGGAGCTGTTCGACCCTGCCTTCCTCGTCAATTTCAGTGTCGGCAAGT
Source organism: uncultured Bacteroidales bacterium (assembly GCA_946405485.1). The sequence goes on along the minus strand of CAMJHJ010000066.1, from coordinate 9,538 downwards.
CCTGGTATACCCATGGCAACCAGATCGGCTTCTCCCTGCAGGTCAAGAACCTGTTGAACAACCGCAAGGTCAAGACCGGCGGTTACGAGCAGACGCGTCTGATCGACAACACCAAGAGCGGCGAACGCTATTATCCGTTCGATCCCAAGTATTTCTATATGAGCGGAATCAACTATATGTTGAATGTTTATTTCAGATTCTAGGCGTATGAAAAAGATATTTGTCTGGCTGCTTGCAGCCCTTTTCGCGACCGTTTCCTGCGACATCTATCCCGTTACCCCGGACGAATCGCCCGTGGATCCCTACGCCGGACTGCCTGAGGTCAATACGACCATCGCGCAGCTGAAAGCGCTCTATACGACGCCCGGCCAGCCTGTCGTCCTTGAAGAGGACCTCGTCATCGGCGGCCAGGTCATTTCCTCGGATGTTTCCGGCAACGTGTACCGGAGTTTCTACATCCAGGACGAGACCGGCGCCATCGAGATCAAGATCGGCAAGTCTTCCCTCTACAACGACTATAAGCTAGGACAGTGGGTGTATATCAAGTGCAAGGGCCTGGCGCTCGGTCAGTACGGCGGCATGGTCCAGCTCGGCTACCGGACGGACCAGCCGGCCTGGCTCGATATCAAGCCGTCTTATGAGACCGCTTACCTGGACGTGCAATACCTGATCGATGCCCATATCTTCCGGGGACCGCTGGGTACGCCCGTCGCTCCGATGCTGATCGATGAGGCCGGTATCAAGGACGCGGCCAATTTCGGCCGTTTCGTCCGCGTGGAAGGCCTGACTTACGGCAACCAGATCTTCGTGATCCTGTATGACAAGTCTGACAATGCCACCTACCTTCGTGACGGCACGCACGGCGTTACGACCTGGGCCATGTCCCAGAACGGGTTCAAGGCTTACATGACCCCGAACGGGAAGGTCGAGCCGCAGTCTGCTTTCGACGGGGCCGTGACCAAGGAGACCTGGAAGAGCCTGTACAATGCCGCGTCCGCCTACACCCTCAGCCAGTATTTCAAGATCGGGAAGACGGACCTGCAGGTGCGCACCAGCGGCTATGCCAAGTTCGCCGACGCCCAGATCGATCCGAAGATCCTGAAGGGCGCGAAGGTCAACCTGACCGGCCTGCTCACCTATTACAATGGCAACAACCAGTTCACGCTGATCGATCTCGACGGTGTGGAAATCGCTGAATGACAATGAGAAAAGTAATCCTTATCCTTTCTGCAGCCATGGCTCTGGCTTCCTGCGCCCGTACCAATCCTTTCCTTCAGGAATGGAAGACGCCCTACGGCATCCCGCCGTACGAAAAGATTCAGTATGAAGATTATATCCCGGCCGTGAAGGCGGGCATCGAGGCCCAGCGCGCGGAACTGGACGCGATCATCGCTTCCCAGGAGTCTCCTACCTTCGAGAACGTCATCGCTCCTTTCGACTGCAGCGGCGGCCTGCTCGCCAAGGTGACGGGCGTGCTGTACAATGTCAGCGAAACGGAGAACTGCGACGAGATGGAAGCGATCATCGAGGAGGCCACCCCGCTGCTTTCCGCCCATGAGGACGGGATCTACATGGACAAGGCTCTGTACGAGAAGGTCGCTGCGGTGTACAATGCCGACCAGAGCGGCCTGACGCGGGAGCAGCAGATGGTCCTGAAAAAGATCTTTGAGGCCTTCGAGCGCAACGGCGTGGGCCTGGATGCGGCCGCCCAGGAGGAACTGAAGCAGATCAATGCCGAGATGGCGTCCAAGATCAACAAGATCGGCAACAATATCCTGGCGGAGTCCAATGCCTTCAAGCAGGAGTTCGGCATCAGCGTGTCGGCATATCCGGTGGCGATGTCCGAAACGGCCGACCGTGCGCTGCGCGAGCGGATGTTCAAAGCCTATTCATCCCGCGGACACAACGGCAACGAGAATGATAACCGCGCCCTGATCCTGGACGTGATGCGTCTTCGGATCCGCAAGGCGCAGATCATGGGTTTTGACAATCCCGCCGATTACATCCTGCAGGATAAGATGGCGCATGACCACGCTACCGTGGACGCTTTCCTGGATGACATCATGAAGGCGGCCGTGGCGAAGGCGCGGACGGAAGTCTCCGACATGCAGGCGGTGATGGATGAGGATGTCAAGGCCGGAGTGCTGCCCGCCGGCAGCAAGATCGAGCCTTGGGACTGGTGGTATTACGCCGAGCGCGTGCGCAAGGCGAAATATGACCTGGACGAGAATCTGACCAAGCCGTATTTCGAGGCGGGTAATGTCAAGAAAGGTTTGTTCGAGGCCGCGAAGTTCCTTTACGGGGTCAATGCGGAGGAGATCAAGGGAGTGCCCGTGTACAATCCGGCGGTCCAGACTTATAAGCTGACCTATGAAGACGGTTCCCTGATCGGCATCTTCACGACGGATTATTTCCCGCGCGACAGCAAGCGGGGCGGGGCCTGGATGAACAATGTCCGGGACCAGTATGTGGATGAGGCCGGCAACGACATCCGTCCGATCATCGTCAACGTGGGCAATTTCGCCGCACCCGAGGACGGGGTGGCGCTGTTGAGCGTGGATAATGTGGAGACCGCATTCCACGAGTTCGGCCATGCGCTGCACGGCTTGCTTTCCAAGTGCCATTACCGCACGGTCAGCGGCACGAGTGTGGCGCGCGATTTCGTCGAGACTTTCTCGCAGTTCAACGAGAACTGGGCTTTCCAGCCCGAGTTGCTTGCGAAATATGCGAAACACTACCAGACCGGGGAAGTGATCCCCGCGGAGCTGGTGGAGAAGATCCTGGCCGCCCGTACCTTCAACCAGGGCTTCATGACGACGGAGCTGTGCGCCGCGTCGATACTGGATATGAAGTGGCATGAACTGACGGAGATTCCGGCCGAAGCGGGCCCGGAGTTCATCGATGCGTTCGAGTCGAAGGTCTGCAAGGAGATGGGTCTGATCGACGAGATCATCCCGCGTTACCGCACGACCTATTTCAACCATATCTTCAGCAGCGGCTACAGCGCCGGGTATTACGGTTATCTGTGGGCCGAGGTGCTGGACAAGGATGCGTTCTCGAAGTTTGAGGAGCATGGCGTCTGGGATGTCGGGCTGGCCCATAAGTTCAAGGAGACTTTCCTGGAGAAGGGCGGCAGCGAGGAGCCGATGACGCTGTTCAAGTCGTTCATGGGCCGCGAGCCCGACACGCAGCCTTTCCTGAAGGGCCGCGGACTGACATGAAGGGCGGAGATGGGGACCTACGGTTATGACAAGGACTTCCTCGCGGAGCGGGGGATCCGTACCGTCGAGCTTTCCAGCGCCGACGGGATGTCCCGGGTGCTGACGGTGCCTGCCTGGCAGGGACGCGTGATGACTTCGACGGCCGGCGGCCGCGCCGCTGCGGGCTATGGCTGGATCAACCACGGCTTCATCGCGTCCGGGGAGTTCAATCCCCAGTTCAATTCCTACGGGGGAGAGGAGCGTTTCTGGATCGGTCCGGAGGGCGGTCCTTTCTCCTGGTTCTTCCGTCCCGGCGAGGAGCAGGTGTATGCGCACTGGAAGGTGCCGTCGATCCTGGATTCCGATCCGTTTGCGGTGGAGTCGGTCAGTGACACTTCCGTCTGCTATACCGCGCAGGCTTCGCTGGAGAATGCTTCCGGGCGCCGTTTCGAAATCGGTTTCCGGCGGGAGGTCACGTTGGTGAGCCGGGAGGAAACCGAGGCTTTGCTGGGTGTCCGCCTGGGTGAGGGCGTGCGCGTCGTGGTGTACCGGACGGACAATTCCCTGACCAATGAGGGATCGGCTGCCTGGTCGCGGGAGACGGGGATGCCGTCAGTGTGGCTGCTGGGTTGTTTCAACCCTTCGCCCACGACGACTGTGTTTATTCCATATGACCCTGATTGTCAGGGGCGTATCGTCAAGGATGACTATTTCGGCGCGATGCCTCCGGAGCGTTTGAAGGTGAAGGATGGGATGGTGTTTTTCAAGATCGACGGGGCTTTCCGTTCCAAGATCGGCTTGCCGGCAGGCAGTGCCCGGGACCTGTGCGGGAGTTATGATTCCGCTTCGGGGGTGCTGAATATCTTGAAGTATACGGTGCCTTCGGGGCCTTGCGATTATGTGAACAGCCAGTGGGGACCGCAGGAGGATGCGTTCGGAGGGGATGTGATCAATTCGTACAATGACGGCCCTACGGAGACGGGGGTGGTGATGGGACCTTTCTTTGAGATCGAGACTTCGTCGCCGGGTGCGGCTTTGGAGCCGGGTCAGACTTTGACCCATACGCAGTATACGATGCATCTGGAGGGGGCTCCGGCTGACTTGGAGCCCATCGTGCGCTCTGTTTTCGGCGTATCCCTCAATACGGTTGTCTCGCAGTTCAGATGATGCGTACGGCCGGCCGGCAAGATCCGGTACCGGCTACGTCCATCCTCGCTGCGCTGCGGCTGAGTAACGCCGGTACCGGACTTGTCCGACCGACGTTGCCGTTTATCTGCCCCGCTTCTTGCGGGCGGAGGATTTGCGGGCGACGGGGGCGTAGAAGGGACGGTCGGTCATCGCTTCGAGGCGCGCCTGCTCTTCGGAAATGCCTTCGTCGGGGTAGTCGGCGCTGTCTGCCAGGTCTTCCCGGTCGCTGAGGCCGGGCTCGATCAGTTCGTAATCCAGGAGCTTCTGCTCCAGGTTGGTCTCCTTGACCTTGATCCGGACCTTGTCGCCCAGGGTGTAGACCTTGCGGGTGCGGCGGCCGACCAGGCGGTAGCGCTCTTCGTCGAATTCGAAGAAGTCGGAGCGGATGGTGCGCAGCGGCACCATGCCTTCGACCTTGGTGGGTTCGATCTCGACATACATGCCCCATTCGGTGACGCCGGACACGACACCGTCGAACTCCTGTCCGACCTTGTCCTGCATGAATTCCACGAGCTTGTATTTGATGCTGGCGCGTTCGGCTTCGGCCGCGATGACCTCGCGCTCGGAGGCGTGCTTGCACTGATCCTCATAGAAAGGGAGGGAAGCGCTTTCTCCGCCCGCCAGATATGTGGACAGCAGGCGGTGGACCATCAGGTCGGGGTAGCGCCGGATCGGCGAGGTGAAATGCGTGTAGAATTTGAACGCCAGACCGTAGTGGCCGATGTTGTCGGTCGTGTAGGCTGCTTTCGCCATGGCCCGGAGGGCGATCATCTGCATGGCGTTGTATTCGGGCTTATCCTTGGCGGCGCCCAGCAGGGCCGTCAGCGAACGGGCGGTCTTTTCCGGGCTGCCGGTCTCACCCATCTTGTAACCGAAATTGCCCGCGAATTTGCGCAGTCCCTCGATCTTCTCGGAATTGGGTTCCGCGTGGGTACGGTAGACGAAGGTCTTGGCTTTCTTGGAGGCCACGCCGTTCATCTGGCCGCCGGTGGCGACCCATTCCGCGACGTTGCGGTTCGCGAGGAGCATGAATTCCTCGATCAGCCAGTGTGATTCGTTGGATACCATTTCCCGCACGTCCACGGGCTTGCCGGTCTCATCCACGAAGACCTTCATCTCCGGGCGGTCGAAACTGATCGCGCCGGCGTCGAAGCGCTTCTTGCGCAGGATGGCTGCCAATTTGTTGATTTCCAGCACGGCTTTTTCCACTTCGCCGGCGCCTTCACCGGACTCGATGAAAGCCTGCACTTCCTCATAATTGAAGCGGCGGTCGGAGTTGATGATGGTCCGGCCGAACCAGCGGTTCTTGATTTCGGCTTTGGGGCTCATCTCGAAGACGGCGGAGAAGGTGAGTTTGTCTTCACCGGGGCGCAGGGAGCAGAGGTTGTTGCAGAGTTTCTCCGGGAGCATGGGGACGGTGCGGTCCACAAGGTAGACCGAGGTGCCGCGGTACTGGGCTTCCTTGTCCACGGCGCTGCCGGGCTTGACGTACCAGGAGACATCTGCGATATGGACGCCGACCTCGAAGTTGCCGTTGGGCAAAGCCTTGAAGGACAGGGCGTCATCGTAGTCCTTGGCGTCGGCGGGGTCGATGGTGAAGGTCAGGGTGTCCCGGAAATCCTTGCGGCCCTTGAGGTCTTCGGGGGTGATCTCCGAAGGGATGGCTTCCGCGTCGTCGTTGACCGTCTTGGTAAAGCGGTAGGGGAGACCGAATTCCGCGAGGATGGCGTGCATCTCGGTCTCATTCTCGCCGGGCATGCCGAGCACGTCCACCAGGTGGCCGCGGGGGGCGGGGTCGTTGCGGTTCCAACTGTCCACGAGGGCGGCGACCTTCATGCCCCGTTTCGCTCCCATCGCTGCGGCTTCTTCCGCATCGACTTCGATATCGTAGGGCATCGACTTGCTCTGCATCAGGACCCAGGCCTGGGCTCCGATGGTGTGGTATACGCCCACGAAGGGCCGCTGCGAACGCTCGACGATCTTGACGATTTCGCCTTCACGCCGGTGGTCCCGGCCGGCTTCCCGCGTGACGGCCACGATGACCGTGTCCCCGTTGAGGGCCTGGCGGGTCTTGGAGGCCTTGACGAAGATGTCGTCCTCCAGGCCTTCGACGATGACGAAGACGAAGCCTTCGCGGGTCATCTGGACCCGTCCGGTGTATTCAGGATAAACCTTGGAGGCGGCGTGGCGGGCGCTGTGGTGCTTGTTTTTCGGGAGAGTGCCTTTGAAACGGCTGCTTTTTCTTTTCATTGCGGTCGATGCGGAGAGATGGTTGTCTCCTTATAATGCAAAGGTAACAAGATGTTTGTTCAATTCCTCGCGGATAATTATTAAATTTGCAAGATTTAAAAAATGTCAAAATAAAGAATACGCGATATGAACAGAAAAGTACTCCTTATGATTCTCGACGGCTGGGGTGAAGGCCGTCATGACCATTCCAACGCCATCTACACCCAGGGACAGCCGCACATCGACGCCCTGCGCGCCAAGTATCCCTTCAGCCACCTCCACGCCTGCGGCGAATATGTAGGTCTCCCCGACGGCCAGATGGGCAATTCCGAGGTCGGTCACATGAACCTCGGCGCCGGCCGCGTCGTGTACCAGGACCTGGTGAAGATCAACATCGCCTGCCGCAAGCACGCCCTGATGGAGAACGCAGAGATCAAGGCGGCCTACGAGTATGTGAAGTCCACGGGCAAGAAGCTGCACTTCATGGGCCTGGCTTCCCACGGCGGCGTCCATTCCTCTTTGGACCACCTGTATGAGTTCCTTGCCGAGGCGCAGCGCCAGGGCCTGGAGAAGGTGTTCGTCCACTGCTTCATGGACGGCCGCGACACCGACCCGCGCAGCGGCAAGGGATTCGTGGCCGAGCTTGAGGAGAAGATGGCGCAGACGACCGGCAAGGTCGCCACGGTCTGCGGCCGTTTCTATGCGATGGACCGCGACAAGCGCTGGAACCGCATCAAGGAGGCCTACGACATGCTGGTCGAGGGCAAGGGCGCCTGCTTTACGAGCGCGACCGAGGCCATCCAGGCTTCGTATGACGCCGAGGTGACCGATGAATTCATCAAGCCGGTGGTGATCACGGATGCAGCCGGAGAGCCCCTGGCGAAGGTTGAAGAGGGTGACGCCGTCATCTTCTTCAACTTCCGCAACGACCGCGCCCGCGAGCTGACCGCCGTGCTGACGCAGAAGGACATGCCGGAGGAAGGGATGCACACGATCCCGCTCTATTACTGCTGCCTGACTCCCTATGACGCTTCCTTCGAGGGCTTGCACATCCTCTTCGACAAGGAGACGGTCAACGACACGCTGGGCGAGACCCTGGCCCGTGCCGGGAAGCGCCAGCTGCGCATTGCGGAGACGGAGAAATATGCGCATGTGACCTTCTTCTTCAACGGCGGACGCGAGACCCCGTTCGAGAACGAGGACCGCATCCTGGTGAATTCGCCGAAGGTGGCGACCTATGACCTGCAGCCGGAGATGAGCGCTCCCGAGGTGGCTGAGAAGCTGATCGAGGCGATCAAGACCGAGAAGGAAGATGCCATCATCCTGAATTTCGCCAACGGCGACATGGTCGGTCACACGGGTGTGTACGAGGCCATCTGCAAGGCTGTCAAGACCATCGACGAACTGGTGGACCGGGTGGTGAAGACCGCCATCGAGCACGGTTACGTGGTGCTCCTGACCGCCGACCACGGCAACGCCGACTACGCGGTCAATGAGGACGGGACGCCGAATACGGCGCATTCGCTCAACCTGGTGCAGTTCATCGTCATCAATGCCGGTCCGGAGGTCAAGACGGTCAAGGACGGCGCTCTCTGCAACGTCGCGCCGACCATCCTGAAGCTCATGGGCATCCCCCAGCCGGCCGCGATGACCGCCGAACCTTTGATCTAAAGCCTTATGTTTAAGTTCAAGCCTTATCTGAAGACCGTTGTCTGGGGCGGAGAGAAGATCGCCCCTTTCAAGGGCATCGAAACCGGGCAGGAGCACATCGGCGAGAGCTGGGAGCTCTCCGGCGTGAAGGGCCATGAGTCCGTCATCGACGGCGGCGAGTTTGACGGCAAGACCGTCACGGAGCTCTGCGCGGAACGGAAGGAGTGGCTGCTGGGAGCGAAGGTGTATGCGCGCACGGGTACGGAGTTCCCGTTGCTGATCAAGTTCATCGATGCACAGTCGGACCTGAGCATCCAGGTGCATCCGGATGACAAGCTGGCCGCCGAACGGCACGACGGGTCGAAGGGCAAGACGGAGATGTGGTATGTCGTCGGGGCGTCCGAGGGGGCGCATCTGATGTCGGGCCTGTCTAAAAAGATCACGCCCGAGGAGTATGTCTCGAAGGTGGCTGACGGGACGGTCACGGAGGTGCTCTGCGACTATCCGGTGGCCCCCGGCGATGTGTTTTTCATCCCGGCGGGACGGATCCACGCGATCGGGGCGGGCTGCTTCGTGGCGGAGATCCAGCAGACTTCGGACATCACCTACCGCATTTACGATTACGGCCGGCTGGGCTTGGACGGAAAGCCGCGCGAACTGCATACCGAACTGGCGAAGGATGCGATTGATTTCTCGGTGAAGCCGGATTACCGGACGGGGTATCAGAAGGCTGTTAACCAGGAGAGCGTCCTGGTGCGCTGCCCGTATTTCACGACGTCCCTGTATGACCTGACGGAGCCGTATGAGAAGGATCTGCACAACATTGATTCTTTCCTGACGGTGATCTGCGTGGAGGGAAGCGGCGTACTGCGTTGCGTCGAGCCTGCCCCGATGCGGGAGAAGAAATGTTTCGGTTTTACGCGCCGGGCGAAATCTCTCGAGAAGCCGCAGCTGGTGGAGATGCCGGTGCGGCAGGGCGAGACGGTGCTGGTGCCGGCTTGCGTCGAGGCGCTGGAGTTTATCCCAGACCCGGCCTGCGAGGTTGCTTCCCCCGCCGACTGCCGCGCCGTTCCGGCAGCAGAAAGCAACCCTGACGGGGAATGCTGCCTTCGCGGCATCGGCAGCCCGTCGGCCGCCCCGCACTTCAAACTCCTGACGAGTTATATCGCCTAGGGCAGACGGGCAGATAGGCAGGGCCCTCAAGAGAGCATTCCCCGCAAGGGTTCTTTCCTGCTCTCTTGAGGGCCCTGCCTGTCTGCCGGGGGGTCAAA
>CAMJHJ010000065.1 GCA_946405485.1 uncultured Bacteroidales bacterium | reverse complement strand
CGGCGAGAAGGTGACCTTCGATGAAAAGAAGCAGGAAATCCTGGCCGGAGGCAAGGCCTTCGATCCCTATGCTTACTGATACTTTTTCTGCTGCTCTTCAATGAGGGCGTCGAGCACGCCCTCGTCGAAGTAGTTGATCCGCATGGCACGTTTGACGTCCGCAAGCGTCCGGGCGGCTACCGCACGGGCGGTCTCGCTGCCCTTGCGCAGGACATCATAGACGTAGGGAAGATCCTTCTCCAGCTCCTTGCGACGGGCGCGGATGGGGGCGAGCGTGTCGTTCAGCACCTCAAAGAGGAAGTTCTTGATCATCATGTCGCCCAGGCCGCCGGCACGGTACTGCGCTTTCACCTCGTCGAGCGAGTGGAAATCGAAACTGACTTTCTTGCCGTGGAAGCATTCACCGAACTTCCCGAAATGCTCTCTCTTGCAGAATGCGTCCAGATAAGTGAAGACCGGATTGCCTTCCACATGTCCGGGATCGGAAACCTGCAGGTGCAGGGGGTCCGTATACATCCCGCGGACCTTGGCCTTGAGCTCTTCCTCACTGTCGGACAGGTAGATGCAGTTGCCCAGGGACTTGGACATCTTGGCCTTCCCGTCGGTGCCGGGGAGACGCAGGCAAGCCGCATTGTCGGGGAGCATGATCTCCGGCTCGACAAGGGTCTCGCCATAAGTGGCGTTGAACTTGCGGACGATCTCGCGGGTCTGCTCGATCATCGGTTCCTGATCCTCGCCGACAGGGACGGTCGTGGCCTTGAAGGCCGTGATGTCGGCCGCCTGGCTGATCGGGTAGCAGAAGAAACCGACGGGCGTGCCCGCCTTGTTGTCCGCCCCGTCCGTACTCTCGGAGAAGCCCCTCCACTGGAGCTCCGCCTTGACGGTGGGGTTGCGCTGGAGGCGCTGGACCGTCACCAGGTTCTGGTAGAAGAAGGTGAGCTCCGTCAGTTCGCTGACCTGCGACTGGATGAACAGCACGGATTTCTCCGGGTCGAGACCGCAGGACATGTAGTCGAGGGCCACCTCGATGATGTTCTGCCGGACCTTCTCCGGGTTGTCCGCATTGTCCGTGAGCGCCTGCGCGTCGGCGATCATGATGAAGATTTTGTCAAACAGGCCGCTTTCCTGCAGCTCGACCCTGCGGCGCAGGGATCCGACATAGTGTCCGATATGAAGGCGACCGGTGGGCCGGTCGCCTGTGAGGATGATTTTGCTCATTGTCAGTCTTTTATGTTGGCCAGTGCTTCCCGGATCGCAGCTTCGATCTCATCGCAGAGCTCGGGGTTGTCCCGCAGGAGCTGCTTGACCGCTTCACGGCCCTGGGCGAGCTTTTCGCCGTTGTAGCTGAACCAGCTGCCGCTCTTCTTGATGATATCGTATTCGACGCCGAGGTCGATGATCTCTCCGGTGTGGGAAATGCCTTCACCGAAGACGATATCGAACTCCGCCTTCTTGAAAGGCGGGGCCATCTTGTTCTTGACGACCTTGACGCGGGTGCGGTTGCCGAGCGCTTCCTCGCCGTCCTTGATCTGGTTGGTACGGCGCACGTCGAGGCGGACGGAGGCGTAGAACTTGAGGGCGTTGCCGCCGGTAGTAGTCTCAGGATTGCCGAACATGATGCCGATCTTCTCACGGAGCTGGTTGATGAAGATGCAGCAGGTGTTCGTCTTGGAGATGTTCGCGGTGAGCTTGCGGAGGGCCTGGGACATCAGGCGGGCCTGGAGGCCGACCTTGTTGTCGCCCATCTCGCCTTCGATCTCGGCCTTCGGGGTGAGGGCCGCGACGGAGTCGATGACGACGATGTCGATCGCGCCGGAGCGGATCAGGTTGTCAGCGATTTCGAGGGCCTGCTCGCCGTTGTCCGGCTGCGAGATCAGCAGGGTCTCGAGGTTGACGCCAAGGGCCTTGGCGTAGGTGCGGTCGAACGCGTGCTCCGCGTCGATCATCGCGGCGATGCCGCCTTGTTTCTGGGCCTGGGCGATCGCATGGATCGCCAGGGTCGTCTTACCGCTGGACTCGGGGCCGTAGATCTCGATGATCCTTCCCCGGGGATACCCGCCGATGCCGAGGGCGTGGTCTAGCGCCACGGAGCCGCTCGGAATGACTTGCACATCCCATTGTGGCTGATCTCCCAACTTCATGATCGTCCCTTTCCCGTAATCTTTCTCAATCTTGTCGATCGTGGCCTGCAATGCCTTCAGTTTGGCGGCATTGATATCGGAGGCCTGTCCTTCAACTTCTTTAGCCATAATGTTATTGTTTATAAAATTGTGCCCTTTGCCGGCACCTCCGGCGCAGGTAAGCAAAGATAATCAAAAACGCTGCAATCTTGCATTATTTTTCATTATTTTTGTGGTATGAAAGAATGCCTTCTCGGGAAAACTCCTACGGAGCTCAAGGAATGTGCGCTGGCGGCCGGCCTCCCTGCATTTGCGGGCAAGCAGATCGCGCAGTGGCTTTATGGGCACCGGGTCGCTTCGTTCGACGGGATGACCAATCTTTCCAAAGCCGGGCGCGAACGGCTGAAAGAGTTGTACGACACGGGAGTGACGGCGCCCGCCGGCTTCGCCGAATCCGTGGACGGGACGCGCAAATATCTTTTCCCCGTGTCCTGCCCGATGCCGGGCGGGATGGAGGATTCCGCCGTCGAGGCGGTCGTGATCCCGGATGCGGATCGCAAGACGCTGTGCGTCTCTTCCCAGGCGGGATGCAAGATGGGCTGCCGTTTCTGCATGACCGGGCGTCAGGGCTTCCACGGCCATTTGTCTGCCGCCCAGATCCTCAATCAGTTCGTAGCCATCCCCGAGAGCCAGGAACTGACCAATGCCGTCTTCATGGGGATGGGGGAGCCGCTGGACAATTATGACGCCGTCATGCGCGCCATCGAGGTCCTGACTTCGGACTGGGGTTTCGGCTGGAGCCCGAAACGCATCACGCTGTCGACCATCGGCGTGCTGCCGAACCTGCGCCGTTACCTGGATGAGTGCAAGTGCCATCTAGCGGTCAGCGTCCACAACCCCTTCCCGGAAGAGCGCTTTTCCATCATGCCCGTGCAGAAGGCCTGGCCCCTGCGCGACGTGGTGGACCTGATCCGGAAATACGACTTCACGGGGCAGCGCCGCGTGAGTTTCGAGTATACGATGTTTGCAGGCTTCAATGATGACAGACGCCATGCAGACGCGCTAGCGCGCCTCTTTTCCGGCCTGGAGTGCCGGGTCAACCTCATCCGGTTCCACAAGATCCCGGATTTCCCTTATGAGACGTCGCCGGATGCGGTGATGGAACGTTTCCGGGACCGTCTTTCGGCCCACGGCGTGACCACGACCATCCGTTCCTCGCGGGGCGAGGACATCCTGGCGGCTTGCGGCCTGCTGGCCGGAAAACATAAAAATGTTACGAACGATGAATAGGAAGGCTTTGAAATGGGTGGCTGCCGCAGTCCTGGCTTTGCTGCCCCTGAGTGCCGGCGCGCAGCTCGCCACGGCCAGTGTGGATCCTGAAGGGGATGCTGTGGCATTTGAAAAAGTGCGGAAGAAACTGGACCGGATCCGCCGGACCGAGCATCGGCCGACGGTGGCCCTGGTGCTCAGCGGAGGCGGGGCCAAGGGGGCTGCGCACGTGGGCGTGATCCGTTATCTGGAGGAGCAGCAGATTCCCGTCGACGTGGTCGTGGGCACCAGCATGGGCGGCCTGGTCGGCGGCCTGTACGCCCTGGGCTACGACGTCGATTACCTGGATTCGCTGGTCACCTCGATGGACTGGAACCTGGCGCTCAGCGACAAGGTCCCGCAGGATTACATTTCCTACGCGACCAAGATGTACAAGGAAAAGTACATGCTCTCCGTGCCGTTCCATTACTCGGAAGATGTCTTCCGCGCGATGATAGGGCAGGCGCCGGAAGAGCAGCAGCCTGCCAAGAAAAAGGGAAAAAGGTCGATTCCGGTCGAGCGCAGCGGCATGGTTCAAGACCCCACGACGGGAGTTGACCTGCCGATCAACAACATCGCCCGCAGTCTGCCGGCCGGATACATCAACGGCCTGCACGTCAACAATATTTTCAGTTCTATCTCCGCGGGTTATCAAGATTCGGTCAGTTTCCTGGATTTCCCGATCCCGTTCTGCTGCGTGGCTTCCGATCTGGTCAGCTGCAAGGCGAAAAACTGGACCTCCGGATCCATCAACGAGGCGCTTCGCTCGACGATGTCCATCCCGGGCCTCTTCGATCCCGTCCGTACCCACGGCATGGTGCTGGTGGACGGCGGCACGCGCAACAACTTCCCGACCGATATCGCCCGGGAGATGGGTGCGGACTATATCATCGGCGTGGACCTGTCCGACAAGGACATGACCTATGAGGAGATCAACAACATCGCCGATATCCTCTGGACCTTCATCGACATGCTGGGCCGCGAGGCTTTCTCCAAGAACGTGGACAATGCGGACATCTTCATCAAGCCCCAGTTGCGCGAGTATAACATGCTCAGTTTCGATACGAAGAGTGTCAAGACCATCGTCGGACGGGGCTATGCCGCCGCCCTTCGTCAGGCCGATGCGCTGAAGTCCCTGAAGGCGATGATGCCGGATGCGTCGAAGACGCTGCGTGCCCGTCCCGCCGACGACATCGGCCGGACACCCTTGCAGATCGCGAGCATCGAGTTTGAAGGGATGCCGGACAGGGATTCGCGCTGGCTGTCCAAGAAGTTGAGATTCAAGGCGGGAGACCGGATCGGAAAGACGCAGATCGATAAGGCGGTCGCGATGATCTTTGCCACGGGTTCCTTCGAATCTGTGACTTATCGCCTGCTGGGAGAAGAAGAGCCCTATCGGCTCGTATTCCGTTGCCAGAAACGTCCGATCCATCAGTTCGGTTTCGGTATCCGTGCCGACAATGAGACGCTGGTGGACGCCATCGTCAATGTCGGTCTCGGCGCCCATCAGATCTCCGGCGTCAAGTTTGACCTGACCGGCAAGCTCGGTCAGAACAAATATGCGCAGGCCCATCTTTCTTTCGACGGACTCCGGACGCCTACGCTCAATTTCGACGCCAAGGTCAGCGGCTATACCGCGGACGTCACGACGGACGAGGCCCTGTTCCGGCTCAAGTATTGGAGCCATCAGGAAGAGGTGTATTTCTCCAACATCCATTGGACGCACCTGGACTTTAATATCGGCGGGCGCAACAAGTTTATCCGGGCGACGGACTGGCTCTCCAACCAGAACGTGTCGGCATCCAGCGATGTGCTTTCCTCCATGGGCGGTAATTATACCTCTGCGTTCGCCAATGGCCGTGCCTATACGCTGGATGACCCGTATTTCACGATGCGGGGTATCGATTTCAATGTGAATTATGAATGGGTTTTCGCGAAGGACCTGAAGATCGGTTTCGCTGATGAACATCTGGCTTCCGTCCATTTCCGCACCGCCCTTCCTTTCGGCCGTCACGTTTCCCTGCTGATGGGTGTCAACGCCCGTGCGGTGCTGAACGGCGATGCCGAGGATATGACCAACCTGCCGCTTAAAAACTTCATCGGCGGCACGATGGCCGGTCGCTACATCGACCAGCAGATCCCGTTCTGCGGTTTCGGCGGCATGATGCTGGTGGATAATTATCTTGCGTCGGCGGATGCGGCGCTGCGGCTTCGTTTCGGCAAGAACTTGTTCACGACCTTTGAGGCGGGCGCCTTCAAGGCGGAGGATACCCTCAGCGGTTTCCTCGACATCCAGAACAAACTGGTGCTGGGAGCCTGTTTCGAGCTGGGTTTCAAGACCATCGCCGGCCCGATCCGGCTGGATGTCCGTTGGAACGACTTGAACAAGAAGGTGGGAGCTTACGTCAGTTTCGGATATGATTTCTAAGGACGACAAACTGCTTTCTTCGCTGCAGGCGCTTTGCGCGCGGAAGGAGTATTGCAGCGCAGACATTTATAAGAAGGCGCTGAAAGGCTTGGAAGGTGACGAGGAGGCGGCCGCCGCCATGGTGGCTTTGCTGGTGAAGGATCAATTCGTGGATGACCTCCGTTATGCGACCGCGTTCGCGCGTGACAAGTCGTGCCTGGATGGCTGGGGACCGGTCAAGATCGCCTTCCAGTTGCGGGGGAAGGGGATCGATGCTTCCACGGTGGACAAGGCGCTGGGCGAGGTGGATGCCGATAAGGCGGATGCGCGGATGCGCGCTGTCCTGGAGGCGAAGGCGCGTACGCTGAAGGGGGATCCCGAGCTGCGCTTGAAGTTGCTGAAGTTCGGCCTCCAGCGCGGCTACGAATACGACCGCCTCAACCCGGCGGTGAAGGCCTTGCTCTAGCGCCGGTACGCATACGCTTTGGGTATAGTCAGGCCCCGCACTTTCAGCAGCATTCCCCGAAGGGTTAAAAACTCAGCTGCTGAAAGTGCGGGGCCTGCTATACCTGACAGGTCAGGCGATCTGGGGACGGCCGTTGCGGCGCTCGGGTTTCGGCTCATCGCCCTCCCTCGGCCGCATCTTCCCAGCCTGCAACTCATCATACGCCTTCCGCTTCCGCAGGATGTCGATCGCCCGGTAAATGGCCGAACGCATCGAACCCGGATCCGCCTCGTCACGCCCTGCCATCGCATAGGCCGTGCCGTGGTCGGGAGACGTGCGTACGATCGGGAGTCCGGCGGTGTAGTTCACGCCATCCTCGAAGGAAATGGCCTTGAAGGGCTCCAGGCCCTGGTCGTGGTACATCGCCAGCGTCGCATCGAAGAGACTGTACTCCCGGACGCCGAAATAACCGTCGGGAGAGAAGGGACCGTAAGCGAGGATACCCTCATCCTGGGCCTTCTGGATGGCCGGGATGATGACCTTCTCCTCTTCGTCGCCCAGCAATCCGCCGTCGCCGCTGTGGGGGTTCAGGCTCAATACTGCGATCTTGGGGTTGTCGATGCCGAAATCCCGCTCCAGGGAAGCCTTCATCAGACGCAATTTGCTGAGAATCTTCTCTTCGGTAATGCTGGCGGAGACATCCTTCAGCGGGATGTGACCCGTCACGACGCCGACCTTGAGCGCATCGCTGACCATCAGCATCGTGATATCCTTGACCCCGAAAGCATTCTGGAGATACTCCGTATGGCCGGCATAACCGAAACCTTCCCGGGACATCGCTTTCTTGTTGAAGGGGGCGGTGACCAGGACGTCGATGTTGCCTTCCTTGATGTCGCGGACCGCCCATTCCAGTGCGGTCATGGCCGCTTTCGCGGATTCGGGCGTGGGTTGTCCGGGCTCAACGAAAACATTGTCCGGCAGGCAGTTGACAATGTTGATCCGGCGGGCGTGCGCCTCTTTCGCGGAGCGGATCACGTTGGTGTCCAACTGGTCTATCTCATGGATCAGCTTCTTATAGAAGCCGAATATCTTGGAGGATCCGTAGATGACGGGTGTGAATGACTCGAGGATGCGGGGATCGGAGAGGGCCTTGATGATGACCTCGTATCCGATGCCGTTGCCGTCACCTTGCGTGATGCCTACGATGGGTTTCCTTTCGTTTGCCATATCATTGATCAAATAAAGTTTCTTCTTGTCTGTAGCCGCTGTCCTCAGGCAGGTCCGGTTGCTTGTATGCGGCCACCGCAAGCTGGTCGCAACGCTCGTTTTCCGGATGCCCGGCGTGCCCTTTCAGCCAGTGGAAGGTCACTTCATGGCGCCGGTACAAGGGATTGAAACGCAGCCACAGGTCGGCGTTTTTCTTCTTCTTGAAGCCCGTGGCGAGCCATTTGTCCAACCATCCTTCGGTGACAGCCTTGACGACATAGGTCGAATCGCTCCAGACCTCTACCCGGGCTTGCTCCCAGCGGATCGCTTCCAGGCCCTTGATGACAGCCAGCAGCTCCATCCGGTTGTTGGTGGTCAGGGCGAAACCGCCCGACAGTTCCTTGCGCAGACCCGCGCACGTCAATACGACGCCATAACCGCCGGGTCCGGGATTTCCACTCGCGGCTCCGTCCGTGTAAAGATAAATCGTCGGTTTTTGCGATTGACTGGCCATACTTATGCAAAAGTAAGCATATTTTTGTTAAATTTGTGTGATTGAAACCAAGGGAAATGAATATACTCGTCACAGGCGCCAACGGTCAGCTCGGCACGGAGATCCGGAATCTGTCGGAGGGAATGGGCCATCGTTTCATCTTTTCCGATGTCAATGCCGTTCCCGGCCGGGAAACGGTTTATCTGGACATCACCAACCTGGATGCGATCCGTATCGTTTGCCGTTCCGAGGCGGTGGATGTCATCGTCAACTGCGCCGCGTATACGGATGTGGCGAAAGCGGAGGATGATATCGGTTTCGCGGACCTGCTGAACCACGTCGCCCCCGCCAACCTGGCTACGGTCGCCCGGGAGACCGGCGCGACCCTGATCCACATCTCCACGGATTATGTCTTCCACGGAGACGCTTCCATCCCTTACCGGGAGGATGACGAGCCGCACCCCCTGGGCGTTTATGGCAGTACCAAGCTCCAGGGTGAGGACGCCGTACGGAATTCAGGTTGCAAGTATCTGATATTCAGGACGGCGTGGCTTTATTCCCCGTACGGGAAGAATTTCGTCAAGACGGTGCTCCGCCTGACGGCCGAGAAGCCGGAGATGAAGTGCGTCTTCGACCAGGTGGGGACGCCCACCTATGCCGCGGACCTGGCTGCCCTGATCCTGAAAGTCATCGCCGACGGCCAGCTGGACCATACCGGCGTTTATCATTACACGGACGAAGGAGTCATCTCCTGGTTCGATTTCGCCCGGGCGATCGCCCGGCTCAGCGGCCATACGGCTTGTGACATCCGTCCCTGCCACAGCGATGAATTCCCTTCCAAGGCAGAGCGTCCGCACTATTCCGTGCTGGACAAGACCCTGGTCAAGGAGACTTTCGGCGTGGAGATCCCGTACTGGCTGGATTCCCTGGAAAAATGTTTAAACAGACTATCCTGACATGAAAGGCATCGTTCTCGCGGGCGGCTCCGGCACCCGCCTCTATCCGATCACCAAAGGCGTCAGCAAGCAGCTGCTGCCGATTTTTGACAAGCCGATGGTTTATTACCCGATCTCGACCCTGATGCTGGCCGGCATCCGGGATATCCTGATCATCTCCACGCCCCAGGATTTGCCCGCGTTCAAGCGCCTGCTGGGCGACGGGAGCGACTACGGCGTATCCTTCAGCTACGCGGAGCAACCCTCTCCCGACGGGCTGGCGCAGGCTTTCATCATCGGCGAGAAATTCATCGGAGACGACAGCGCCTGCCTGGTGCTGGGCGACAATATTTTCCATGGCGCGGGTTTCGTGCCCATGCTCCGGGAGGCGGTGCGTACGGCGGAGGAAGACGGGAAGGCGACGGTCTTCGGATATTGGGTGTCCGATCCGCAGCGCTACGGGGTCGCGGAGTTCGACAAGGACGGCAACTGCCTCAGCATTGAGGAGAAACCGGCCAACCCGAAATCCAACTATGCCGTCGTGGGACTCTATTTCTATCCCAACAAGGTGGTCGATGTCGCCAAGCACATCAAGCCTTCCGCCCGCGGCGAATTGGAGATTACGACGGTCAACCAGCGTTTCCTCGCGGACGGGGAACTGAAGGTCCAGACGTTGGGCCGGGGCTTTGCCTGGCTGGACACGGGCACGCACGACTCCCTTTCCGAGGCGTCCACCTTCGTCGAGGTGATCGAGAAGCGCCAGGGTCTGAAGATCGCCTGCCTGGAAGGCATCGCTTATCGCCGGGGTTGGATTTCCGAGGAACGGATGCGGGAACTGGCGGCTCCGATGCTGAAAAACCAGTATGGGCAGTACCTCTTGAAGGTGATAGACGAGTGCAAACAGACGGGATCTGATAATCTGGAGTGATGGAAGTGATCAAAACCAAGCTGGACGGTGTCGTCATCCTCGAACCCAGGGTGTTCGGGGATGAGCGGGGCTATTTTTTCGAGAGTTGGTCGCAACGGGAGTTCGACGAGCAGGTCGGGCTCGTGCGTTTTGTGCAGGACAACGAAAGCAAGTCACGCTATGGCGTGGTCCGCGGCCTGCATTATCAGAAGCCGCCCTATACCCAGAGCAAACTGGTACGCTGCGTCCGGGGCGCGGTGCTTGACGTGGCAGTTGACCTGAGACGCGGTTCCCCGACCTTCCTCCAGCATATCGCCGTCGAGTTGACGGAGGAGAACCACCGGCAGATGTTCATCCCAAAAGGGTTTGCGCACGGTTTCGCCGTTCTCTCGGAAGAGGCTGTGTTCCAGTACAAATGCGATGAGTTTTACCATCCGGAAGCAGATGCGGGCATCCAGTTGATGGATGACAGGCTCGGCATCGACTGGCGGATTCCCCGGGAGGAGATGATCCTTTCCGCGAAGGATCTGGCCCGGGAGAAAATCGCCCCTGATTTTTCTGATTTTGAATATTTGAATGATTGATATGGCATACAAGCGAAGCATTCTGATTACCGGCGGCGCCGGTTTCATCGGTTCCCACGTCGTCCGGCTCTTTGTCGAGAAATATCCGGAGGACCGGATCATCAATGTGGACAAACTGACCTACGCGGGCAACCTCGCCAACCTCAAGGACATCGAGGACCGTCCCAATTACCGTTTCGTCAAGGCCGACATCTGCGATTTCGACGCGATGCTCGCCCTGATGCGCGAAGAGAAAGTGGACGGCGTCATCCATCTCGCCGCCGAGAGTCATGTGGACCGCAGCATCAAGGATCCTTTCACCTTCGCCAAGACCAATGTCCTGGGCACTTTGAGCCTGCTCCAGGCTGCGCGCTTGTACTGGGAGTCTCTTCCGGAGAAGTATGAAGGGAAACGCTTCTATCACATCAGTACCGACGAGGTTTACGGAGCCTTGGAGATGACCCGTCCGGAAGGTATCGAGCCTCCTTTCACGACGAAGGCCTCCTCCGGCAAGCATCATCTGGCCTATGGTGAGCGTTTCTTCACGGAAGAGATGAAATACCAGCCGCACAGCCCGTACAGTGCCGCCAAGGCTTCCTCGGACCATTTCGTGCGGGCCTTCCATGATACCTACGGCCTGCCGGTCGTGGTGACCAACTGTTCCAACAACTATGGTCCCTATCAGTTCCCCGAGAAACTGATTCCTCTCTTTATCAATAACATCCGCCACCGGAAACCGCTGCCGGTCTATGGTAAGGGAGAGAATGTGCGCGACTGGCTTTATGTCGAAGACCACGCCCGTGCGATCGACCTCATCTTTCATGAGGGCCGGGACGGGGACACCTATAATATCG
>CAMJHJ010000064.1 GCA_946405485.1 uncultured Bacteroidales bacterium | reverse complement strand
CCTAAGGTCGGGAAGTGGATCGTCGGATAATCTCCATGCACATGCGCCCGTTGTGATACGGGCATTTCCAGAAGCCGGCGCGGTCGTCGTCGGTGTTGGGCGTTCCGTCGGCGCGCAGGCTCCAATACCATTCCCCATCGGGGCAGAGCAGATGTTCCTTGATGAAAGACCAGCATCGCAGGGCGCGGTCCAGCCAGGCCTCGTCTTCGCGCAGCTGATATTGGTTCAGGCAGCCGACGACCGTCTCCGCCTGGACCCACCAGTGCCGGTCCGCATCGGTACGGCCGCTCGCCGGATCGTATTCGTAAATCATCCCGCCGTCTGCACGCAAGCCTTCGATCGCAGCCTCTGCCATCTGTTTTGAACAGGTCTGCACCCGCTCCATCAGTGCCGGATCGCCCAGTTCCTCCGCCGTCTCCCACAGCAGCCACGAACACTCGATGTCATGGCCATAGGAGACCATTTCCGACTGAGAGACCCAATCCTCGTCGAAGAACAGGCCCAGATGTCCGTCGGGGCGTGCGATGCTGTCCAGGAAGATTCCGACCA
Source organism: uncultured Bacteroidales bacterium (assembly GCA_946405485.1). Next base: position 10,839 of record CAMJHJ010000064.1, on the reverse strand, counting down.
GGGCCGTCAGGCTGTGTCGCAGCGCCTCGTCTTTCCAGACGCGGTACAGGGCGGTATAGCCTTCCAGGATATGCAGGTGCGTGTTCATCGTCTTCGCGTCGTTACGGTCCTTGTCGGACAGTCGCATATCCGCGATGGGAGACCAGTCGCGGGTCGCCGCCTCCAGATAGCCGCTTTTGTCCGGGTCCAGGCTATGCGCTTCGATGTCACGGAACAGGCGGATCGCCAGCTCCAGCGCTTCCTCCTCGCCGGTCGCGCGGAAATATTCCGCCAGTCCGTAGATGGCGAATGCGATGGCGTAGAACTGCTTCTTGGTGTCCAAGGGGCGTCCATCCGCATCCAGGCTCCAATAGACGCCGCCGTAGACAGGGTCGTAAAAACGGTCCCGGACCTGCATGAATGCCTGATCGGCGACCCTTTTCCACGCTGGGTCGCCCAGGATCCGGTATGCGGAAGCGAAGGTCCATAGGATGCGGGCATTGAGGATGGCGCCCCGGGACGCCTCGGGATGCAAATGTCCCAGTCCGTCCATCCGGCCGAAAAAGCCACCTTTCGGATCCGTCATGCGTTGCGTCCAGAACGGGAGGATATCCTGCTCCAGTTCGGCGCGGACCTCTTGCTTGAATCGGTTCATTCTTTCCATACACACAAAAATAGGAGAATGTGGCGAAAAACGGTTTTTCGATGTGAAAAATGTCAAAATAGTATTATTTTTGGCGAAAATTGTATATTTGAACGAGTCTTATCCACCCGACCATGACACAAGTTCTCTCAGAAATCACCGGCCTGTCCGAAAAGGACTGTTTCTACATCGTCGAACGCCATAAAAACAAGTTTACCTATCCGCTCCACAGCCACCGCGAGTGTGAACTCAACTTTATCAGCAACGGAGCGGGGGTGCGGCGTATCATCGGAGACAGCATCGAGACTATCGGACCCTATGAACTGGTGCTGGTGACCGGCGAGCATCTGGAGCATGTCTGGGAACAGGGATCCTGCACTTCGGAGGACATACGGGAGATCACGATCCAGTTTTCTCCGGACCTTTTTGATGCGGGTCTCCTTTCCAAGAACCAGTTCGAGTCGATCCGAAAGATGTTCGACCAGGCCCGACAAGGACTGAGTTTCCCTCAGGAAGCTATCATGAAAGTGTATTCTAAACTGGATACAATCTCCTTAGAGACAGATAGTTTCATGCAGGTGCTCCGTTGCATCGAGATCCTTCACGAGCTATCCCAGTTTGAGGGACATAAGCTGGCGACGAGTGCTTTCGCCAAAGCGCCCCGCCATTCGGAAAGCAACCGCGTCGAAAGGATCAAAGAGTATATCCACGCCCATTACGCCGAACCGATGACACTGGATGCCATCGCGGACCTGATCAGCATGAGCCCCTCGTCCTGCAGCCGTTTCTTCAAGACCCATGCAGGCAGGACGGTAACGGATTATATCGTAGATGTGCGGTTGGGGAATGCCGCTCGTTCCCTGGTCGACACCAATGAGAGCATCTCGGTCATCTGCTATGCCTGCGGATTCAACAACCTGTCCAATTTCAACCGGGTTTTCAAGGATAAAAAGGGAATGACGCCGCGCGAGTTCCGTCATCTGTACAAAAAGAAAAAGTTCATCATTTAGCAAAAACTTTGCGAATATTGACAAAATTCTATTAGTGTATGTGCGGGTAACTGTCTAATTTTGCAGTCACTTACGCGCGTAAAATGAACACTGGAACCTCCAAGTCAAGAATTCTTGCGGTTTTCACCCTTCTTTCCGCCCTCCTGACGTCCTGCAAGCCGTCCGCTGAGGTTGCGGACCTTCCTTTCATCGGCACCAACATGTGGTATGCCTCTGAGTTGGCGTTGTCCGATCCGGCCCGTTTCTCTTCGGAACTGGATTCGCTCTGCGCCCGGGGCCTGACGAACGTCCGCATCCTGGCGACCGGCGAGGACTGGAAGGGGCTCGACGCCGCATTGGCGGGTTTCTCCCGTCACGGGATGAAGGTTGTGCTGTTTCTCAACAATGCCTGGGAGTGGAGCGAGGACGGATATCGTTCCTGGCTTGAAAAGGCCGGCGCCGGAGTTCAGCCTCATCCGGCTAAGGACGGCTATGTCGCCTATATGACGGCGATGGCCGGCTTTGCCTCCAATGAGGAAGCGGTCTCGCTCTATCAAGAGCATGTCCGCCGCGTGGTCACCCGCTACAAGGATTCGGATGCCGTCTATTCCTGGCAGATCTGCAACGAGCCCCGTCCGTTCAGCCGGGACAGCGCCGCCGTGGACTCCTTCGTGGCTTATGTCCAGGGTACCGCAGCCCTGATCAAGTCGCTGGATCCGGTCCACAAGGTGAGTACCGGCAACGAGGGCGCGATGGGCTGTAACGACGGCGATTACGCTCTTTGTGAGCGGCTCAACAACTGCCCCGACATCGATTACATGACAGTCCATATCTGGCCGTATAACTGGAGCTGGGTGTCGCAGCAGGACATCGCCGGCGGCGTGGAAACGGCCATTGCACGGACCGCTGACTACATCGACCGTCATCTCGACATCGCCCGCCGGCTCCACAAGCCCGTCGTGATCGAAGAGTTCGGTTATCCCCGGGACGGGTTCTCGTTCAGCCGCGAAGCGACGACCGAGGGCCGAGACCGCTATTACCGCTACGTCTTCTCCCGCGTGTTGGAGTCCGCCCGCAAAGGCGGGGAATTGCTGGGTTGCAATTTCTGGGCTTGGAGCGGTCTGGCGCGCCAGACCCCCGGCCACGATTTCTGGCAGGAAGGGGACGATCTCTGCGGCGATCCTTCGCAGGAAGGCCAAGGGCTCAACGGCGTATACCTGACGGACCGGAGCACCCTTTCGGTCGTCAGCACCTTTCAAGACAGCCTCTCTCATGTCATCCGTTTCCAGGCGGAGCCCGGTGAAGACTGGATGTTCTATGGCCCCGGCCCTTACCGGCTCAAGGTGAAAGTGGCCGGCAGCGTGCCGCTCGCCGGCTTCAACCTCAAACTCTTCCGGGACCTCGACTTGATGGATCCCGATGCGGAGCCGGTATTCTCCAAACGCATCCGCATCCGGACCCGGCCCGGCCGCTGGACGGAGGTCGAGCTCCCGCTCGGAGAACTGGAGCCCGGTTTCTACCGGGTCGACCTGGGCGGTGTGAAGAAGTTCAACATCGGGGTCAACCCCGAGCAGATCCAGAGTCCTTCCGACCGGCCGGAGGACTTTGATGCGTTCTGGGCCTCCACCCTGGCCGAATTGGCCGAAGTTCCGATGGAGGTCCGCTATACCGAGATTCCCGCCCACTCTTCCGAGGCGCGTACGTGTTACCATGTGGAGATCCCGTCCTGGGGCGGTGCCACGATGGGTGGCATCCTTTATGTGCCCGTGGCGGAAGGGAAGTATCCTGTCCACGTCGAGTTCATGGGTTATGGGGCGGAACCTTATTACCGTGACCCTTCAACCGAGCCGGATCGTATCGATTACCTGGTCAGCGTCCGCGACCAGGGCATTTTCAAGGCGGGTAACGGCGAATGGATCGACCGAGGCCTGTCATCCAAAGAAGATTTTTATTACCGGGGTGCTTTCTGCGATGTGGTCCGCGCCGTGGACTTCGCCGCCTCCCTGCCGAAGGCCGACACGACGCACATCTTCGGCTGCGGAGACAGCCAGGGCGGGGCATTCACCTGGATCAGCGCCGCGCTGACGGACAAGATGCGGGCCATCGCGCCGAGCGTCCCGTTCCTGAGCGATTATCCCGATTATGCGCGCATCGTCTGGTGGCCCATGCACGAGGTTTTCCGGCATGCCGATGCGGAAGGGGTCGCACGGGAGGCGCTGATGGATATGCTGCGCTATTTCGACATCAAGAATTTCACCGACCGCATCACCTGCCCCGTGCTGATGGCTTTCGGCCTGCAGGATCCCACCTGCCCGCCGCACACCAATTTCGCCGGTTACAACAACGTCACTTCTGATAAACAATATATCTGCGTGCCCGCGTGCGGACACGCGATGTGGGCCGAGCCCGTCTGGAACGAGGCCCGTGCCGCATTCTTCGGTAAGTACTAATCATTATTATTCTAATTAATTCAAAATCAGGTCCAATGAAAAGTAAACTCATTACTTGCCTATTGATGCTCCTTGCGGGTACGAGCCTGTTCGCACAGAAGGTTTCCGTCAGCGGAACCATCAGCGATGCGATCGGTCCCGTCATCGGAGCGAGCGTGGTCGAAAAGGGCACGTCCAATGGCACAGTGACCGACCTGGACGGAAACTTCGTGCTCAACGTCAATCCCGGCGCCACGCTCGTCATTTCCTCGATCGGTTACACGACGCAGGAGATTCCTGTGGGATCCCAGACCCGGTTTACGATCAAGCTCCAGGAGGACAGCGAGTTCCTCGACGAGGTGGTCGTTGTCGGTTACGGAACTATGAAAAAGAGTGACCTTGCAGGCGCTTCCGTCTCCATGAAGGAAGACGACATCAAGGGCTCCATCATCACCAACATCGACCAGTCCCTGCAGGGCCGTGCAGCCGGTGTCCAGGCGACCGCCACTTCCGGCGCGCCGGGTTCCTCTTCCTCCATCCGCGTCCGCGGCCAGGCGACCATCAACGCCAATGCCGAGCCGTTGTACGTGATCGACGGTGTCATCATGCAAGGCGGCGGCCAGAGCGGAGCAGACTTCGGTCTGGGTGACGCACTGGGTAACGGTGCCGTTTCCTCGGTCTCCCCGCTGTCCACCATCAACCCTTCCGACATCGTTTCCATGGAAATCCTGAAGGATGCTTCCGCGACGGCGATCTACGGTGCCCAGGGCGCGAACGGCGTCATCCTGATCACCACCAAGCGTGGTAAGAGCGGCCAGGCCAAATTTACCTATGACGGCATGTATGCCCTCCAGCGCCAGACCCGCCGCATCGATCTGTTGAACCTGCGCGAGTTCGCTGAATACTACAACGACCTCCGCGCCGTCAGCATGGTGAATGAGAATGCCTACTATTCCGATCCTTCCATCCTGGGCAAGGGTACCAACTGGCAGGACGCCATCTTCCGTACGGCTCCCCAGCATCAGCACCAGATCGGTGTGCAGGGCGGTAACGATACGGTCCAGTACTATGTGTCCGGCTCCTTCATGGACCAGAAAGGTACGATCATCGGATCCGAGTTCTCCCGTTACAGCGTGCGTGCCAACCTGGACGCCAAACTGCGTGACTGGTGGAAAATCGGCCTGAGCGCCACTTATTCCGCCACGGACGAGAACATGAAACTGGCCGACTCGGACGAGGGTATCATCAATTACACCCTTACCTCCCTGCCGAGCGCTCCGATCTACGACCAGGACGGCAACTACTACAGCCTCTCCCTGGACAACTACTCGATCATCAACCCGGTTGCCATGGCCATGCTCGAAGAGATCCTCCTCAAGCGTCAGAAACTCCAGGGCAACATCTTCTCCGATATCAACATCCTGCCTTCGCTGGTCTGGCATGCCGAGCTCGGTTATGATATCAGCGCTTCCCAGGGCGAGACCTTCAACCCGACGGTCAATCTCGGCGGATACCAGCGCTCCGCCAACGAGATGCGCAGCCAGAAGAACAGCTCGACCTACTGGTCCCTCAAGAACTACCTGACCTGGAACACCCAGTTCGGAAAGAACAGCGTCACTGCGATGCTGGGTCAGGAGATGTGGGAGAGCCGGTACAACTATATGTCCGTCTACAACACTGCCCTGCCTTCCAACGATGTGCACAACCCTTACCTGGGCAGCGGTACCCCGACCATCGGTTACGGCTTCGGCAGCAGCGCCATGGCCTCTTTCTTCACCCGTGAGACCTGGAACCACGACGACCGTTACATCGGGACCTATACGTTCCGTTATGACGGCTCGTCCAACTTCGGTCCCAACCGTCGTTGGGCTCCGTTCCATTCCTTCGCCCTCGCCTGGCGCTTCACCAACGAGAAATTCTTCCCGCAGGGACTCAAGAAGGTCCTGTCCGACGGTAAGATCCGCGTGGGCTGGGGCCAGACGGGTAACTCCAATATCGGTGGTTATCGCTGGGGCGCGGCCATGACGGCGATGGCGACCGGTCTCGGCAGGGGTTATCGCCAGAACAATATCCCCAACCTGGACGTCATGTGGGAGAAGCAGCAGCAATGGAATGTCGGTCTCGACCTGTCCCTGTGGCAGGGCAAGGTAAACCTGGTCGCGGAGTGGTATGACAAGCGCTCCAACGACATGCTGATGCCGCTCCAGATGCCGACCTACATGGGCACATCCGGCAATGAATCTTCCCGCATGGTTGCTCCTTACGGCAACTATGGCTCCATCCAGAACACGGGTTGGGAGTTCACCCTGACCCTGCATCCGGTCACGACGGCCAACTTCGCCTGGACGACCGAAGGCCAGCTTTCCCTCAACCGCAACAAACTCCTGGCCCTTGCCGGTACGGCTTCCGCCTCCATCGTCGGTTACGGCCAGTGGAACGACATCGTCAGTGCCTCCAATATCGGCGAACCGCTCTTCAGCTTCTACGGTTATGTCACGGACGGCATCTTCCAGTCGATGGAAGAAGTGATGGCCGGTCCTGTGCAGGGCGACACGATGCCGCATACCGTCGATGAGAACGGGATCTGGCATCCTTCCCAGAATCCGACCGACTACACCCAGTACAATACGACCTGGGTGGGTGACATCCGCTTCAAGGATCTCAACGGAGACGGTCATATCACGGAGTCCGACCGTACCAACATCGGCTCCCCGATGCCGAAGTTCACCTTCGGTTGGACCAATACTTTCCGTTATAAGAACTGGGATCTCAATATCTTCATCAACGGTTCCTATGGCAACAAGGTGTACAACTACCTCAACATGAATACCGGCAATATGAAGAATGCCTGGGCCAACCAGCCTGCCAGCGTGCTGAACCGTTCCAAACTGGCTCCCATCGATCCGGCCAAGACCTATGACGGGACCGCGAACGTATGGAACTGGTATGAGGACCTGACCAATGTCAGGATTTCCAATCCTTCCGCCACGCTTCCCCGCGCTACGACCGGCGACCCGAACGACAACGACCGCGTCAGCGACCGTTACATCGAAGACGGCAGTTACATCCGCCTGAAGAACATTGCGCTGGGTTATTCCCTGCCGAAATCCGTTCTCCAGAAGATCAAGTTCGAGAACATCCGCCTCTATGCCAACATCCAGAACCTCTATACCTTCACGAAATACACCGGCTACGATCCTGAAATCGGTGTCAGCATGGCTTCCGTCAACGTGATGGGTCTGGACAACGGCCGTTATCCTTCCCCGACGGTGTATTCCTTCGGCGTCAACCTTACTTTCTAAAGATGGAGGATATGAATATGAAAAAGAATCTGCCCCTTATCTTCAGTGTCATCCTGGCCGTGTTCGCATTCTCTTCCTGCGAAGGTTTCCTGAACCGTCCGGCCGAGGATACTTATAACCGTGACAACTTCTACCAGACCGATGAGCAATGTATTCAGGGTGTCAATTACCTGTACAACTCTCCCTGGTTTGACGTGATCCGGGGTTTCTACCGTGTCGGTGAATGTTTCTCCGGTAATTACTACATGGGTTCCAGCCCTTACCTCCAGTTTACTGTGAATGGCTCGGACAAGGAGCTTCGCGACATGTCTTCGTCCCTGTGGTCGGTCAATGCACACGCTTCGACGGTGTACAACCGGACCAAGGAAGCCGAAGTAAGCGAATCCGTCAAGAATATGGTGATGGGCGAGGCCCTGACCTGGAAAGCGTTCGCCTATTTCTTCCTGGTCCGTTCCTTCGGCGAAGTTCCGATCATCCATGACATTTCCCAGGCGATTGCCGCCGGCGATTACAATGATCTTTACAAGGCTCCCAAGGAGGATGTCTATCAGTACACCGTCATGCTGCTTGAGGAGGCCATGAAGCTTCTGCCCAAGAAGGTCGCCAATAAGGATGGGCGTATCGACTATTACAGCGCAGAGGCGCTCCTGGCGAAGGTTTATCTCCAGAAGGCGGGCGTTTCCGGCACCCTGAACCAGAGCGACCTGGACAAGGCTGCCGAATATGCGAAAGATGTCATTGAGAATTCCGGACGTGAACTGATGGAGAACTACAGCGACGTGTTCCGCATGCAGAACAACAAGAACATCGAGGCGTTGATCTCCTGGCACTGGGATGCTTCCACTCAGCCCTGGACCGTGCAGAACGCCTTCCAGAGCGACCTGGCCCCGAAGGGCTTCGACGAATTCGGAGACTGCTGGGGCGAGTGGACGGGTCCTTCCATCGCGTTGCAGGACCAGTTTGGCGTGAGTGCTACGCAGGATCCTGCCCAGCGCAGTGATGTGGATACCCGTCGCAAGGCTACGATGATGCTGGCCGGCGATGTCTATGATTATTTCTGGACAGACTGGGGTGGCTTTGACTACCTCCGCTTCTTCTATGATCCCGCCTACGGTCCGAGCGGTTCGGCCAATGCGACCGGCGAGATGATGATGAAGAGCCCGACCGGCGCGATGTGCGTCAAGTTCCTCTATGGTGACGGAGCCGACCATATGTCTGCATTGGGTGTTTCTGCTGCCCGGATGTCCTATGGTTTGTCCACCCATATCCTTCGCCTGTCGGATCTGTATCTGGTCTATTGCGAGGCCAAGCTCAAGGGCCCCGGCTCCTCCACGAGCGATCCGCTCGCCCTCGACGTCTTCTATCGCGTGCGCCATCGTGCCATCCCGACCCTGTCGGAGAAGCCGTCGTCCATTACTTTCGAGCAGGTATGGAAGGAGCGCAACCTGGAGCTCGCCCTCGAAGGCGACCGCTGGTACGATTATGTCCGCGTGGGTTATTATAATCCGGACTTTGCGGTAAATGATATCCAGAGCCAGCGTCGCAACAACTTCAGCGCCGGTTCCAACACGACTTCCCTGGATGACGTATACAAGGCTTATTATGAGAACGGTGTGTGGAATGGCGCCGGTATCAACTACAATGAGGACGAGTTCCCCGTTCCCGGGCGTGACGCTATCCTGAACAAGATCAAGGCCCTGCCTTTCCCCTCCGAGGATGTCGTTTTCAACAAGCACCTGGATGAGCCGGCTCAGCCGTTCGATCTCACCACCATCGAGTTCTAATCCTTAACGAAAGATGACAATGAACAACATATTTGCCAAGACGGGTCTTTATCTGGCCGCTGCGTTGTCTCTCGTCCTGGGCTTTACGGCCTGCGAGGACGAACCGGACAAGTTCGTGCTGTCGGAAGGTCTGCCGACCATCCACTATGTGCGTCCGGTCGATGTCACCCAGAAAGACTCCTTGCTGACGGCAGCTTACATGGGCAACAGCCTGTGTTTCGTCGGCGAGAATCTCAAGAGCGTCTACAAGATGGTCTTCAATGACCAGGAGGCGACCCTGAACAACAGTTACATTACCGATCATACCTTGCTCGTCGATGTCCCCAGTACGATTCCGGGAGAGGTGTCGAACAAGATTTACATCTATAACAAGGCCGGAGAGCATGTCGAATACGACTTCCAGGTCCTGGTCCCCGGTCCGTCCATCGTGTCCATGTCCAACGAACATGCTCCTGTCGGCAGTACTGCGACACTCTATGGCGATTATTTCATCGATGACCCCAATGTCCCGCTGACCGTCATGATCGGCGACAAGGAAGCCCGCATCAAGGAATTCACCAAGGGTACCCTTGCTTTTGTCGTGCCGGAAGGTGCCACGGAAAATGAGATCACAGTCACTACGGTTTATGGTGAAGCAACGTCCAGTTTCCGCTACATGGATACCCGCGGCATGCTTTTCAACTTCGATGACGACCCGCATCCGACCAATCATGGCTGGCATGCCCAGGTCATCGAAAGCGATGCTACTTCCCTGGAAGGCAATTTCCTTCGTCTGGGTGATCCCGGTGTCACGCTGGATGAGGCCGGCAGCTGGAACGACGGCAATTTCTCCTTCGAATACTGGCCGGGCGACTGGGAGAATCCGGTCACCTATGCCAATGCACCCCGCCTGACAGACGTGGTCGATTTCTCCAAGTGGGAGAAGATGGCGCTCAAGTTCGAACTGCTCGTTCCCAGTGCCAATCCCTGGATGGCTGGTTCCATGCAGCTGATCGTCGGCGGCGTGGACAAGATTACCGGCGGTGAAGCCGGTGTGCCGGACATCTACGGTGTCACCACGGCCGGTGCCAACAACACTTACTTCAACGGTACGGACCTGCCGCGCGGTCTCTATACGCCCTGGTATCCGTCCGGTTCTTTCGATACGGCAGACGAATGGGTCACCGTATCCGTCCCCTACAGCAACTTCATCTACAAGATGGATGGTACGAAAGCAGGCGGTTCGCTGACGAAGGATGACTTCAGCTCCCTGACGATCTTTGTCGTAAGCGGCGGCTACACGGGCACCGAGTGCCATCCGGTCATCAAGATCGACAACATCCGTGCTGTCCCTGTCGAATAAATCTAGAGCGAAATGAAAATGAAAAAGATATTTTCCATTGCCATGGTGGCCCTTTCGGCCATCGTTCTGCTCGGGTCCTGTGCCCGTGAACAACTGGACACCGACCAGTATGTCCAGGACGTGGTCGCTCTCAATGTTTATGGTCCCCAGCCTGTCGTACGCGGCGGTGAACTCCGCTTCCTCGGCAGCAACCTGGACAAGGTGACTTCCATCGAGATCCCCGGCGTGCCCGCCATCACGGACATCACCGTCGTCAAGGCGGGTGTCCCGAGCGAGATCCGCATCACGGTCCCCAAGGACGGACCGGAGCCGGGTTATGTGGTCCTGACGGCCTCTGACGGCACCAAGATCACGACGACCACGCAGATTTC